>DATLSL010000120.1:0-31628 GCA_035534135.1 Rhodanobacteraceae bacterium | reverse complement strand
CCGTCGACCTCGCGCGCCAGCCAGGCCTGCTCGACCGGAGCGAAGGGGCCGGCCGCGCCGTTGGCGCCGCGGCCGAAGCCGGCGATGGTGGCGGCGGCGATCAGCACCCACTCGGTGCGCGAGAGCATCGCGGCCAGCGCGGCGATGGCTGCGGCCACCTCATAGCCCAGCAGCAGGCCGCGGCGGCCGCGGCGGTCGCTGAGCGGCCCGACGATCAGTGTCATCAGCGCGCCGAACAGCAGGCCCGCCATCAGCACCGTGCCGATCGCCGCGCCGCTGTAGCCCAGCGCGTGCAGGTAAAGACTGAAGCTGGCCACGGTGGCGCCCTGGCCGACGCTGCGCGCACCGCGCGCGGCCAGCAGCAGGCGCACGTTGCGCGGCAGACGTGGATCACTCATCCCGCTAGGTCCCCCGGGACGGGGATGGGGGCGGCGCGGCGTAGGGGTCGTCCTCGTTCGCGGTGTCGCGATGCAGCGCCTCGTGGTAGATCGACTGCGGCCGGATCGCGCGCGAGACGTGGTAGGCCGCCAGGCACGACAGCATCAGTGCGGGCACCAGTTGATACTCCAGCGTCATCTCGAACACGATCAGGAACGACATCAGCGGCGCATGCGTGGTGGCAGCCAGAAACGCGCCCATGCCGATCACCGCGTACACCGCCGGCATCGACGAGCCCGGCCACAGCGCGTGCGCGGCGCTGCCAGCGAGCAGGCCGAGCATCGCGCCGACGAAGATCGTCGGCGTGAACACGCCGCCGACCGCGCCCGAGCCGGTGGTGGCGGCCGTGGCGAACACCTTGGCGATCAGCACGGCGACGATCAGCGCCAGCGGCCAGGGATGCTGCAGCACGTCGTTGACCACGCTGTAGCCGTTGCCCCAGACCTCGGGCCAGCCGATCGAGATCGCGCCGACCACCAGGCCGCCCAACGCCAGTTTCAGCGGCAGACCCAGCGGCAGTCGCGAGGCCAGCCGGTGCGCGCCGTCCAGCGTGCCCATGAACAGCGGCGCCAGCGCGCCCATCGCCAGCCCCATCAGCAGGAACAGCGGCAGCTCCCACAGCGAGGACACGTGCAGCGGCGGAATCTTGTACACGGGTGCGTAGCCCAGCGCCTGGTGCACGGTGACTTCGGACACCACCGAAGCCACCATCAGCGGGCCGAGGCGACGGATCGCCAGCGTGCCGTAGACGATTTCGGCGATGAAGATCGCGCCCGACAGCGCCGCGTCGTAGGCCGCGGCGAAGCCCGCGGCGGCGCCGCAGGCCAGCAGCAGGCGCAGGTCGTCGCCGTCGAAGCGGCCGAGCTGGCCGATCCACGAGCCGGTCGCAGCGGCTAGCTGCACCATCGCGCCCTCGCGGCCGACCGAGCCGCCGGAGCCGATGGTGCATAGCGAAGACAGGCTGTGCAGCAGGGTGTCTTTGACGCCCTGACGGCCGTCGCCGACGGCAACGGCCTCGAGATAGTCCAACTGTTTCCTGCCCTTGGCGATGCGCCGCGCCAGCCACAGGAACACGCCGGCGGCGATGCCGCCCAGTGCCGGCGTGATCGCGCGCCGCCACGGAGCCAGCGTGCGTGCCGCCGCGACCAGGCTGCCCGGATGCTGCGTGGCCAGGCGCTCGGTGAAGGCCATGCCCTCGTGGAAGACGACCGTGGCCAGCGCACCGACCACGCCGATCAGTGCCGCCCACAGCAGCAGCCAGCGGTCGTCGCCGTGATAGCCCGGTGCGTGCGGCGCGGGTGGCGCGCGCTTCATCGCCGCGCGCTCATCGGAGCGGACTCATCAGTCTTGCGCTCACAGGTTCTGGTAGTGGGGACCGGCGCCGCCCTCGGGCGTCACCCAGTTGATGATCTGGTAAGGATCCTTGATGTCGCAGGTCTTGCAGTGCACGCAATTGGCGGCGTTGATCTGCAGGCGCTTGCCGGCGGTGTCATCGATCATCTCGTACACACTCGCCGGACAGAAGCGCGTGCACGGATTGGCGTACTCCTCGGCGCAGCGGCCGATGCAGATGCTGGTGTCGGTCACATGCAGATGGATCGGCTGGTCTTCGTCGTGCTCGGTCGCGGCCAGGTACACGCTGGCCAGGCGATCGCGCGGCGGCAGGGTGCGTTCGACGTAAGCACGCCGCGGCGACTGCTGCGCATCGACGCGCGCCAGCTGGGCGTGATCGGCATGGTTGCGCAGCGTCCACGGCGACAATCCGGCGCTGACGGTTTCCCAGCCGGCGTTGGCCAGACCCAGCCACAGCCCCTTGTTGAAACCGGGGCGGATATTGCGCACGCGGCGCAGTTCGTCGACCACCCCCGAGGCGCGCAGGCGCGCATCCCAGCCCAAGCTGCTGCCGCGTTCGGCAATGTGCTCGGCGGCCAGCATCGCCGAGCGCAGGGCCTGGTGCGTGCCCTTGATCTTGGGCACGTTGAGCAGACCGGCAGCGTCGCCGATCAGCAGCGCGCCCGGCATCTCGACCCGCGGCAGCGATTGATAGCCGCCCTCGACCAGCGCGCGCGCGCCGGCGGAGAGAATCTGCCCACCTTCGAGCAGCGGCTTGATGCGAGCGTGGTGTTTGAACTGCTGGAAGGCCTCGAACGGCGAGAACAGCGGATCGCGGTAATCCAGCCCGACCACGAAACCGACCGCCACGCGGTCGCCGTCGAGGTGATACAGGAAGCTGCCGCCATAGGTCGCGGGATCGAGCGGCCAGCCCAGCGTGTGCACCACCTTGCCCGGCTCGCCGCGCCCGGCCGGCAGCTGCCACAGCTCCTTGAGGCCGATGCCGTAGGTCTGCGGATCGACGCCGCGGTCGAGGCCGTATTTCGCGATCAGTTGCTTGCTGAGGTGCCCGCGGCAACCTTCGCCCAGCACCGTCAGCGGCGCCTTGATGTCGATGCCCTGGGTGTAATTCGATTTGTGGCTGCCGTCGCGTGCCACGCCCATGTCGCCGATGCGCACGCCGGCCACGGCGCCCTGGTCGTCGATCAGCGGTTCGGCGGCGGCGAAGCCGGGATAGATCTCGACGCCCAGCGCCTCGGCCTGCGGCGCCAGCCATGCACACAGCGCACCGAGGCTGACGATGAAATTGCCGTGGTTGTGCATCTGCGGTGGCGTCGGCATTTTCAGCGCCTTATCCGGGCTGCGCAGCCACCAAAACTCGTCCTTCGTCACCGGCACGCACACCGGCGGCGGCGTCTTGCCCCATTCCGGCAGCAGCGCATTGAGCGGCTCCGGTTCGATCACTGCGCCGGAGAGGATCTGCGCCCCGACCGCCGAGGCTTTTTCGATCACGCACACGCGCGCATCGGGCTTGAGCTGCTTGAGACGGATCGCGAAAGCCAGCCCGGCCGGCCCGGCGCCGACGGTGACGACGTCGTACTCCATCACATCGCGATCGCTCATGGCGCGCTCCGGTCGGGGTGAAAGGCAGGGTCAAACAGGCGTTCGATTGTCCGGCTTCCCTGCGACGCCGGCAATGCGGGCGTTATGATCGCGCCTTTGCCGGAGGGGGTTGCCGATGGATGCCGAGTCACCGCTTGCTGCCGTGCAACTGCGTCGCGCCGGTCTGTTCCAGCTGCTGCATGGGCTGGCCAGCGGCCGCATGACGCCGACGGCACTGGCGGAGATCAGCCTGGATACCGTGGCCCGGCTCGACCCGTTGCTGCATGCCTTCGTCGACGTGCGGCCGGAGCTGGTGCGCGAGCAGGTCGAGGCCGCCGAACGCCGTCGCCGCGAGGGCGTGCTCGGCCGTCTCGACGGCATTCCGATCGCGGTCAAGGACAATCTCGACATCGCCGGCTGGCCGACCCGCGCCGGGTTGCCCGGCCGCGACAGTCACGCCGCGGCGCACGACGCCCACGTGGTCGCGCGGCTGCGCGCCGCCGGTGCGGTGATCCTCGGCAAGACCGCGCTGGACGAGGGCGCGCTGGGCGCGGTCACCGCCAATCCGCACTTCGGCGCCACGCACAACCCGCACCGTATCGGCTACACGGCGGGCGGCTCGTCCGGCGGCTCGGCGGTGGCGGTGGCCACCGGCATGGTCGCAGCAGCGCTGGGTTCCGATACCCTCGGCTCGGTGCGCATTCCGGCCAGCTACTGCGGCGTTTGTGCGCTCAAGCCCACCCACGGCGAGCTGTCCGCGCGCGGCCTGGTGCCGGCGGCGCGGCGTTTGGACAGTGTCGGTCTGCTGGCGCGCGAGGTCGGCGATCTGAGCATGCTGCTGCAGGTGCTGGCCGGCCACGATGCCGATGATCCGCGTTCGCGCCGGCGCCGCGTCGCGCTGGCGCTGCCCGACTGGGAGCCGGGCCGGTTGCGCACCGGCGTGCTCGCCGATCCCGTCGCTGCCGGCATCGCGGCGCCGATGCAGGCTCTTTTCGACGCGGCCCTGGCGCGGCTCGAACATGAGCTGGGCGACCGCCAGCACGTGGACTTCAGCGACTGGCCGTATGCGCGCATGCGCCGTGCCGGACTGCTGCTGATGGAAGCCGAGATGCTGCATACTTTTGCCGCCGACCTCGCCGACGCGGCGCACCCGGTGTCACCCGCGTTTCGCACCATGCTCGACTGGGCACGCGGCAAGAGCGCCGCCGACTACGTCGCCGCCGATCGCATGCTCGACGCCGCCCAGCTCAAGGCGCGGCGGCTGTTCGCGCAGGTCGATGTGCTGGTGTTGCCGACCACACCGCAGGGCGCGTTTTCGCTGGATGCTCCGGTGCCCGATTCGCAGGCCGACCTCACCGCGTTTGCCAGTCTCGCCGGATGCCCCGCGGTGAGCATTCCGATGGGCCTGCTGCCCGACGGCCTGCCGGCCGGCCTGCAGTTCGTCGGCCCGCCCGGCTCGGACCTGCGCTTGCTCGAACTGGCCGGCGTCTGCGCCGCGGCGCTGGATGGCGCACCGGCTTATCCGGTCGAGCCCGTGCTTCCCTGAGAGCGGGCTTCAGCAGCAGTCACGGGATTGCGATCCGCGCCCAATTGGCGCCGGAAGATGCTGCGTGTGGCCGACGCCATCCTGCACGCGCGCCGATGAGCGCCGCGTACGGCCGAATGCCGCGATCGCGGCTGTTTCGGGACCGGCCTGTCCCGTATCGATCTCAATGGATTCAATCATCTTTGCATGCTTCTTCACAGGAGGCTCGAAGATGTGCCCGAGTTTCACCTTTCCCCTTGATCCATAAGCAAAAACCGGTTGACAGTCGCAAAACCTGAGACTAAGGTGGCGATCGGTGTGAATTTGTGGAAAAAGGTGGGGACGTGTTTCAGGGCGAGACCGCAATCACCGTGGATGACAAGGGCCGACTGGCCATCCCCAGCGCCTATCGGGAGCTGGTTGCGCGGGTCTGCGCCAATCGTCTGGTCTGCGCCTACAACCCCTTCGAACAGGGCTGCCTGTGGCTGTTTCCGCTTGCCGAATGGGAGCGCGTACGCGATCAGGTCAACGCCCTGCCCAGCGTCAAGGCGGTGCATCGCGCGCTGCAGATGAAGCTGGTCGGCGCCGCCGCACACCTGGAGCCTGATGGCGCCGGGCGCGTGCTGCTGCCAGCCAGCCAGCGCGGCGCAGCCGGCATCGAGAAGCGTGCGGTGCTGCTCGGCATGGGCAGCAAATTCGAGTTGTGGAGCGAGCAGGCGCACCTCACCAAGATCAGGCAGACGATCGGCGAGGGCGACATCAGCGAGGACATGGCGGAACTGAGGCTGTAACGGAGACAACGGATGCACGGGGTGGCGGCGATGGCGGAGCGGGAACGGCGACACATCCCGGTGATGCTGGACGAGACCCTTGCCGGTCTTGCCGTGCGCCCCGACGGTCGCTATCTCGACGGCACCTTCGGTCGCGGCGGTCACGCCGCCGCGATCCTCGGGCGCCTCGGTCCGCACGGGCGCCTGCTGCTGATGGACCGCGACCCGGCCGCGATCAGCGCGGCGCGCGCGGCATTCGGTGCCGATCCGCGCGTCGCCATCCGTCACGGCAACTTCGCCGATCTCGCCGACTGGAGCGAGGCCGCCGCAGGCCTCGACGGCGTGCTGTTCGATCTCGGCATGTCGTCGCCGCAGCTGGACGAGGCCGCGCGCGGCTTCAGCTTCATGACCGACGCACCGCTGGACATGCGCATGGACCCGGGCGCCGGCGAGAGCGCGGCGGACTTCCTGGCCCACGCCGACGCGGAAGCGATCGCCGACGTGCTGTGGCGCTACGGCGACGAGCGCATGAGCCGGCGCATCGCCCGTGCGATCGTCGCCCGTCGCGAGAATGCGCCGCTGGCCCGTACCGGCGAACTGGCCGAACTGCTGGTACGCACGCTGGGCCGGCGCGAGCCCGGCAAGCATCCGGCCACGCGCACCTTCCAGGCGCTGCGCATCCACGTCAACGGCGAACTCGATGCGCTGCAGCGCGGACTGGTCGCCGCGGTGTCCGTGCTCAAGCCCGGCGGGCGTCTTGCGGTGATCAGTTTCCACTCGCTGGAGGACCGCGCGGTCAAGCAGTTCATCCGCGGTCCGCAGCCCGAGCGTGTGCGCCGCGGCCTGCCGCAGGCGGCGGTCGCCGCGCCGCCGCTGGTTGTGGTCGGGCGCAAGCAGTTTCCAGGCGACGCCGAAACGGCAGCCAACCCGCGTGCGCGCTCGGCGGTGCTGCGCGTGGCCGGGAAACCCGCATGAAGGGCGCGTGGCTGCTGCTCGACGGCGTGCTGATGATCGCCATGCTGACCAGCGCGATCGCGGTGGTGTGGTCGCGCAACGAGAGCCGCGAGCTGTTCATGCGGCTGACCACGCTGCAGAACCAGCGCGACGCGCTCAACGTCGAGTTCGGCCGGCTCGAGCTGGAGCAGGCGACCTGGGCGGATCCCGCGCGCATCGAGCAGGTCGCGCGCCAGCAGCTCGGCATGATCAATCCGCCGCCGCAGGACATTCGGGTGATCCGCCGATGAGCCTGCGCCCCGCTCCCGACGCCTCCACGGCGCGTCCGCATCGCAGCCAGGGTCCCAGCGCGCGCCGGCGCCTGGCGCTGGTGGCCGCGCTGCTGGCGCTGGCCTCGGTGGGGCTGGTGGCGCGCGCGATCGACCTGCAGGTGGTGCGCAAGAAGTTCCTGCAGGAGCAGGGCGACGCGCGCTTCCTGCGCGAGGTGCCGATTCCGGTCTCGCGCGGCACCATCTTCGACCGCAACGGCGAGCCGTTGGCGGTGTCGACTCCGGTGGAGTCGCTGTGGGCCAATCCGCAGGTGCTGCTGCAGCATGCCGACCGCATTCCGCTACTGGCCAAGGCGCTGGGAGCCGATCCGGCCGAACTGCAGCGCCGGCTCGAGCAGCGCGACGACCGCGAGTTCGTCTATCTCAAGCGGCAGATGAGTCCGGAGGCGGCCGACGCGGTGTTGGCGATGGGCATCCCCGGCGTCAATCGCCAGCGCGAATACCGCCGCTACTACCCGTCGGGCGAAGTCAGCGCGCACGTCATCGGCTTCACCAACATCGACGACCGCGGCCAGGAGGGCCTTGAACTGGCGTTCGACGGCTGGCTGGCCGGCAAGCCGGGCCTGAAGCGCGTGATCCGCGACCGCCTCGGCCACGTGGTCGAGAACGTCGACCTGCTGAAGGAGCCGCAGCCTGGACGCAACCTGACCCTGACCATCGACCGCCGCATCCAGTACCTCGCCTACCGCGAGCTGGCCGAAGCGGTGCTGGCGCATCAGGCCAGTTCGGGTTCGATGGTGGTGCTCGACGCGCGCACCGGCGAGATCCTCGCCATGGTCAACCAGCCCTCGTACAACCCCAACAACGTCAATGGCAGCCACGCCGCGCAGCGCCGCAACCGCGCCGTCACCGACGTGTTCGAGCCGGGCTCGGTGATGAAGGCGTTCACCATCTCCGCCGCGCTGGAGAGCGGCCAGTGGACGCCGACCACGCCGATCGACACCGCGCCCGGCTACTACACCCTGGCCGGACACGAGATCCAGGACGTCGAGGATCACGGCAAGATCGACGTCACCCAGGTGATCACCTACTCGAGCAACGTCGGCGCCTCCAAGATCGCCATCACCCTGCCCAAGGGCGAGCTGTACGACGTCGATCGCCGCTTCGGCTTCGGCGCCAGCACCGGCAGCGGCTTTCCCGGCGAGGCCTCGGGCCTGCTGCCGGACGGCGGCCACTGGAGCCAGATCCGCACCGCCACCATCGCCTACGGCTACGGCCTCAACGTCACCGCCCTGCAGCTGGCGCAGGGCTATGCCGCGATCGCCGACGGCGGCGTGCTGCACACGCCCACCTTCGTCAAGGGCGAGGATTCGCGCGGCAACGCGGTGATCGATCCGGCGATCGCCCGTGCCGTGATCAAGATGCTGGAAACCGTGGTCAGCCCGCAGGGCACCGCGCTGAAGGCGGCGATCCCCAATTACACCGTGGCCGGCAAGACCGGTACCGCGCACATCGCCGCCGCCGGCGGCTACGAGAACCAGTACGAGAGCGTGTTCGTCGGCATGGTGCCGGCGACCGATCCGCGCCTGGTTGGCGTGGTGGTGATCCGCGATCCGACCAAGGGCGGCTATTACGGCGGCATCGTTTCGGCGCCGGTATTCAGCACGGTGATGGAAGGCGCGCTGCGCCTGCTCGACGTGCCACCCGACAACGTGCAGCGCTGGTACGCCGGCGGCCCGACGGCGACGCAGCCGATCCGCCCCGGCAGCCCGGCGCCGGACTACGCGCCCGGTGCGACCAACTACAGGGAAGGCACGCCATGAGCACCGGCATGCCGTTGGCCGCCTTGCTGGACGGCATCGCCGACGCCGGAGCGGCGGGCGCGATCCGCATCGGCGGGTTGAGCCTGGACTCGCGCCGCGTGCGCGCTGGCGAGGCCTTCCTGGCGCTGCGCGGCGCACACGCGCACGGCATCGCGTTCGCGTCGGCCGCCGTCGCCCGCGGTGCGGCGGCGGTGCTGGCCGAATCGCCGGCCCCGGCGCAGCTGCCGGTATTGCCCACCACGCCGGTGCTGTGGATCGGCGGTCTCGCCGCGCACGCCGGCACCCTGGCGGCGCGCTGGTACGGCGAGCCGTCGCGGGCGCTGACCGTGATCGGCGTCACCGGCACCAACGGCAAGACCACCACTGTGCAGCTGCTGGCGCAGGCGCTGCAACAGCTCGGCCACCGCGCAGCCAGCATCGGCACGCTGGGCGCGGGCCTGCACGGTCAGCTCACCGCCGGTGAACGCACCACGCCGGACGCGATCGCGGTGCACGGCCTGCTGGCCGAGTTCCGTGACGCCGGTGTCAGCCATGTGGCGATGGAAGTTTCCTCGCACGCGCTCGAGCAGGGTCGCGTCAACGCGGTCGCTTTCGATCTGGCGCTGTTCACCAACCTCACCCGCGACCATCTCGATTATCACAACAGCATGGCCGCCTACGCTGCGGCCAAGTCCAAGCTGTTCGCGTGGCCGGGGCTGCGCGTCGCGGTGATCAACATCGACGACGGTTTCGGGCGCGATCTCGCGGCGCGGTTGCCGCCCGGCGTGCGACGCCTGACCACCGGCATCGCCAGCGCCGACGCCGATGTGCGCGCCAGCGCCATCCGCAGCAGCGATGCGGGACTGGCGTTCCGGCTGCATACGCCCTGGGGCGATGCGGAGGTGAGCAGCGCGCTGCTGGGGCGCTTCAACGTCGCCAATCTGCTGGGTGTTGCCGCCGCGCTGGGTGCGCTGGGCGTGGACTTCGGCGCGTTGCGGGCCGCGCTGGCGACATTGCTCCCGGTACCCGGGCGCATGAGCCGGCTCGGCGGCGGCGCCGCGCCGCTCGTGGTGGTGGATTACGCGCACACGCCGGACGCGCTGGAACAGGCGCTGACCGCGCTGCGTGCGCACTGCAGCGGCGCGCTGATCTGCGTATTCGGTTGCGGCGGCGAGCGCGACGCCGGCAAGCGTCCCGAGATGGGTGCGATCGCCGCGCGCCAGGCTGATCGCGCGATCGTCACCGACGACAATCCGCGCGGCGAGGACGGCGACGCCATCGTCGCGGCGATCCTGGCCGGCATGCCGGCCGGCGCAACGGTCAGCGTGCAGCGCGACCGCGCGGCTGCTATCGCCGCGGCGGTGGTGATGGCGCGGCCCGGCGACGGGGTGCTGATCGCCGGCAAGGGCCACGAGCCCTATCAGGAAATCGCCGGCGCGCGCCACCCGTTCGACGATCTGTCCGTGGCGCGCGCGGCGCTGAAGGCGCGGCCATGCTGAATCTGCGCCTCGACGAAGTGGCCCTGTGGACCCGCGGTCGCCAGTTCGGCGCCGACGCGGCCATCAACGCGGTCATCACCGACAGTCGCCGCGTCGCGCCGGGAGCGCTGTTCGTGGCGCTCCAGGGCGAGCACGTCGACGGCCATGATTTCGTCGTGGCGGCGGCGGCGTGCGGCGCGGCCGCCGCGCTCGTTTCGCGACGGGTGGAATCCGTGCTGCCACAAGTGCTGGTGGACGACGTGCTGCTGGCACTGGGGGATCTGGCCAGCTCGGTGCGCGCACAGCGGCGCGCGCGCGTGGTCGGCATCACCGGTTCCAGCGGCAAGACCACGGTCAAGGGGCTGCTGGCGGCAATCCTTGCGCGCCGCGGGGTCACCCATGTCACCGCCGGCAACTACAACAACGAGATCGGTCTGCCGCTGACTCTGCTGGCGATGCCGGCCGACGCCGAGTACGCGGTGCTGGAGATGGGCGCGGGCAAACCCGGCGACATCGCCTATCTGGCCGCGATCGCGCGTCCGCAGGTGGCACTGGTCACCAACATCGGCGCCGCGCATCTCGAACGCCTGGGCAGTGTGGACGGTGTGGCCAGCACCAAGGGCGCCCTGTACGAGGCGCTGCCCGCGGACGGCATCGCGGTGATCAACGCCGACGATGCCTATGCCGGATTCTTTGCCGGCCTCGCCGGCACGCGTCGCGTGCTGCGTTTCGGTCTGGGCAGCGACACCGAGGTGGGCGTCGCCGAACTGGCACTGGCCGCCGACGGCAGCCGCTTCCGGCTGCTGACGCCGGCGGGCGCCGCTGCCGTACAGCTGCCGCTACCGGGCCGGCATAACGTGCACAACGCGCTGGCGGCGGCGGCGGTCGCGACCGCGCTGGACATTCCGCTGGCCGACATCGTGGCCGGACTGGAAACCGCCAACGCGGTGCCCGGCCGGCTGGTGCGGCGCGTGATGCCCGGCGGCTGGACCCTGATCGACGACAGCTACAACGCCAATCCCGGCTCGGTGGCCGCGGCGATCGCCACGCTGGCGCTGGCGGGCGGCGAGACCTGGCTGGTGCTTGGTGACATGGCCGAACTGGGTGCGGGCGCCGAAGCGCTGCATGCCGCCGTCGGCGCCCAGGCACGCGCGGCGGGCATCGGCCGATTGTTCACGGTCGGCCGCCTGAGTCGTGCCGCCAGTGCGGCGTTCGGCAGCGCGGGGATGCACTGCCACGATCAGGCGGCGCTGATTGCGGCCTTGCGCGCCGCCCTGCATGCGGGCGTTACCTGTCTGGTCAAGGGCTCGCGCTCGTCCGGCATGGAGCGCGTGGTGGCGGCGCTGAGCGGCGACACCGCGGGAGGAGCTACGCATGCTGCTTGAACTGGCGCGCTGGCTGCAGGGTTACGTCGGCGGCTTCCATCTGTTCCAGTACATCACCTTCCGCACCATCATGAGTGCGTTGACGGCGCTGGCCTTTTCGCTGCTGTTCGGCCCCGGCCTGATCCGCCGCCTCGCCGCGCAGAAGGCGGGACAGGTGATCCGCAGCGACGGCCCGCAGTCGCACCTGAGCAAGGCGGGTACGCCGACCATGGGCGGCACCCTGATCCTGCTGGCGATCGTCCTGGCCACCTTGCTGTGGGCCGACCTCGGCAACCGCTACGTGTGGATCGTGCTGGGCGTGACCGTGGCCTTTGGCGCGATCGGCTTCTGTGACGACTACAAGAAGCTGGTGCTGAAGGACAGCCGCGGTCTGCCGGCGCGCTGGAAGTATTTCTGGCAGTCGCTGGTGGGACTGACCGCGGCCGTGCTGCTGTTCGTCATCGCGCCGGTGCCGGCGGCGACCGCGCTGTACGTGCCGCTGTTCAAGCAGGTGGCGATTCCGCTCGGGGCCGGTTTCATCCCGATCGCCTACCTGATGATCGTCGGCTTTTCCAACGCGGTGAACCTGACCGACGGCCTCGACGGGCTGGCGATCATGCCCAGCGTGCTGGTGGCGGGCGCACTGGGCATCTTCGCCTACCTCGCCGGCAATGCGGTGTTCTCCAGCTACCTCGACATCCCGGCGATACCGGGCGCCGGCGAGCTGGCGATCTTCTGCGGCGCGCTGGCCGGCGCCGGGCTGGGCTTTCTGTGGTTCAACGCCTATCCGGCGCAGGTGTTCATGGGCGACGTCGGCGCGCTGGCGATCGGTGCCGCGCTGGGCTGCATCGCGGTGATCGTGCGCCAGGAGATCGTGCTGCTGGTGATGGGCGGCGTGTTTGTCATGGAAACCGCCTCGGTGGTGCTGCAGGTCGCCAGCTACAAGCTGACCGGCAAGCGCATCTTCCGCATGGCGCCGATCCACCACCACTTCGAGCTGAAGGGCTGGCCGGAGCCGCGCGTGATCGTGCGCTTCTGGATCATCAGCGTGGTGCTGGTGCTGATCGGTCTCGCGACCCTGAAGGTGCGCTGATGCTCGACTTCCTGCGCCCCGCCCAAGCCCAGCGCCACAGCGGTCCGCGCGGCCGCTACGACCCATGGCTGCTGCTGGCGATCGCCGGCATCGTCAGCCTCGGCATCGTGATGGTGGCGTCGAGCTCGATCGCGGTCGCCGAGGGGCGTCACATCGGGCCGTTCTTCTATCTCAAGCGGCATCTGCTGTTTCTGACGCTGGGCGGCGCGCTGGCGCTGGTCGCGATCCGCACCGAACTGCGCCAGCTGGAGAAGTACGGTTTCGTGCTGATGTTGCTGGCGGTGGCCTCGCTGCTGGCGGTGTTCGTTCCGGTGCTGGGCATGCGCATCAACGGCGCGCGGCGCTGGATCAACCTCGGCATCACCGGTTTCCAGCCGGTCGAGGCGGTCAAGCTGGTGGTGATCCTGTACGTGGCCAGCTATCTGGTGCGCCACCGCGAGGGCGTTGAGCGCAAGTTCTTCGGCGCGCTCAAGCCGGTCGGCGTCGCCGGCTTCCTCGCCGTGCTGCTGCTGGCGCAGCCTGATTTCGGCTCGGCCACGCTGGTGCTCGCGATCACCGTCGGCATGGTCTGGTTTGCCGGTGCGCGCATGCGCAACCTGGTGGCGATGGGTCTGCCGCTGGTGCCGATGATGGCGTGGGCGGCGCTGAGCAAGAGCTACCGCGTCGAGCGCCTGACCTCGTTCCTGAATCCGTGGAAGGACCCGTTCAACGACGGCTTCCAGCTGACCCAGGCGCTGATCGCGGTCGGCCGCGGCGAGTGGTTCGGCGTCGGCCTCGGTGCCTCGGTGCAGAAGCTGTTCTATCTGCCCGAGGCGCACACCGACTTCATCCTCGCGGTGATCGCCGAGGAACTGGGCCTGGCCGGCATCGTGCTGGTGCTGGGCCTGTTCGCGCTGCTGGTCGGGCGCGGCCTGTGGCTGGCGCTGAAGGGCGCGGAAATCGGCCAGCGTTATGCCGGCTACGTGGCGTTCGGCATCTCGCTGTGCCTGGGTCTGCAGGCGCTGGTGTCGATCGGTGTCAACCTCGGCGTGCTGCCGACCAAGGGCCTGACTCTGCCGTTGATCAGCTCCGGCGGTTCCAGCGTGCTGATGACCTGCGCGATGCTCGGCGTGCTGCTGCGCGCCAGCTACGAAATCACCCGTGCCGAGGACGCGCGGCGCATGGCTTCGCGCAACCCGGCCTTCGCCAACCCGGCGGCGGGGGATGCCATATGACGGCCGCCGCGCCCGTGCTGATCATGGCCGGCGGTACCGGTGGCCACATCTTTCCCGGTCTTGCCGTGGCCGAGGCGCTGACGGCAGTGGGTGTGCCGGTGGTCTGGCTGGGCGCGGCCGGCGGCCTGGAAACGCGGCTGGTGCCGGCGCGTGGCATCGCGCTGGAGACGGTGCCGGTGACGGGTCTGCGCGGCAAGAGTCTGGCCGCGCGGCTGCGCGCGCCGCTGATGCTGCTGCGTGCCTTTGCCGCCGCGTTCGGCGTGCTGCGCCGGGTGCGCCCGCGCAGCGTGCTGGCGCTGGGCGGCTACGCCGCCGGGCCCGGCGGCGTCGCGGCGTGGCTGCTGCGACGGCCGCTGGTGGTGCACGAACAGAATGCGCTGGCCGGATTCACCAATCGCGTGCTGGCACGGCTGGCGCGGCGCGTGCTGGTCGGCTTTGCCGATGCGCTGCCGCGCGCCGAGCGGGTGGGCAATCCGGTGCGCGCGGCGATCGCGGCGCTGCCGCCGCCCGACGTGCGCTGGGCCGCACGCGCCGGGCGTCCGCACCTGCTGGTGCTGGGTGGCAGCCAGGGCGCGCGCGCGCTCAATCAGGCCGTGCCGCAGGCGCTGGCGCGGCTGGCGCCGACGGCGCGGCCCGAGGTCTGGCACCAGTGCGGCGCGCGCGGTGTCGACGACACCCGCGCCGCCTATGCCGCGGCCGCGGTCGCGGCACGCGTCGAACCCTTCATCGACGACATGGCGGCGGCCTACGCCTGGGCCGATCTGGCCGTCTGCCGCGCCGGTGCGCTGACCATCGCCGAACTGGCCGCGGCCGGGCTGGGCGCGATCCTGGTGCCGTTCCCGCATGCGGTCGACGACCACCAGACGCGCAACGCCGCGGCGCTGGTGACGGCCGCTGCCGCCGAGTGCGTGCAGGAGCGCGACCTGGATCCGGCGCGCCTGGCCGACCGGCTCGGCGACCTGCTGGGCGATCGTGCCCGGCTGCTGGCGCTGGCGACGGCCGCGCGCACCCAGGCACGCCCCGACGCGGCGGCCGCGATCGCGCGCGTCTGCCTGGAGGTGGCCGCATGACGCCACGTCGCCTGCGCGCCCACGATGACTTCATGTACGCGTTCCGGCGCGTGCACTTCATCGGCATCGGTGGCGCCGGCATGGGCGGCATCGCCGAGGTGCTGCATACGCTCGGCTACGAGGTGTCGGGCTCCGACCGCGCGCGCAACGCGGTCACCGCGCGGCTCGCCGCGCAGGGCGTGGAGGTGTTCGAGGGCCATGACGCGCGCCACATCGAGGGCGCCGACGCGGTGGTGACCTCGAGTGCGATCCGCGCCGACAACGTCGAACTGGTTGCCGCGCATGCGCGCCGCGTGCCGGTGGTGCCGCGCGCCGAGATGCTGGGCGAGCTGATGCGCTTTCGCCGCGGCATCGCCGTCGCCGGTACCCACGGCAAGACCACCACCACCAGCCTCACCGCCAGCGTGCTGGCCGAGGCCGGCTACGACCCGACCTTCGTGATCGGCGGCCTGCTCAACTCCGCCGGCAGTCATGCGCGTCTCGGCAGCGGCGAGTACCTGGTCGCCGAGGCCGACGAATCCGACGGCTCGTTCCTGCTGCTGTCACCGGTGCTGGCGATCATCACCAACATCGACGCCGATCATCTGGAAAATTACGGCGGCGATTTCGAGCGAGTGAAGAAGGCTTTTGCCGATTTCCTGCACCGGTTGCCGTTCTACGGCATCGCCGTGCTGTGCGCGGACGACCCCGAGGTGGCTGCGCTGGCGCGCGCCACGCCGCGCAGCGTGATCACCTACGGCATCGACACCGCCGACGCCGACGTGCGCGCCAGCCGGGTGCGCCCGCAGGGTGGGCAGATGCACTTCGATCTGCATCTGCCGGGGCGCGCCGAAGTGCTGGCGGTGACCCTCAACCTGCCCGGTCATCACAACGTGCTCAATGCGCTGGCGGCGGCGACGACCGGTTGGCAGCTGGGCGTCGAGGCCGAAGCGATCGCGCAGGCGCTGGAGCAATTCCAGGGCGTCGGCCGGCGCTTCCAGCAGCGCGGCGAGATCGCGCTCGATCACGGCCATGTACTGCTGGTGGACGACTATGGCCATCACCCGCGCGAGCTGGCGGCTGTATTCGCCGCCGCGCGCGGCGGCTGGCCCGGCCGGCGCCTGGTGGTGGCGTTTCAGCCGCACCGCTACACGCGCACCCGCGATCAGCTCGACGACTTCGCCCGCGTGCTGGCCGAAACCGACGTGCTGTTACTGACCGAGGTCTATCCCGCCGGCGAGACGCCGATCGCCGGTGCCGACGGCCGCGCGCTGGCGCGGGCGGTGCGCGCGCGCGGCAAGGTCGATCCGGTGTTCATCGAGCATCCGCGCGAACTTTCCGGCGTGCTGCCGGCGCTGCTGCGCGACGGCGACCTGCTGCTGCTGCTGGGCGCCGGCGACATCGGCGCCGCCGCCGCCGAACTGGCCGCCGCCGGGCAACTGAAAACGGTGCAGTCATGACCCGACAGATCGACGATCCGCGCCAGTTCGGCCGCGTCGCCGTGGTGATGGGTGGGCGCTCGGCCGAGCGGCAGGTGTCGCTGGACTCCGGCGCCAACGTGCTGGCGGCGCTGCAGGCGCGCGGCGTCGATGCGCACGGCATCGACGGTATCCCGGCGCTGCTGGACGCGCTGCGCGCCGGTCACTTTGCGCGCGTGTTCAACATCCTGCACGGCCGCGGCGGCGAGGACGGCGTGCTGCAGGGCGCGCTGGACTCGCTGGGCGTGCCCTGCACCGGCTCTGGCGTGCTCGGCTCGGCGCTGACCATGGACAAGGTGCGCACCAAGAAGGTGTGGCAGGCCGACGGCCTGCCGACGCCGCGCTTCGCCGCGTTCGGGCGCGGCGAGGACGTCAGCGCCGCGATCGCCCGCGTCGGCTATCCGGCGATCGTCAAGCCCTCGCACGAGGGTTCCAGCGTCGGCATCACGCGCGTCTACGGCGAGCACGACCTCGAGGCCGCGGTGGACCTGGCCGCGTGCTACGACGGCGAACTGCTGGCCGAGCAGCTGATCGAAGGCGACGAGCTGACCGTCGGCATCCTCGACGACGCGGCGCTGCCGAGCATCCGCATCGTGCCCAGGGGCGGCTTCTACGACTATCACGCCAAGTACGTGGCCGAGGACACGCAGTATCTGTGTCCCGGCCTCGACGCCGTCGGCGAGCAGGCCGTGCAGGCATTGGCGTTGACCGCGTTCGCCAGTGCCGCCGCCTCGGGTTGGGGCCGCGTGGACCTGATGCGCGATCGCGCCGGCGGCCTGCACCTGCTCGAGGTCAACACCACCCCCGGCATGACCAGCCACTCGCTGGTACCCAAGGCGGCGCGCGCCGTCGGCATCGATTTCGAGACGCTGTGCTGGCGGATCCTCGAAACCTCGTTTCGTGCGGAGGGCGCATGACCCGCGTCGCCGTCATCCGCCTCGCCGGCTGGGTCGCCGCGCTGGTGCTGCTGGCGCTGCCGGTGGTCGGCGTGCTGGAGGGCTGGCTGGCCGCCGGGCGCTGGCCGGTGCGCTACCTGACGGTGGAGGCGCCGTTCGTGCATGTGCATGCCGCCGAGGTGCGCGCCGTGGCCGCGCCGTTGCTGACGCGCGGCTTTTTCGCCATCGATCTCAACCAGGTGCAGCACGCCGTGACGGCGCTGCCGTGGGTCGCCAGTGCGCAGGTGCGCAAGCGCTGGCCGGATACCGTGACCCTCCGCATCACCGAGCGCACGCCGTGGGCGCGCTGGACCGACGGCCGCCTGATCGCCACCGATGGCACGCTGTTCAGCGTGCCGGATGCCGCCACGCTCACCGGGCTGCCGCAGCTGACGGGGCCGGACGCGCGACTGGCCGACGTGATCGCCTTCTACCAGGCCGCCGCGTCAGCCTGTGCGGCACGCGGGCTGCACGTCACCGCGGTCGATCTGACCGGGCGCGGCAGCTACGCGCTGACGCTCGCCAGCGGCGCCCGCATCAGCGTCGGCCATGAGCAGCCGACGCGGCGCCTGGCGCGCTTCCTGGCGGTGTGGCCGCAGCTTGCCTCGGCCCACCCGCAGGGCTTCGAGTATGCCGATCTTCGTTACACCAACGGCTTCGCCGTGAAGTGGCCGCCGGAACCGCCGGTGGCGGCACCGTCGCCGAATGCTCCCGCCGCGCCCGCGGCCGCGCCTTCTGCAGCAAGGGTCTGAGATGAACCGCAGAAACGACAAGCAGCTGGTGGTCGGTCTCGATATCGGCACCTCCAAGGTGATGGCCGTGGTCGGCGAATACTCGCCCGGCGAGCCGGTCGAGGTGATCGGCTTCGGCTCGCACGTCTCGCGCGGCATGAAGCGCGGCGCGGTGGTCGACATCGAGTCCACCGTGCATTCGATCCAGCGCGCGGTCGAGGAGGCCGAGCTGATGGCCGGTTGCGACATCCGCTCGGTCTGCGCGTCGATCTCCGGCAGCCACCTGGAGACGCGCAACTCGCACGGCACCGCCGCGATCCGCGACCGCGAGGTGACCGCGTCTGACCTCGAACAGGTGCTGGAAGCGGCCAGCGCGGTGGCGATCCCGGCCGACCGCAAGCTGCTCTACAAGGAGTCGCAGGAGTACCGCATCGACGGCCAGGACGGCATCCGCCATCCGGTCGGCATGAGCGGCGTGCGCCTCGAGGCCGGCGTGCACCTGGTCACCGGCGCCGCCAGCGCGGTCCAGAACCTGCAGAAGTGCATCCAGCGCTGCGGGCTGTCGGTGGACGAGCTGGTGCCCTCGGCGATCGCCAGCGCGCGCGCCGTGCTCACCGACGACGAGCGCGAACTCGGCGTGTGTCTGGTCGACATCGGTGCCGGCACCACCGACATCGCCATCTTCGCCCAGGGCGCGATCCGCTACACCCGTGCGCTGCCGGTCGGCGGCGACCAGGTCACCAACGACATCGCCTACGGCGTGCACACGCCGACCGCGCACGCCGAGGAGATCAAGGTCAAGTACGCCTGCGCGCTGGCGCAGCTGGCGCATGCCGACGAAACCGTGCAGGTGCCCAGCGTCGGCGACCGCCCGCCGCGGCGGCTGGCGCGCCAGGCGCTGGCGCAGAGCGTTCAGGCGCGCTACGAGGAGATCTTCGAGATGGTGCAGGACGAACTGCGCCGCTCGGGCTTCGAGAACATGGTCGCGGCCGGCATCGTGCTGACCGGCGGCGCGTCGCAGATGGAAGGCGCGCTGGAGCTGGCCGAGGAGGTGTTTCACAAGATGGTGCGCGTGGGCCTGCCGCAGCACGTCGGCGGCCTGTCCGAAACCGTGTCCGGGCACGTGCACGCGACCGCGGTCGGCCTGCTGCTGCACGGCGCGCGTGGCGATGCGGCGCGCGGCGGCGGTGCGGTGACGGGCAGCGTCGGCAACGTGCTCGGCCGCATGCGCGGCTGGCTTTCGAAGAATTTCTGACCGGGGCTTGCCCCGGCGGATGAAGGGGCCCTGCCAGGCCCCGTTGCTGGCACAGGAGGTGCCACACGCGGCGGATACGCCGCACAGCCGTCATGCGCCGGATGCGCGGGGCGGTCCGAACGACAACGACAGCGGTATCGACGGAGAACGCATCATGTTTGAACTGATCGAGAGACTCACCCCGAACGCGGTGATCAAGGTGATCGGCATCGGTGGTGGCGGCGGCAACGCCATCAGCCACATGCTCAACGCCGAGATCGAGGGCGTGGAGTTCATCTGCGCCAACACCGACGCCCAGGCGCTGAAGAACTCCGGCGCCCGCGTCACCCTGCAACTCGGCGCCAATGTCACCAAGGGCCTCGGCGCCGGCGCCAATCCCGAGGTCGGCCGTCAGGCCGCACTCGAGGACCGCGAGCGCATCGAGGAGATGCTCAGCGGCGCCGACATGGTGTTCATCACCGCCGGCATGGGCGGCGGTACCGGCACCGGCGCGGCGCCGGTGGTGGCGCAGCTGGCCAAGGAGCGCGGCATCCTGACCGTGGCGGTGGTGACCAAGCCGTTCCCGTTCGAGGGTCGCCGGCGCATGCAGGTGGCACTGAAGGGCATCGAGGATCTGGCCCAGTATGTCGACTCGCTGATCACGGTTCCCAACGAGAAGCTGCTGACCGTGCTCGGCCGCGAGGTCACCCTGGTGTCGGCGTTCAAGGCCGCCAACGAAGTGCTGGTGGGCGCCGTGCAGGGCATCGCCGACCTGATCACCCGTCCGGGCCTGATCAACGTCGACTTCGCCGACGTGCGCACGGTGATGAGCGAGATGGGCATGGCGATGATGGGCAGCGGCACCGCCCGCGGCGACGATCGCGCCCAGGCCGCGGCCGAGGCGGCGATCAACAACCCGCTGCTGGAAGACGTCAGCCTGGCCGGCGCCTGCGGCATCCTGGTCAACATCACCGCCGGTCCCAACCTGACCATGCGCGAGTTCGACGAGATCGGCCGCCTCATCCACGATTTCGCCAGCGAGGACGCCACCGTGGTGATCGGCACCGCGCTGGATCCCGACCTGCAGGACGACGTGCGCGTCACCGTGGTCGCCACCGGCCTCAACCGCGGCGTCGCCGCGCGTCAGCCGGTGCGCCACGCCGTACGCGAGGAGGCCGCCCCGGCGCCGCGTCCGCGGCCGGTCATGCTGCGCACCGGCACCGGTGGGTCGGAAGTGATGAACGTGCCACTGCGGGCGGCTGCGATGCCGCGCGCGCAGGCCGAACCGGCAGCCGAAGCCAAGGCCGGCACGGCCGACCCGGGCATCGATTACCTCGACATCCCGGCCTTCCTGCGTCGCCAGGCCGACTGAGGGCGGTTGAGCGACGGGATGTCCGTGCGCGGGATGCGCACGGACCGCGCCGCTCGCGGCCGGGTTTCCGTCCCCGGTCGCGGGCGGCGCAGCGTCGTGTGACCGCGTGCACCGGCGCGTGGATCGTGATATTGCTGAACGCGCCGGTTTGTTTTCAGACCGTAAACCCTGTGCTACATTCCGGCCCACTTTTGACTGCTGCCCCGGGTCCATCATAAAAATGATCAAGCAGCGCACGCTCAAGAACGTCATCCGGGCGACGGGCGTCGGGCTGCATACGGGTGACAAGGTCTACATGACCTTGCGTCCAGCCGCGCCCAACACCGGTATCGTGTTTCGCCGTACCGATCTGGCCGTGCCGGTGGACATCCCCTCGCGTTGCGAGAACGTCGGCGATACGCGCCTGTCCACCACCCTGGTCAAGGGCGAGGCGCGCGTCTCCACCGTCGAGCACCTGCTGTCGGCAATGGCCGGATTGGGCATCGACAATGCCTATGTCGACCTGTCGGCGCCTGAAGTGCCGATCATGGACGGCAGCGCCGGTCCCTTCGTGTTCCTGCTGCAGTCGGCCGGCATCGAGGAGCAGAACGCGCCCAAGCGCTTCATCCGCATCAAGAAATCGCTGCGGGTCGAGGACGGCGACAAGTGGTGCCGGTTCGAGCCGTTCGACGGCTTCAAGGTCGGCTTCTCGATCGAGTTTCGCCACCCGATCTTCAGTACGCGCACCTCGACCGCCGAGATCGACTTCTCCACCACCTCGTTCGTGAAGGAAGTCAGCCGCGCACGCACCTTCGGCTTCATGCGCGACATCGAGGCAATGCGCGAGCAGAACCTTGCGCTGGGCGGCTCGATGGACAACGCCATCGTGCTTGACGACTACCGCGTGCTCAACGAGGACGGCCTGCGCTACGAGGACGAGTTCGTCAAGCACAAGATCCTCGATGCCATCGGCGACCTCTACCTGCTGGGGCACAGCCTGATCGGCGCGTTCTTCGGCCACAAGTCGGGCCACGAACTCAACAACCGCCTGCTGCGCACGCTGATGGCGGACGTCAGCGCCTGGGAAGAGGTCTATTTCGACGATCCCGCCAGCGCGCCCATCTCCTACGCTCATCCGGCGCAGGCGATGTGACACTTTGTTGCAAAGAGTGACGGCGGTCCGCTCCGGCCGCCGCGGGAAGTGATTCACTTCCCTCCGGGAACATCCGCTACGGCGAGGGACGCCAGAGCAAGGAACAGGTTCCGGGTATCCGGGTCCGAGAGGGATTTCGCCGCGGCGCGCAGATGTTGCGCGGCTGCGGGCGAAAGGGGCTTGCGCTCTGCCGGCGCCCGGGGGACGGGCGGCAGAGGCGCCACTTTCACGGTGATCGCTGTCGCCGCCGCACCGAGGGTGCGGGCGGCCTCGAGGATCTGCGCTTGCTGCAGGCGCAACCGCGAGGCCCAGGCGGCGGAGGTGGCCAGGAAAACGATGCGACCGGGCTGCACGCTGGCGAGCCGTACCTGCTCGCCGAGAGCGCCCGGCAGCATCCGGCGCAGTTGCCGGTCGAGCTGGTCTAGCGCCATCGCGCGCGGGGCCAGCGCCGTCACCGGGTCGCACTCCGCCACTGGCCGCAAGCCGGTGCGCAGGGGTGAACGGGGACGCGGACGCGGCGGCTGCACGGGCGAAACCTGATGGCTTGGGGCGGCATGAACATCATACTCGTCACCGCAGCGCGCTCGGCGCCGAAGACCCTCGATCTGCGCTGCCCGCGCACGCGGCTGCGCTGTGCCGCGGCGCTGGCCGCGGGCGTGCTGGCGCTGGTCGGCAGTGGCGCCGCGCTGGCGCTGTTGCTCGCCAGCCCGTCGCAGCGGGCGCTGGCCGAAGTGCGCGCCTTGCGCGCGCAGGTGCAGACGCAGCAGGGCCAGCTTGGCGGGGTGCAGCGCGACGCCCAGCGCGACGTCAACGCGCTGGCGGTCAAGCTGGGTCAGCTCGAGGCACAGTCGCTGCGGCTGGGCGCGCTGGGCGAGCGGCTGGCACGCGCCGGCAAGATGGATGACGGGGAATTCAACTTTGATGTCCAGCCCGGCGTCGGCGGCCCCGAAATCGCCGATGGCGCCGCCGCCTATGGCACACCCGCCAGTCTGCAGCGCAGCATCGCGGCGCTGGGCCAGCGCTTCGACCAGCAGCAGGTGCAGCTGACCGCGCTCGAGACCCTGCTGCTCGACCACAAGATGGATTCCGCGCTGCAGCCGACCGGCATGCCGGTGCGCGACGGTTACATCTCGTCTTATTTCGGCGAGCGCGCCGATCCCTTCGACGGCCGCAGCGAGTTCCATCCCGGTCTCGACATCGCTGCACCGGCCGGCACCGCGATCCATGCCGTCGCCGAGGGTGTCGTCAGCTATGCCGGTGAGCGTTCCGGATACGGCGAGGTCGTCGAGATCGACCACGGCAACGGCTTCATGACCCGCTACGCGCACGCCGAGAAGCTGCTGGTGCACGTCGGCGAACGCGTGCGCGTCGGCCAGGACATCGCCCTGGTCGGCTCCACCGGTCGCTCGACCGGGCCGCACGTGCATTTCGAGGTCTGGTATCGCGGCCAGCTGGTCAATCCGCTGGCCTACGTGCGCAGTCGTCGCTGATCGTCCCGCGACGACCACCTTGAATCCCGCGCTCGCAGCCGCCATGCCGCGAGGGCGGCGCCGGGAGCCGTAGTATCATCGGCGCCCTCGCGCGACTGCGCACCCCCTTTCCTCTTCGAGCGTGCTTCCGCCGATGTTGAATCGTGTCCTGACGAGTATGTTCGGCAGCCGTAACGAGCGCGTGGTGCGCCAGCTGTCGCGGAACGTGGCGCGGATCAACGCGCTGGAGCCGGAGTGGCTGAAGCTCACCGACGCGGCGCTGCGCGCCAGGACGGACGAGTTCCGCGCGCGGCTGGCCAAGGGCGAGTCGCTGGACGATCTGCTTCCGGAGGCCTTCGCCAGCGTGCGCGAAGCCTCGCGTCGTGTGCTTGGCCAGCGTCATTACGACGTGCAGCTGATCGGCGGCATGGTGCTGCATCTGGGCAAGATCGCCGAGATGCGCACCGGCGAGGGCAAGACCCTGGTCGCGACCCTGCCGGTGTATCTGAATGCGCTGGCCGGCAAGGGCGTGCACGTAGTCACCGTCAACGACTACCTGGCGCGTCGCGACTCGGCGTGGATGGGCAAGGTGTACGGCTTCCTCGGCATGAGCGTGGGCGTGGTCTGGCCCGGCATGGACAACGCCGACAAGCAGGGCGCTTACGCGGCCGACATCACTTACGGCACCAACAACGAGTTCGGCTTCGATTACCTGCGCGACAACATGGCGCTGTCGAAGGATCAGCGCTACCAGCGCGGCCTGTTCTACGCGATCGTCGACGAGGTCGACTCGATCCTGATCGACGAGGCGCGCACGCCGCTGATCATCTCCGGACCGGCCGAGGATTCGCCCGAGCTGTACGTCAAGCTCAACCGCATCGTGCCGAAGCTGATCCGGCAGGACAAGGAAGACGGTGCGGGCGATTACTTCGTCGACGAGAAGCAGAAGCAGGTGCACCTGTCCGAGGACGGCATGGAGCACGCCGAGCAGCTGTTGCGCGAGGCCGGCGTGATCGAGCCCGACGGCGGCCTCTACGACGCCAAGAACCTGGCGGTGGTACATCACCTCAACGCCGGCCTGCGCGCGCATGCGATCTACCATCTCGATGTCGACTACATCGTGCGCGACGGCGAGGTGATCATCGTCGACGAGTTCACCGGCCGCACACTCCCGGGACGGCGCTGGTCCGAGGGCCTGCATCAGGCGGTGGAGGCCAAGGAGGGCGTGCCGATCCAGCGCGAGAACCAGACACTGGCGACGATCACCTTCCAGAACCTGTTCCGCATGTACGCCAAGCTCGGCGGCATGACCGGCACCGCCGACACCGAAGCCTACGAGTTCCAGCAGATCTACGGTCTCGAGGTGGTGGTGATTCCGACGCATCGACAGATGGTGCGCAAGGACCATCAGGACCTCGTGTTCCTGAGCCAGGAGGCCAAGTTCAAGGCGGTGGTCGAGGACATCAAGGACTGCTACGCACGCAGCCAGCCGGTGCTGGTCGGCACCACCTCGATCGAGACCTCCGAGCTGCTGTCGAAGCGCCTGCAGGCGGAGAAGATTCCGCACGAAGTGCTCAACGCCAAGCAGCACGAGCGCGAGGCGCACATCGTTGCCCAGGCCGGCAGCGCCAGGGCGGTGACCATCGCCACCAACATGGCCGGTCGCGGTACCGACATCGTGCTCGGCGGCAGCCTCGATGCCGATCTGGTCGCGCTGCCCGAAGACGCTGCCGAGAGCGATCGCGCGCGCGTGCGCAGCGATTGGCAGCAGCGCCACGATGCCGTGCTCGCCGCCGGCGGCCTGCACATCATCGGCACCGAGCGTCACGAGTCGCGGCGCATCGACAACCAGTTGCGCGGCCGTTCTGGCCGCCAGGGCGATCCCGGTTCCTCGCGCTTCTACATCTCGCTCGACGACAACCTGATGCGCATCTTCGGCGGCGAATTCGTCGGCCGCTGGATGCGCGCCTTCGGCATGAAGGAGGACGACGCCATCGAGGAGCGCATGGTCAGCCGCCAGATCGAGAAGGCGCAGCGCAAGGTCGAGCAGCACAACTTCGACATTCGCAAGAACCTGCTCGATTTCGATGACGTCGCCAACGACCAGCGCAAGGTGATCTACGAGCAGCGCAACGAACTGCTCGAGTCCGAGTCGGTTGCCGACGCCATCGCCGACATCCGCCGCGACGTTTTCGCCGCGCTGGTGCAGCGCAACGTGCCGGCAGACAGCGTCGACGAGCAGTGGGACCTGGTCGGGCTCGATGCCGCGCTGGAAGGCGAGTACGGCCTCAAGCTTGGACTGCATGACTGGGCCGAGACGCACAGCGACGCCGACCCCGAGGCGATCCTGGAGCGGGTGCAGCAGGCGGCCGAGACACTGTTTCGCGACAAGGAAGCGGCGGTCGGTGCCGACACCATGCGCGCGCTGGAAAAGCACGTGATGCTGTCGGTGCTCGACAATGCCTGGAAGGAGCATCTGGCCGGCATGGATTACCTGCGTCAGGGTATCTATCTGCGCGGTTACGCGCAGAAGCAGCCCAAGCAGGAATTCAAGCGCGAGTCGTTCGAGCTGTTCGCGGAGATGCTCGACCGCATCAAGAACGAAATCGTCCAGATGCTGGCGCGTGTGCGCGTGCAGAGCGAGGCCGAGGTTGCGGCGCTGGAGGCCGAGCAGCAGCGCATGGCCGCGCGCGCGCAGCTGGAGTTCCACCACGCCGAGGCCAGCGGCTTCGCGCCGGAGCCGGTCGCGGCCGATGTCGCCGCGCTGCCGGCGGCGGTTGCCGCGGCGATGGCGCCGACGGTGCGCGAGGGACCCAAGGTGGGGCGCAACGATCCGTGCCCTTGCGGCTCGGGCAAGAAATACAAGCAGTGCCACGGCCGGCTGGCGTAACCGTCCCTTCGGTATGAAACGCGGTGACGCGCCTTGCGCGCAGAGCGGTGCCGGTGGCCGGCGAGCGTTCACATGTCGTGCTTGGCGACCTCGAAGCCGCGCTGCTGGTAGCCGCGCCAGCGCGTGCGTGAACCTGCGCGGGCGGCGGCATCGGCGGCTACCACTTCCAGCACGCGCTCGCAGGTGCCCGTCGCGCAGTCCTCGCGCAGATTGATCAGCAGCGGGCGGTCGGGCGTGGCCACGCCCGGCGGCACGATCAGCACCGCGGTGCCGGCGTCGTCGTCATCGCCGGCGATCTGGTGCGGAATGAAGGCGTCCTCGTCGAACGCCCACAGCAGTTCGTCCAGCGCCTCGGCCTGCTCAAGGTCGCGGGCGAGGATCAGCGTCGGCTGGCGTGCCGCGTAGGCGCGCCGGACCAGCTCGCAGACCAGCCGCAGCGGCTCGGCGGCGAAGCGCGGCTTGGCGATCAGGTAGAAATCGGCGCGCGGCATGGCGGCGCTGGGTCAGCCGCAGCGATCGATCAGCCACTGCGCCAGCAGGCTGACCGGACGACCGGTGGCCATGCCCTTGCGGCCCTCGTCCCAGGCGGTGCCGGCGATGTCGAGATGCGCCCAGCGCTGGCCTTCGGCGAAGCGCGCCAGGAAGCAGCCCGCGGTGATCGCGCCGGCGCCCTTGCCGCCGATGTTGGCAAGATCGGCAAACGCGCTCTCGAGCTGGCTGCTGTAGTCGTCCCACAGCGGCAGGCGCCAGGCGCGGTCGTGACTGGCCTCGCCGGCTGCCAGCAGCTCGGCAGCAAGATCGTCGTGCCGGCTCATCAGGCCGGAGGCATGCTTGCCCAGCGCGATCACGCAGGCGCCGGTCAGCGTGGCCACGTCGACGATCGCCTGCGGCTCGAAGCGCTGCACATAGGTCAACGCATCGCACAGGATCAGGCGGCCCTCGGCATCGGTGTTGAGCACCTCGACGGTCAGTCCGGACATCGTGGTCAGTACGTCGCTGGGGCGGTAGGCATCGCCGTCGGGCATGTTCTCCACCGCCGGCACCACGCAGACCAGATTCAGCGCCAGCTGCAGTTCGACCGCGGCGAGGAAGGCGCCCAGTACTCCGGCGCCACCGCCCATGTCGTATTTCATCTCCTCGATGCCGCCCTGCACCTTGAGGTTGATGCCGCCGCTGTCGAAGGTGATGCCCTTGCCGACCAGTGCATAGGGCTTGGCGTCGCCGCCGCCATTCCAGCGCAGCACGATGAGCTTCGGCGGGTTGGCCGAACCGCGCGCGACCGCGAGCAGCGCGCCCATGCCGAGCTTTTCCATCTCGGCGCGCTCGAGCACTTCGAGACTGACGCCCGGATGGGTATCGGCGATGCGCTGCGCCGCGGCGGCGAGATGAGCGGGGTTGCACAGGTTGGGCGGCAGGTTGGCCAGTTCGCGCGCCAACGCCACGCCGGCAGCGATGCCGCGCGCCTGTTCCAGTCCGCGCGCGGCAGCGGCGGGTGCGATCAGGGACAGCGCGGCCAGGCGCGGCTCCTGGTCCCTGGATTTGACGGTAGCGGTGTAGCGGTACGCCTGCTGGTCGGCAGCCAGCGCGGCGGCGCGCACGTTCCAGGCCGCGTCGCGCCCGCTGACCGCAAGCTCGGGCAGGAAGCTGGTCGCGGTGGTGATCGGAAGACTCCTCAGCGCGCGCCCGGCCTCGGCGCAGACGCGCAGGTAACGCGCGCTGTCCAGCGTGTCGGCAGCACCGGCACCGACGATCAGCACGCGCGGTGCGTGCACGCCGGCAACGTGATGCAGCAGGGTGCTGCTGCCGGGCTTGGCAGACAGGTCGCCGGCTGCGGCCAGCCGCGTCAGCAGGCCGCCGCTGGCGGTATCGACGCTTTGCGCAGCCGCGCTGAGAGCGCCGCGTTCGTGCACGGCGATCACGATGCAGGGTGCGTCGACGCTTTCGGCGTGCGCGGAATCGAGGCTGAACTCGAGGGACATGCGGGGAGCTCCTGGGGCGGGCACGGCCGCGATGCGACCGGTTAGACTTCGCGACTGGGCCGCGCGCGGCGCGGCAGGCCTTTCATCTTAGATGCTGCGCATCCTCGACCGCTACCTGCTGCGCGAGCTGGCGTTTGCCCTGATCGGCAGTGCCGCCCTGCTGCTGGTGGTGACCGTGGGCGGCACCCTGTCCGACGTGCTGTCGAAGGTTGCGGCCGGGCGCTATCCGGCCAGCGTGATGCTGCCGGTGCTGGGCCTGCGCGTGCTCGACGCGCTGTCGCTGCTGTTGCCGCTGGCGCTGTTTCTCGGCGTGCTGCTGGGACTGGCACGGCTGTATCGCGACAGCGAGATGCACGTGCTGGCGTCGTCGGGCATGGGCCCGGGCGGGTTGCTGCGGCCGACCCTGCTGCTGGCGCTGCCGGTGATCGCGGTGGTCGCGCTGATCGCGCTGTGGCTGGGGCCGTGGGCCTCACGCACCTCGCAGGCGATGGTCAATGCCGCCAACAGTTCGGTGATCGCCGCCGGGCTGGCGCCGGGGCGTTTCGTCGAGTTGCCCGGACGCGGCGGCATCATGTTCGTCGATCGCATGAACGCCGCCGGCAACCGGCTGACGCAGGTGTTTGTCGCCAGCGAGCGCACCGCGCCGGACGGCCGTCCGCGTGTCGATCTGGTCACCTCCGCGCACGGCGAGCTGTACCTCGACAGCCAGGGCGGCGGTCGCTTCCTGGCCCTGTTCGATGGTCATCGCTACCAGGGCACGCTGGGCGAGGATGCCTGGCGGCTGATGCGCTACCGGCGCAACGACATCGCCCTGTCGAACATCCAGGGCGCAGCCGATGACACGCAGGGCACGCCGCACGACAAGACCACGGCGCAGTTGTGGGGCTCGCCGACGCCGCCCGATCGCGCCGAACTGGCGTGGCGGCTGACCGCGCCGCTGAGCACCCTGGTGCTGGGGCTTCTGGCGCTGCCGCTGGCGCGACAGGGGCCGCGCGAACCGTTCTACGGCCGCATGCTGCTGGCGCTGCTGGCGTATCTGCTTTATTCCAATCTGCTCGGCATCGGTCGCGCCGCGATCATGCAGGGCCGCAGCATCGGCGAGTACGCGCTGTGGGGCGTGCCGCTGCTGGCGCTGGCGCTGGCGTTGTGGGTGTTCGCGCGCCAGAACGCGCCGCGGCGGGTGCCTGCTGCGCAGAGGCCGGCATGAGCGCCTGGCGCCTGCCGCTGAAGCGGGCCGACCGGGTGATCGTCGTCAGCGTGCTCGGCTCGCTGGCACTGGTGTGGGTGTTGCTGGTCGGCTTCGATGCGTTCCTGCAGTTCGCGCGCCAACTCGGTCAGCTCGGTCGCAACGGCTACTCCCTCGCCGACGCCGCGATCTACATCCTTTACAGCATTCCGCGGCGCATCGTCGACCTGTTCGGCAACGCCGCGCTGATCGGCGCGCTGCTGGGGCTGGGCGGATTGGCCGCCGGCAACGAGTTGACCGCGCTGCGCGCCGCCGGCATGTCGCGGCTGCGCATCGCCGCCGCGGTGCTGGCGCTGGTCGCGCTGCTCAGCCTCGGCGTGCTGCTGCTGGCCGAGTACGTGATGCCTCCCGCCGAGCAGCGCGCCACCGCGATCCAGTTGGCACTGCGCGCCAGCAATATCGCCGCGGCGACGTCCTCGGGGTTGTGGACTCGCGACGGCGACAGCATCGTCAACGTCAAGAGCGCGCTGGCGGTGCCCGGTGCGCACGGCGCCGATATCCGCCTGCGCGATGTGCGCATCTACCGCCTTGACGCACAGGGCCGCCTGCTCGAAGTGCGCTGGGCCGCCGACGCCGAGTTCCGCGGCGGTCACTGGATGCTCGATCAGGTCAGCGATACCCGCTTCGATGCCGCCGGCGCGCAGACCACGACGGCGGCGCAGGCGATCTGGCACACACGCATCGATCCGCGCCTGCTGCGGCTGTCGGTGCTCGATCCGGAAAGCCAGTCGATCCGCGACCTGCTGCGCAACATCCGCTACCTGCGCCACAACGGACAGAATCCGCAGGCCTACGCCGATGCGCTGTGGCAGCGCCTGTTCTATCCCTTCGACGTGCTGCTGCTGGTGCTGTGCGTGCTGCCGCTGGCCTTCGGCGCCCTGCGTGCCGGCGGCTTCGGCAAGCGACTGCTGTTCGGCCTGCTGATCGCGGTTGCCTGGTTCTTCGTGCAGCGCGCCTTGATCAACCTGGGCACCGTCTATGGCGTGCCGGCGTGGCTGGCCAACGCGCTGCCGCTGCTGCTGCTGGCGGCGGTGGCGGCGCTGGTGCACCGGCGCACGGCGTGAGCCGGCGCCGCGCGGCCCTTCATGCCCGTTTGCGATCAAGACACGAAAACCGCGCAATCCGGATGCAGCGCAGCGAAATCCGGGAATGAGGCTGCATTGAGAAAGATTTTTGTCCGCGAAGGGCGCGAAGTGCGCAAATGACTTGTTCCATTTTAAGGATCGAGTCCCGGATTGCTCCCCCCTGGGGCTCCATCCGGGCTACTCATCGTATCGATTGAACGCAACCTGGTATCAGTTCGCGCGCAGCAGGCGCGTGCCGCTGCAGCGGTCGTGCAGGGTGCGGCGGTCGCCGTCGAACAATGCCGCGGCGTAGTCCACGCTCCAGGCCAGCAGCATCGCCACCAGCAGCCAGCGCGGTTCGAGCAGCGGGCCGAACGCCAGCAGCAGCAGCGGCGAAGACGCGGCGACGAAGCGGGCCAGCGCCCGCAGCAGGGTGACGCGACCGGTGTTGGCGACCACCCGCATCCGCCATGCGCGTGCGCCCAGGGTCTGGCCGCCGCGCATCCACGACCACATGAAGTATGCCGCCAGTGCGGTCAGTTGCAGCAGCGGATACCACACGGGCGAATGGGCGTGGCCACCGCGCACATCGATCAGCTCGCCGTGGGTGGCCAGCTGCAGCAGCAGGCCCACAACCAGCACGATCGCCAGCGCCACCAGCAGGTCGTAGAGCAGCGCGGTCAGGCGCACGCCGAGGGGGCAGGGACCAAGCGGGCGGGCGGGCGTTGCGTCGAGGGTCATGGCATTGTCGGGGGTGCAAGGGAGATCAGTCGACTTGCCGTCGCCGGCAGGTCCGGCGAGCATGCTCGCATGGACACCGCCGCCGTCATCGCCGACGCCGATCGCGCCAGCATCGACGCCTTTCTCGAGCGCGTCTGGTCCGAGGACGGCCTGGCCGCGCTGACGCTGGCCGCCTACCGCAGCGATCTCGAAGGCTACGCGCGCTGGCTGGCAGCGCGCGACGTACGCCTGCTTGACGCCGACCGCGAGGACATTTTCCGCTATCTCGCCGCGCGCGGGGCGACGGGCATCAAGGCGCGCAGCAACGCACGGCTGCTGTCGGCGCTGCGCCGCTACTACGCCCAGCGCACCCGCGCCGAGCCGGATTTCGTCGATCCAACCCTGCTGCTGGATCCACCGCGACTGCCGCGCGGCCTGCCCAAGGCACTGAGCGAGCGCGAGATCGAGGCCTTGCTGGCCGCGCCCGA
>DATLSL010000119.1:0-15152 GCA_035534135.1 Rhodanobacteraceae bacterium | reverse complement strand
TCGATCCGGCGCAGGTGCCCGGCAGTGGCCGCGATGGCCGCGTCATCAAGGAAGACGTGATCAATTACACCAAGGCAGCGCCAGCTTCCACCGCCACGCCAGCGACGGCGAAACCGGCTCCGGGTGCGCGCCCCGAGGAGCGCGTGCCGATGACGCGCATGCGCGCCAAGATCGCCGAGCGCCTGATGCAGTCGAAGAACTCGATCGCCATGCTGACCTCGTTCAACGAGATCAACCTGGGCCGCGTCAGCGCGCTGCGCAAGGAACTGGGCGAGTCGTTCGAGAAGACCCACGGCATCAAGCTCGGCTTCATGAGCTTTTTCGTGCGCGCCGCCTGCGAAGCACTGAAGCGCCGTCCGATCGTCAACGCCTCGGTGGACGGCAACGATGTCCTCTATCACGGCTACCAGGACATCTCGGTGGCGGTGTCCACCGAACGCGGCCTGGTGACGCCGGTGTTGCGCGATGCGCAATCGATGGATTTCGCCGAGATCGAGAAGACCATCGCCGGCTTCGCCAGAAAAGCGCGCGAGGGCGGCCTGACGCTGGAGGATCTTCAGGGGGGCACCTTCACCATCACCAACGGCGGCACCTTCGGCTCGCTGTTCTCCACACCGATCGTCAACCCGCCGCAGAGCGCCATCCTCGGCATGCACACCATCAAGGAGCGCGCCGTGGTCGAGAACGGTCAGGTGATCGCCGCGCCGATGATGTATGTCGCGATCAGCTATGACCACCGCATCATCGACGGCAAGGACGCGGTGCTGTTCCTGGTCGACATCAAGAACCAGCTGGAGAACCCGCAGCGGATGCTGCTCGGTTTGTGAGCCGACGCCGGGACTCGGGACTCGGGACCCGGCAGAAGCCAAAAGACGGTACTCGGCTCGGCAAGGTTTTGCGCTTGCGGGTCCCGGGTCCCGGGTCCCCGGTCCCGATTCAGGAATCCAGACATCATGTCCGAACAATTCGACGTCATCGTCATCGGCGGCGGACCGGCCGGCTACCACGCCGCGATCCGCGCCGCGCAGCTCGGCCTGAAGACCGCCTGCATCGACGCCTGGGCCGGCAAGGACGGCAAGGCCGCGCTGGGCGGCACCTGCCTCAACGTCGGCTGCATTCCATCCAAGGCCCTGCTGGATTCGTCCAAACAGTTCTGGAACCTGACCCACGGCTTCGAAGCGCACGGCATCAGCGCCAAGGACCCGAAGATCGACGTCAGCGCGATGGTCGGGCGCAAGGAAAAGATCGTCAAACAGTTCACCGGCGGCGTCGGCCTGCTGTTCAAGGCCAACAAGATCACCTCGTTCTTCGGCAAGGGCCGGCTGCTGAAGGATCGCCAGGTCGAGATCACCGCGCCCGACGGCAGCAAGCAGACGATCGCCGCGACCAACGTGATCATCGCCACCGGCTCGGCGCCGATCGAGCTGTCGTTCGCGAAATTCGACGGCAAATTCATCATCGACAACGCCGGCGCGCTCGAACTGGCCGGCGTGCCCAAGCGCCTCGGCGTGATCGGCGCCGGCGTGATCGGACTCGAGCTCGGAAGCGTGTGGAAGCGCCTCGGCAGCGACGTCACCATCCTCGAGGCGCTGCCGGATTTCCTCGCCGCAGCCGACGTCGACATCGCCAAGGCCGCGGCGCGCGAATTCGCCAAGCAGGGCCTGAAAATCGAACTGGGCGCCAAGCTGCTGAAGGCGGAGATCAAGGGCAGCGAGGTGCACCTGACCTATGCCGGCAAGGACGGCGAGAAATCGCTGGTCGTCGACAAGCTGCTGGTCGCGGTCGGCCGCCGCGCCTGGACCGACGGCGTGCTGGGCGACGCCACCGGCGTCAAACTCGACGAACGCGGCCGCGTGGTCGTCGACGGGCACTGCTGGACCGGGGTCGAGGGTGTGTGGGCCGTCGGCGACTGCGTGCGTGGCCCGATGCTGGCGCACAAAGGCTTCGAGGAAGGCATCGCGGTCGCCGAACTGATCGCCGGCAAGGCCGGACACGTCAACTACGAGACCATTCCGTGGGTGATCTACACCGAGCCCGAGATCGCCTGGGCCGGCAAGACCGAAAAACAGCTCCGCGACGAAGGTGTGCCGTTCAAGACCGGCAGCTTCCCGTTCGCCGCCGTCGGCCGCGCCGTGGCGATGAACGAACCGGCGGGTCTGGTGAAGGTGATCGCCCATGCCGAGACCGATCGCATCCTCGGCGTGCACATGGTCGGCGCCTGCGTGTCCGAGCTGATCGCCGAGGCGGTGGTGGCGATGGAGTTCAAGGGCTCGGCCGAGGATCTGGCGCGCATCATCCACGCCCATCCGACGCTGTCGGAGGCCGTGCACGAGGCGGCGATGGCGGTGGACAAGCGCGCCATCCACAAGGTCAATTGAAGTCAGGATGACTTCATCCCGTGCCGTCCATGGATGGCCGCTGACACGGGATCCGGCGTACTTCCTGACATTGACAAACCCGGATTACTGAGGCGATGACCCGCGACCGTTTCGAAGCCTTCCGCATCCACAGCGACGCTGCCGGCCATCGCGCGGGCATCGAATCGCTGGCGCTGGACGATCTCACCCCCGGCGAGGTGGTGGTCAAGGTCGCGTACTCGTCGGTCAACTACAAGGACGCGCTGGCCGGCACCGGCACGGGCAGGATCCTGCGCCGCTCGCCGCTGGTCGGCGGCATCGATGTCGCCGGTCACGTCGTGGCCTCGACCGATGCGCGTTTCAAGGAGGGCGATGCCGTACTGTGCACCGGCAGCGGCCTGTCGGAGACGCGCGACGGCGGCTATGCCGGGTACGTGCGACTCGAGGCCGACTGGACCATACCGCTGCCGCCGGGCCTGAGCCTGCGCGAAAGCATGATCCTCGGCACCGCCGGCTTCACCGCCGCCTTGTCGCTGCTGCGCATGCAGGACAATCGTCAGCACCCCGGGCTGGGGCCGATCGCGATCACCGGTGCGACCGGCGGTGTCGGCATGCTGGCGACGGCGATTTTCAGCCGCGCCGGCTACGCCGTACATGCGATCAGCGGCAAACCCGAGCGCGCCGGCTTTCTGCGCGCGCTGGGCGCCAAGGAGGTGCTTGATCGCCATGCCTTCGAGCCCGGCCAGCGCCCGCTGGAATCGATGCGTTACGGCGGCGCGCTGGACAATGTCGGCGGTCCGACGCTGGCCGGCCTGCTGCCGCTGATCGCGCTCTACGGCAACGTCGCCGCGTGTGGTCTCGCGGCCAGCGCCGAACTCGCCACCACGGTGATGCCCTTCATCATCCGCGGCGTCAGCCTGCTCGGCATCGCCTCGGCCGCCACGCCGCGCGATCAGCGCGAGCGGGTCTGGGCGCAACTCGCCGGCGACTGGAAACCGGCGCAGTTGGATGCCATCGCAACCCGGGAAATCACCCTGCTCGAGTTGCCTGCCGTGTTCGCGCACATGCTGGCCGGAGAGTCGTTCGGTCGCACTGTGGTGAAAATCGCAGCCTGAGCCAGCTGATCGGCGCTGTTCGCAGCTGTTCCTCACCACAGCTGCGGCGCACCAGCAGGCACCGCCTTTCGCGGTCATGGCGGTCCGGGTGATAATTGCCCTATCGTGGACAGCATTCCAATTCGCAGCGTGGGGAAATACTGATGGCGCGCATCCTGATCGTGGACGATTCGCCTTCGCAGCTGATCGGCCTCAAGCGCATGGTCGAAAAGCTGGGCCATCAGGTCGTCACCGCCGAAGACGGCTCCGCCGGTGTCGAGGCGGCGCGGCGCGAAAAACCCGACCTGATCCTGATGGACGTGGTGATGCCGAACCTCAACGGGTTCCAGGCCACGCGTACGATCTCCAAGGACCCGGGCACGGCGCACATTCCGATCATCCTGGTGACCACCAAGGACCAGGAAACCGACCGGGTCTGGGGCCTGCGCCAGGGCGCCAAGGGCTACCTGACCAAACCGGTCAACGAGACCGAGCTCGGTTCCATCATGCGCGAGACGCTGGACGGCTGAGAACCTGTCGTCTTGCCCAGCGCGGGACTGACCTCCGGATCCCACCCATGCAACCCGGGCCGCTGCTCCTCGCCAGAGAGATTGCCCCGCTGCTCACGAGGCTTGATTGGGGAATCGGCGGCAGCACGCTGCTGTTCAAACTGGGCCTGATCGATTCCCCGCGCGATCTCGACCTGGTCGTGATGTCCCGGCATTTCGAATCGGCGCGGAGCCGGCTGTCCTCCCTGCTGACTCTGCGGCCGACCGCGCCGCACCCGACCTATGTCTCGAAGCACTTTGCACGTTTCATCAGCGCAACTGGCGTCGGCGTCGACGTCATGGCAAGCATTGCGGTTCGGTCGGAATCGACGTTGACGACCTGGGACTTTGATCCGCGGACGCTCTCGCATGACGACGGCTTGCCATGGATGCGGGCCGAGGACTGGGTGTGTCTGTATCGGCTGTTCGGCCGACACGAGCGAGCGCAGCAGCTGGCCGACTATCTCGCGAAAACAGGGATTCGAAGCGGCTCCTCATGAGCCTTGCTGCCGCGGATCGAATCGCGCGAACGCCTGCTCGAATGCTTCGTAGGCTTTGCGCTCGTCGGGGTCACTGGCGACGGGCGTGCGGATGGCGAGTTCGACGATCTGGTCGCCGGACGGATGCCCGGGCATGCCGCGGCCCTTGAGCCGCAGCCGGCGCCCGCTTTGCGACCCGGCAGGCACCTTCAGCTCGACCGTGCCGGCCAACGTCGGTACCGGCACCGTGGCGCCCAGCGCGGCTTCCCACGGCGTCACGGGCAGGCTGATGCGGATGTCGCGGCCGTCGAGCTGGAAACGGGCGTCGTCGCGGATGCCGACCTCGAGCAGCAGATCGCCGGAAGGCTGACCACCGCTGCCGGGATGACCCTGGCCTGCCAGGCGGATCACCTGACCCGGCGCGATGCCGGCTGGGATTTTCACCTCCAGCACGCGCTCGTGACTGCCGTCCTGCAGCGCCACGCGGGTCTTGCCGCCGGCATATGCCGTGGCGAGATCGAGATCGATGTGCGCCTGCACGTCGCGGCCGCGCCGGCTGCGCGCGCCGGCGCGGCCACCCTGCTGCTGGCCGAACAGGCTTTCGAAAAAGTCACTGAAATCGCCACTGGCGCCGACACCGGAGTCGGGTGCGCCCCCGCCCCAGCCTGGCGGCGGCCGGAAACTGTCGCCAGCGCGATAGCCGCCGGCGCGCACCTGATCGTAGGCTGCACGCTTGTCCTTGTCCTGCAGCACTTCATAGGCCTCGTTGACCGTCTTGAAGCGCTCTTCGGCACCGGCTTCCTTGCTGACGTCGGGATGAAACTTGCGCGCCAGCTTGCGGTAGGCCGCCTTGATCTCGGCCGCACTGGCGTCGGGCTTGACGCCCAGGGTGTCGTAGTAGTCCTTGAATTCCATGCCGTGCTCCGGTCTGCCGACGGCACTACGCAACGGGCCCGCCGCGGTTCTCCCGCCGCGGGCCCGCAGGCGCAAGCCGGCCGTTTACTCGCCCGCAGCGATGGTAATCCTGCGCGGCGTGGTTTCCGGCTTTTTCGGAATGCTGATTTCCAGCACGCCGTGCTTGCCGGCGGCGCGGATGCCGTCGGCGTCGGCACTGTCGGGCAGCGCAAAGCGGCGGTAGAACAGCCCGTGCGAGCGCTCGACGCGGGTGAACGTGCCCTGCTGCTCCTTGCTTTCGGCCGTGCGCTCGCCCTTGATCGACAGGATGCCCTTGTCCATGTGCACCTCGATGTCCTTGGGGTCGACGCCGGGAATGTCGGCCAGGATCACGAAGCGCCTGTCCTCCTCGCGGATGTCCACACGCGGCGTCCACTGGCTGGTGACCACGTTGGACTGGTCGGATTCGCCGGTATTGAGAAAGCGGTCGAGCACCTGGTTGATCTCGCCCTGCAGGTTGTTCGACAGCGCCCAGGGGGTGTAACGGGTAATGGTCATGACCATGTCTCCATGAAATGCGGCCGCTGGCCGCCTGCCCTCGAAGATAGGGGCAGGCCGTTGCCGATCAAGACCGCCGGTTCACGTCCGGCGCGGTACGATGCTGCATCCTCTGACCGCATGGCACGCTGCCGTGCCCCATCCCCTGGAGTCCTCATGAGCATCCGCATCGGCGACCGCATCCCCAGCGTCCCCCTCAACATCATGCGCGCCGGCACCCCCGCCGCCGTGACCACCGACGAGGTCTTCAAGGGCCGCAAAGTGGTCCTGTTCGCCGTCCCCGGCGCCTTCACCCCGACCTGCTCGGTCAAGCATCTGCCGGGCTACGTCGAACACTTCGAGGATTTCCGCCGGCGCGGCGTCGAGGTGGCCTGCATGGCGGTCAACGACGCCTTCGTGATGGACGCCTGGGGCAAGTCGCAGAACACCCCTGACGGCCTGCATCTGCTCGCCGACGGCAACGGCGCGTTCACCAGGGCGCTGGGTCTCGAACTCGATGCCACGGCGTTCGGGCTGGGCCTGCGTTCGCAGCGTTTTGCCCTCTACGCCGAGGATGGCGTGGTCAAGGCGCTGCACGTCGAAGCACCCGGCGAGTTCAAGGTGTCCAGCGCCGAGGCGATGCTGACCGCCATCGGCTGACGCGGGCTGCCGCACCAGCAGAAGCCCCGGCTTGCCGGGGCTTCTGCATTTCGCGACTGGCGGATTCAGGCCGCGGGCGGCGCTTCCGTGTCCGCCTGCGTTTCGGCGATTCCGGCGACGTCGTCCTCGTCCAGACTCTCCAGCCGCACCACGCCGGCCAGGTTCTCTCCGGCCGGCAGCCGGATCAGGGTCACGCCCTGGGTGTTGCGGCCCAGCTGCGAGACCTCGGCGACGCGCGTGCGCACCAGCGTGCCGAGGTTGGAGATCAGCATCAGCCCATGACTGTCGTCGGCCTGCACTGCCGCAACCAGCGCGCCGTTGCGCTCGGAGCACTGGATGGCGATCACGCCCTGGGTGCCGCGGCCCTTGCGCGGGAAATCGTTCAGCGGCGTGCGCTTGCCGTAGCCGCGGGCGGTAGCGGTAAGGATGTCGCCGCCGTGGGCGACGATCATCGACACCACGCGCGCATCGCCCGTCAACCGCATGCCGCGCACGCCGTGGGCGACGCGGCCCATCGCGCGCACAGCGTCCTCGGCAAAGCGCACCGCCTTGCCGTTGGAGGCGAACAGCAGCACATCGCAGCGACCGTCGGTCAGCTGCACATCGACCAGGCCGTCCGCATCGTCGAGATCGATCGCGCGAATGCCATTGCTGCGCGGCCGCGAGTAGTCGCTGAGCGGCGTCTTCTTGACCGTGCCGCCGCGGGTGGCGAAAAACACGTAACGGTCCTCGGGGAAATCGCGAACCGGCAGCACCGCCTGCACCTTTTCGCCCTCTTCCAGCGGCAGCAGGTTGACGATCGGCTTGCCGCGCGCGCCGGGGCCGGCATCGGGAATCTGGTATACCTTCAGCCAGAACACGCGACCGGCACCGGTGAAGGTGAGCAGGGTGTCGTGGGTGTTGACCACCCACAGCTGCTCGACGAAATCCTCCTCTTTCATTGCCGTGGCCGAGCGGCCCTTGCCGCCGCGCTTCTGGGCACGATAGAGGCTGGCCGGCTGACGCTTGACATAGCCCGTGTGCGACAGCGTCACCACCACGTCCTCGGGCGGAATCAGGTCGAGCATGTCGAGATCTTCCTGCGACGGCTGGATTACGGTGCGGCGCGCGTCGGCGTAGTCGGCCCTGATTGTCAGCAGTTCCTCGCGGATGACGGCGAGCAGGCGTTCGGGACTCTCGAGGATCGCGATCAGGCCGCGGATGGTATCGAGGATCTGGCGGTACTCCTCGGTCAGCTTCTCCTGCTCCAGCCCGGTCAGGCGGTGCAGGCGCATCTCGAGGATTTCCCTGGCCTGCACCTCGGACAGCTGGTATCCGCCGCCCTTGAGTCCGGCGGCGGGATCGAGATCCTCGGGGCGCGTCAGCTCGGCACCCTGGGCGGCCAGCAGTGCGCGTACCAGGCCCGGTTCCCAGGTGCGCGCCAGCAGGCGCTCGCGCGCTTCCTGCGGCGAAGCCGAGGTCTTGATCAGCTCGATCATCGCGTCGATGTTGGCCAGCGCGACGGTCAGGCCTTCGAGGATGTGGGCGCGCGCGCGCGCCTTGCGCAGGTCGAACAGGGTCCTGCGCGTCACCACCTCGCGGCGGTGGCGGATGAAAGCCTCGATGATCTCCTTGAGATTCAGCAGCCGCGGCTGGCCATCGACCAGCGCCACCATGTTGATGCCGAAGGTGACCTGCAGCTGGGTCTGCTGGAACAGGTTGTTGAGCACCACGTCGGCCATGGCGTCGCGGCGGATCTCGATGACCACGCGCATGCCGTCCTTGTCGGACTCGTCGCGCAGTTCGGAGATGCCCTCGAGCTTCTTTTCCTTGACCAGCTCGGCGATCTTCTCGATCAGCCGCGCCTTGTTCACCTGATACGGCAGCTCGCTGACGATGATCGTCTCGCGGCCGTTGGGCTCGGTCTCGATGTCGGCCCTGGCACGCACCAGAATGCGACCGCGGCCACTGCGGTAAGCCTCGACGATGCCGGCGGCGCCGTTGATGATTCCCGCGGTCGGAAAATCCGGGCCGGGGATGTGCTGCATCAGCGCGTCGATGCCGAGATCGGGATCGTCGATCAGCGCCACGGTGGCGTCGACCACTTCGCCGAGATTGTGCGGCGGGATGTTGGTCGCCATGCCGACGGCGATGCCCGCCGAACCGTTGACCAGCAGGTTCGGCACCCGCGTCGGCAGCACCAGCGGCTCGTGCTCGCTTTCGTCGTAGTTGGGGCCGAAGTCGACGGTGTCCTTGTCGATGTCGGCTATCAGCTCGTGGGTGAGCCGCGCCATGCGCACTTCGGTGTAACGCATCGCGGCCGGGTTGTCGCCATCGACCGAGCCGAAGTTGCCCTGCCCGTCCACCAGCAGATAGCGCAGCGAGAACGGCTGCGCCATGCGCACCAGCGTGTCGTAGACCGACTGGTCGCCATGCGGGTGGTACTTGCCGATGACGTCGCCGACCACGCGCGCCGATTTCTTGTAGGGCTTGTTCCAGCTGTTGCCGAGCTCGCTCATCGCGAACAGCACGCGACGATGCACGGGTTTCAGGCCATCACGCACGTCCGGAAGCGCGCGTCCCACGATCACGCTCATGGCGTAATCGAGGTAGCTCTGGCGCATCTCGTCTTCGATGTTGACGCGAATGATTTCCTTGGCAAGTTCGGCCATCAGGCGGCTTCCGGGTGGTGGCGGAACGCGACCGCCCCAGGACGGTCGCGGTGGCCCGCAAACAATCCGTGAAGTGTAGCACAGGACGCCCGCAACCTTGGCTAAAAAAGGCTTTGAAGACGGGTACTTACGTGTGCGTCTTGACGCCCCTGCGAGGCTTGGCGAAGACGAAGTGGCGGGCGCCCAGATAGTTGACGCCAGCGCCGGTCACCGAACCGGCGGCGACACCCAGCGCGGGCCACGCGTGCACCAGCGGAAACTGCCAGACCGCCAGCGCGTAAGTACCGTAATTGACCAGCGCACCACCGCTCATCGCGGCCATCCAGCGCATCCATTCGGTGCGCTTGCTGTGGTGGCTGCGGCGCGCGGCGAAGGTGTAGCGGCGGTTCCAGAGCCAGGTCACCGTGGCCGCGCACAGGAACGAGAACACGCGCGCAAGGTACGGGTCCATGCCGGCCTTGCTGACCAGCAGCTGGACGATACCGGCATCGACGAAAAATCCGATCACGCCGCCGACGAAGAACAGTCCGATCTCACGCATGACGATCTCCAAACAGCGCCTGCATCCGTTGCGCATCCGGACGTTCGATCACCCCGCGCTCGGTGACGATGGCATCGATCAGCGCGGCCGGGGTGACATCGAACACCGGATTCCAGGCGCGCGCGCCCGCGACCACGAGGCGCTGCCCGGCCACCGACAGCAGCTCGTCGGCATCACGCAACTCGATCGCAATGGCATCACCGGCAGGTGTTGCCATATCCACCGTCGACGCCGGCGCCACAACCATGAAACGCACGTCATGATGGTGCGCCGCAATCGCCAGCGCATAGGTGCCGATCTTGTTGGCGATATCGCCGTTGGCGGCGATGCGATCGGCACCGACGATCACCCACTGCACCGCGCCGGACTTCATCAGATGCGCGGCAGCGGAGTCGGCGATCAGGGTGGCGTCGATGCCGTCGTGCGCCAGCTCCCACATCGTCAATCGCGCTCCCTGCAGCCACGGTCGCGTCTCGCCGGCATATACCGCCGCGATGCGACCGGCGGCGACACCGGCGCGGATCACGCCCAGCGCGGTGCCGAAGCCGGCGGTCGCCAGCGAACCGGTATTGCAGTGGGTGAGCACGCCGACGCCCGGCTCCAGCAGCGCCGCCCCCAGATCACCCATGCGCCGGTTGGCGGCGAGGTCCTCGTCCTGGATCGCCTGCGCTTCGAGGGCGAGGTCAAGGCCGGCGCGCGCGGCTACAGCCATGCGATCCAGCGCCCACATCAGGTTGACCGCGGTCGGACGCGCACTGCGCAGCGCCGCCAGCCCGGCGGCGAAATCGGCCGCGCCGTCGCGCGCCGCCAGCACCACGCCCCAGGCCGCGGCAATGCCGATCGCCGGCGCGCCGCGCACGGCGAGGTCACGGATCGCGCTCGCGACCTCGCCCGCCGTGCGGCATTCGATCCAGGTTTCATGTTGCGGCAGCCGGCGCTGGTCGAGCAGGCGCAGACAGTCGCCCTGCCATTGCACGGCGCGCACGCGATCGTGTCGGGTCGTCTCGGTCATCGGTTTCCCAGGCGGCTGCGGGCGATCAGGGCGCCGCCGGTTTGCACAGGCCACAGTGAAGCACAGATGCCGCCGCGGGTCAGAAGTTCGGCATGCGCGCCGGATGCGGACACGCAGCCGCGCTTGATCGCGACAACGCGGTCGGCGGGCGCCGGGCTGACAACGGATGCACGACCACGAGCACGGCCCTGCACTGCGCCAGTCGGCGCAGTGGACGCTGGATCAGGGTCGCGCAGCAGCGGGGTGAGCGCACCGTGCGGAGTTTGAACGGCTGTCGGGCGGCTTCCATGCCGGCATGGCCAGCCGTCAGCCGCCCCGCGCAGCCAGCCACGCATGCACCGCACCGGGAACCTCGCGCTGCGCGCGGTTGGACACATAGATGCCGATGTGGCCGCCCTTGAAGCTGATCTCGGTGTAATCCGTGGTGCCGACGTGGTCGCGCAGCGGGCGCGCCGCCGAGGGCGGCACCAGATGGTCCTGCTCGGCGTAGATGTTCAGCACCGGCATGCTCACCCGCTTGAGGTCGACGCGACGACCGCCGATCTCGACCTCGCCCTTGATCAGCTTGTTGCCCTGATAGAAATCCTTGATGAACTGGCGAAACGCCTCGCCGGCCTGGTCGGGCGAATCGAAGATCCATTTCTCCATGCGCAGGAAGTTCTCGACCTCCTTCGGATCGTCGAGGATGTCCACCAGACCGACGTATTTCTGCTGGTTCAGCCGCACCGGCTTCAGCGTCAGGTAGCAGAAGTTCATCAGGTCGGCCGGGATGTTGCCCAGCGAATCGACGAATGCATCGACGTCCATCTCGCGCGTCCAGTGCGAGAGCATGTTGTCTGGCGTGTGGAAATCCACCGGCGTCACCATCGTGATCAGGTTGGCCAGTTTCTCCGGATGCAGCGCGGCGTAGCACAGCGAGAACGCACCGCCCTGGCAGATGCCCAGCAGATTGATCGCATCCAGGCCGTGACGCTTGCGCACCACGTCGATGCAGCGGCCCAGATAGCCCTCGATATAGTCTTCGAGCGTCAGCCAGCGGTCAGCGAGGTCGGGATAACCCCAATCGATCAGGTACACGTCCTCACCTTGTTCCAGCAGCCGTGCCACCAGTGAGCGATCGGCCTGCAGGTCGGTCATCCATGGCGTGTTCACCAGCGCGTAGCTGATCAGCAGCGGCACCTTAGCGCTCGGCTTGCGTTCGCCCTTGAAGTGATAGAGCACCAGCTTGTCTTCGCGGTAGACGGCCTCCTTCGGCGTGGCGCCGAAGCGCACCTCGCCGAGGCTGCGCAGGCTGGGCAGGCCGGCGGCAAGCTTGCGGCGAAAGGTTTCGATCTCTTCGAGGGCCTTGAGCGGGTCGATGCGCAGCGGGCTGTACATGGGGTGATCCTCAGGAGTTCTTGCGCGCGGGGCGGCGTTTGCCGGCGCCGGGCTTGGGCGTGCTGGCGGGCTCTGCCGCGCGAGCGGCAGGCTTGGGCTTGCCGGCGGCAGCTGCCGGTGCGCTCACGGCGGCCTTGGGCTTGCCGGCGGCGGGCGCAGGGACGTGCACGCTGGCCTTGAGCTTGCCGGCAGCGGCTGCGGGCTTGCCCATGACAGGTTCGGGCTTTGCCGCCGGCATCGGCGCGACGACACGGCTGCACTTCAACGCCTCCACTTCGGCGCGCAGCGCGGCCACTTCGTGCGCCAGTTCGCCCTGGGCCCGCAGTGTCCGTCGCACTTCGTGCAGACGCTGGCCGAGCGTCGCCACCTCGCTGCGCGTCGGCAACCCGAACTCGCGGGCGACGACTTCGGTCTGTGCCTGGCTTGCGCTGCGCACGCGCGTCTGCGCGTTAACCAGGGCGCCGTAGACAGTGCGGTACTCGGGCGACAGCGCCACTTCTTGGAAAGCCTCCTCGGCGGCGTCCACCCACAGGTCGTAGAGCGCGCGCAGCGAGTCGACCTGCCGGCCAGGCTCGGAGCGCTCGGCGAGTCTGGCTTCGAGCCGTTCGGCGGCCAGTCGGCCGGCACGCGCCAGCAGGGCGTGATACTGCACCATCCGCTGCTGCAGATCGGTCAGCGCCTGCAGCAGGTGCTGGCGGCGCTCCTGATGCTCGCGGGCAAGGCCGAAAGCCGGCAGGTTCATGTCCTTGCGCAGGCCATCCAGCAGTGGCGCGGCGGCGCGCTGGGCTTCCGCCAACCACGCATCAGGACCACCGCCGGCGATGCCGCTGGTATCCGCGAACGCCTGTGCAAAGGGTTGTCCCGGTCCCGCGAACACACTGCTCATCCAACCGCGCCAATCGCCGCCGGAGGCGGCGTTCGGAGCGCCCGCCCACAATGATTCGAGCAGGGTGAAATAGCCTTTCAGTCCGGCCAGGGCGCGTTCGGCCGCCTCGGACGAGGCCGCAGCCGTGGGTACGGGGCCTGCCGTGGCGCCGCCCTTCATCCAGCCCTGCCATGCATCCCAGGATTGCCGGGCGAGTCGTTCAAAATCGCCGCCGGGTACAGAGTCTGCTTGGGCCATGCTGATCTCCTGAGCGCAAGCGTCTATTGTGCACTGCACCATCGAGGATCGCAAACGATGACGCCCGGCTCTGGCGAGACCGGGCGTCGGGTATCTAACGCGCAGCGGAAACGCCAGGCTCAGGCCTGCGCGTCCTCCAGCACCGCCTTGATCGACAGGCGGATGCGGCCCTGCTTGTCCACTTCCAGCACCTTGACCTTGACCATGTCGCCTTCCTTGAGCTTGTCAGACACCTTCTCGACGCGCTCGCTGGAGATCTGCGACACGTGCACCAGGCCGTCCTTGCCCGGCATGATCGTGACGAACGCGCCGAAGTCCATCAGCTTGGCCACGCGACCCTCGTAGATGCGGCCCGGCTCGACGTCGGAGACGATCATCTCGATGCGCTTCTTGGCCTCTTCGGCCGCGGCGCGATTGACCGAGGCGATGATGATCGTGCCGTCGTCCTGGATGTCGATGGTGGCGCCGGTCTCGTCGGTGATCGAGCGGATCACCGAACCGCCCTTGCCGATCACCTCGCGGATCTTGTCCGGGTGGATGCGCATGGTCAGCAGGCGCGGTGCGTATTCGCTCATCTCGCTGCGCGCCGTGCTGATCGACTTGGCCATCTCGCCGAGAATGTGCAGACGACCGCGCTTGGCCTGTTCCAGCGCCGTGTGCATGATCTGTTCGGTGATGCCGTCGATCTTGATGTCCATCTGCAGTGCCGACACGCCGGCGGCGGTGCCGGCTACCTTGAAGTCCATGTCACCGAGATGGTCTTCGTCGCCGAGGATGTCCGACAGCACGACGAAGTCGTCGCCTTCCTTGACCAGGCCCATGGCAATGCCCGCCACCGGCGCCTGCAGCGGCACGCCGGCATCCATCATCGCCAGCGAAGCACCGCACACCGAGGCCATCGACGACGAGCCGTTGGACTCGGTGATCTCGCTGACCACGCGCAGCACGTACGGGAATGATTCGATGGTCGGTTTGACCGCCTGTACGCCGCGCTTGGCGAGGCGGCCATGACCGATCTCGCGGCGCTTGGGACCCATCATGCGGCCGGCTTCACCGACCGAATAGGGCGGGAAGTTGTAGTGGAACAGGAACGGATCCTTGGACTCGCCCTCGGGCGCGTCGATGATCTGCGCGTCGCGGGTAGTGCCGAGGGTGACGGTGACCAGCGCCTGCGTCTCGCCGCGGGTGAACAGCGCCGAACCGTGGGTGCGCGGCAGCACGCCGACGCGTGCCGTGATCGCACGGATGTCGTCGAGTTTGCGGCCATCGATGCGCAGCTTGGTCTTCAGCACGCCGTCGCGCAGGGTGCGGTACTCGATCTCGCCCAGCGCGGCGCCGATCTCGCCGTCGCTCCAGCCCTTCTCGACGGCCTGCGCGGCGACCGCGGCCTTGACCTCGCGCTTGAGTGCGGCGATGGCGTCGCGACGCTCGAGCTTGTCGCGCACCTTGAAGGCATCGTGCAGACGGCCGCCGAGGGCGGTCTCCAGCGCGGCGAACAGGGTGTCATTGCGCGCCGGCGCCTGCCAGGTGAATGACTTGCGGCCGGCTTCGGCGACCAGTTCGTTGATCGCGGTGATCGCCGCCTGCATGTGCCGGTGGCCGAACATGACCGCGCCCAGCATCACTTCCTCGCTGAGCAGCTTGGCCTCGGACTCGACCATCAGCACGGCGTTGGCGGTACCGGCGACGACCAGATCCAGATCGGAGGTCTTCAGCTCGGTGGCGCTGGGATTGAGCAGGTACTGGCCGCCGGCATAACCGACGCGGGCGGCGGCGATCGGGCCCTTGAACGGGACCCCAGCCAGGCACAGCGCGGCCGAGGCACCGATCAGCGCCGGGATGTCACCGTCGATCTCCGGGTTCATCGACACTACGGTGG
>DATLSL010000118.1:0-8168 GCA_035534135.1 Rhodanobacteraceae bacterium | reverse complement strand
GGGTCATGCCTGACGGGATCGCCGTGCCAGCCGCGCAAAGCGCGTGAACAGCAGCAGCGCTGCCGCTGACAGCCCCGCGATCAGGCCCATCCAGATGCCGCGCGCGCCCAGCCCGCGGCCAAAGGCCAGCCATGCTCCGACCGGCATGCCGATGCCCCAGTAGGCGACGCTGGTGATCAGCATCGGCACACGGGTGTCCTTGAGTCCGCGCAGGGCGCCGTTGGAGGCCACCTGGATGCCGTCGGCGAACTGGAACAGACCCGCCAGCACCAGCAGTGGAGCGGCCAGCGCGATCACCCGCGCATCGCCGGTGTAGAGCGCCGCGATCGCGTGCGGCAGGGTCAGCATCAGCGTCGTCGATACGCTCTGCGTCAGCAGGGTCAGGGCGATGCCGCAGTAGCCGGCGTAGCGCACGCCGCGGGCGTCGCCGCGGCCGGCGGCGTGGCCGACGCGCACGGTGATCGCCATCGCCAGGCCCAGCGGCACCATGAACGCGATCGAGGCGACGTTGAGCGCGATCTGGTGACCGGCGACGGCGTCCTGGCCGAGACGCGCGATCAGCAGCGCGGCGGCGACGAACAGCCCTACCTCCATCAGCACGCTGATGCCCATCGGCACGCCCAGGCGCAGCAGTGCACCGATGGCGCGCGGGTCGGGGCGCTCCAGACGCGCGCCCAGACGCAGGTCGCGATAACGCCGGCTCAAGCGCAGATACAGCGCGAACGCGCCCAGCTGCAACCACAGTGCGGTCGCGGTGGCGATGCCGCTGCCGTGCGCGCCCAGCGGCGGCAGGCCGAGCTTGCCGTAGATCAGCACGTAGTCCAGCGGCGCCAGCAGCAGCAGCCCGAGGAAACCGAAGTACATCGTCGGCCGCGTCAGCGACAACCCTTCCGACAATCCGCGCAGCGAAAAGTACAGGGTCAACGCCGGCGCGCCCCAGCTGACCGCATGCAGGAACGCGGTGACATCCGCCCACAGCCGCGGATCGACGCCGGTCAGGCGCATCAGTTGCGGCGCGCCGTAGCGCACCGCCAGCAGCAACGCCAGCCCCAGCGCCAGCGCCAGCCACAGCGCCTGGCGAAACAGCGGGCCGATCTCGGCACGGCGACCGGCACCGTCCAGATGCGCCACCGACGGCGGCAGCGCCATCAGCACGCCGATCGCGGCCACGATCGCCAGCGACCACAGACTCGCGCCGACCGCCACCGCCGCCAGCACGTGCGCCGAATAGTGGCCAGCGAACAGCGCATCGACCGCGCTCGAGCCCACCGCCGACAGCTGGCCGGCGATCAGCGGCAGTGCCAGACGCAGGGTGGCGCCGGTTTCGCTGAGCGTGCGGGCGCGGTCCGGACCTACAATCATCGACGGGGAGCTCGTTCGGGCTCCCGATCATAAAGGCTGGTCATGCGATCCGCGTTCGTCACCGGCGCCGGCGGCTTCCTCGGCATGCATCTGGTCGCCGCGCTGCAGGCCGACGGCGTGACCGTGCGCGCACTGGCGCATTCGGCGGACAGTGCGACGCGGCTGCGCAGCGCCGGGGTGACGGTAGTCGAGGGCGATCTCGGCGACACGGCCGCGCTGACGCGGGCGCTGACGCCGGCGTCCGACGTCGTCTTCCACGTCGCTGCCGACACCACGCCGTGGCGGCGCCTGCGCGCACGCCAGTACACGGTCAACGTCGACGGTACCGCGGCGGCGCTGGCGGCGGCGATCGCTGCCGGCGTGCCGCGCTTCGTGCACACCTCCAGCGTCGCTGTGTACGGCTTGGTCGAAGACCGGCCAATCGACGAGACGCTGCCGCGGCTCGGCAGCGGCGGTCCCATTCACTACGCGCATACCAAGGCGCTGGCCGAAGCGCAGGTGCTGGCCGCCGATCGCGCCGGCCGCATCGGCGCAGCGGTGCTGCAGCCCAGCCATATCCTCGGCCCCGGTGACCGCCACAACTGGTCGCGGCTGGCACGGCTGCTGGCCGCGCGCCAGCTGCCCGGCGCGCCGCCCGGGATCGGCTGCTTCGCCGACGTGCGCGCGGTGGCGCACGCGCACGTGGCCGCTGCGCGCGATCCGCGCCACGGCGAGTGCTGGCTGCTCGGCGGCGTCGAGGCGCCGTTCGCCGAGCTGGTGCAGGCGCTGGCCGTCGCGATCGGCGTGCCGGCGCCGCGCCGGCGCGTGCCGCGCGCGCTGCTGACGCTCAATGCCCTGTTCGACGAGGCACGCGCCGCGGTGAGCGGCCGCGAGCCGGCGCTCACCCGCGAAGGCGTCGCCCTCACCTGCCATCGCATGCGCGTCGATGACCGCAAGGCGCAGCGCGAGCTTGGCTACACGCATACGCCGCTGGACACGCTGGCGAACGACAGCGTCGTCTGGCTGCGCGGCGAGGGATTGCTGCCTGCATGAGCCAGACCGACCTCACTCCCGCCGCCTGCGGCAACTGCGGCAGCCTGCTCAAGGGTCCGTGGTGCCACCGCTGCGGTCAGGAAGCGCACGATCCGATGCAGCGTTTCCGCGGTGCGCTGCGCGACATGTTCGAGCACGTGCTGCATTTCGACGGCCGCCTGGGGCGCACCCTGCTGCCGCTGTACTTCCGTCCCGGCTTTCTCACCCGTGACTATCTCGCCGGCCGCCGCGTGCGCTACGTGGCGCCGCTGCGGCTGATGTTTTTTCTGGCCGTGATCGCGTTCTTCGTGCTGCGTCTGAATGTCGAATCCAGCCCGCTGGAGAATGGAGCAACCGACACCGGACGCTATGCCGCCGTGCACAGCGCGGTCGGGGTCGAGCGGCTGCATGAGGCCGAGCGAGCGCGCATCGACGCCGCCCTGCGCAAGCCGGGCCTGCCCGCGCCGGCACAGGTCCTGCTGCAAACGGCGCGCTGGCAGGACGACGCGGCCGCCGATCGGCGCCTGGCCCAGTTGGGTGCGCCCGTGTCCGCCGCGAGCAGCGAAACCGCTCGCTCGGGGGCGGCGCAATTGAATCTCGGCCGCCTGTCGGCGCCCGCCGACACCCGCGCCGCCTGGCTGCTGGGGCATTTGCGCACGCGCCTGCAAGCCGGGCTGAACGATCCGCGCCAGTGGCTGCTCGGCGTGCTGCATCTGCTGCCGCAAACCATGCTGGTGCTGTTGCCGCTGTTTGCGCTGGTGCTGAAACTGGTCCTGTTCGGCAAGCGCCGGCTGTACATGGAACATCTGCTGGTCGCCCTGCACAGCCACGCGTTCGTGTTTCTGGACCTGATCGTGCTGGTGGCGTTGGGCGCCGTGCAGGACCTGGTGGCGCCCTATGTGCCGGTACTGGCCACCATGCTGGGCGGCGTCGCGACGCTGGCCGGCTGGTGGCTGCTGATCTATCCGCTGCTGATGCAAAAGCGCGTTTACGGCCAGCGCTGGGGCGCGGCGCTCGTTGCCTATCTCGTAATCGGCCTGATCTACAGCCTGTTGCTGGCGCTGGCACTCAGCGCCGTGTTCGTGCTCAGCCTGTGGTCGCATTGAAGGCTGCCGCCGTGGCCGCGCCGGCCGGTTGTGCACAGCATCATGAGCGCCGCCCGGGCCGCGAAGCGAAACCGCTCTGAGCGCCCGCATGGCTCCGGAAATATTACCCAACTGATTGATTTTATTAAATTATGTCGAACTGGTTAAAGATTCGCCAGAGCGTGCCGGGGCACGCTCGGACGCGCCCTGCGCGGGCTTCTGCCGCCGTTCGTCCACACACTTATCCACAGCGACTGTGGATAAGCGTGAAATCATCGTTGAAACCGGCAGTTGCCGGCACTTGCTCGGCAGCGCGACAGCAACAGCCGGCAACCTGCGCCCCGGCCGGGCCGTTGCGACGCGGCGACCGATGAGCGCGATCCTGCGCATCGCCCTGCCGGTGCCGCTGGGGCAACTGTTCGACTACTGCGCGCCGGCCGCGCCGCAGCGGCTGCCCGCTCCCGGCAGTCGGGTCCTGGTGCCGTTCGGACGCGGGCACCGGGTCGGCGTGGTGGTGTCGGTAGCCACCACCTCGGCGGTTCCGGCCGAACGCCTGAAAGCGGTACTGCAGGTGCTCGATCCCGAGCCGCTGTTCGACGCCGAGCTGCGCAGCACTCTGGCCTGGGCCGCGGAGTATTGGCTGGCACCGCTGGGCGAGGCTTATGCCGCCGCGCTGCCGCTGGCGCTGCGCGAGGCGCGTCCGCTGCCGGCGCTGGGCAGCGAACGCTGGATGCTGACGGCCGCCGGTGCAACAGCGCCCATCGCCAACCGCCGGCAGGGCGGCAGCGCGGCGTTGCTGAGTCAGCTTGTCGCCGGCCCGCAGGACGCGACGACGCTGGATTTCACCCTGCCCGGCTGGCGCGCGGCGGCGCGACGGCTGTGCCGCGCGGGTCTGGTCGTCCGCGACGACAGCGTCAGCGCCGAGGCCCGCAGTGCCGTGCTCCCGGCCCCTCCCCTGAACGCCGAACAGCAGGACGCGGTGAACGCCATCGCCGCCGCGCACGGGCGCTTTCAGCCGTTCCTGCTGCAGGGCGTCACCGGCAGCGGCAAGACCGAGGTCTATCTCGCGCTGATCGAGCAGGCGCTGGCGCGCGGCGAGCAGGCGCTGCTGCTGGTGCCGGAAATCGGCCTCGCGCCACAGACCTTGCGCCGGCTGCGCGAACGGCTGGGGGTGGCGATCGCGGTGCTGCATTCCAACCTCGCCGAGGGCGCGCGCGCGCGCGCCTGGCTGGCTGCGCGCGCCGGCAGCGCCCGCGTCGTCATCGGCACCCGCTCGGCGGTGTTCACGCCGCTGCCGCAGGCCGGCCTGATCATCGTCGACGAGGAACACGACAGCTCCTACAAGCAGCAGGAGGGCTTCCGCTACCACGCCCGCGACCTTGCGGTGATGCGCGCCAGGGCACTCGGCGTGCCGGTGCTGCTGGGCAGCGCCACGCCGGCGCTGGAAAGCCTGGCCAACGTCGAGTCCGGGCGCTATGCGCTGTTGCGCCTGAGCGCGCGACCCGGCGGCAGCCGAATGCCGCGCGTGCAGGTGCTGGACCTGCGTCGCCAGCGTGCCGAGCACGGCCTGTCGCCGCCGCTGCTGCAGGCGCTGGATGAGACGCTGGCGCGCGGCGAGCAGGCGCTGGTGTTCAAGAATCGCCGCGGTTACGCGCCGGTGCTGCTCTGCCATGCCTGCGGCTGGCACGCCGAATGTCCGCGCTGCGAGCGGCCGCTGACCCTGCACGCGGCACGCGCCATCCTGCTCTGCCATCACTGCGGCCACGCCCAGCCGGTTCCCGTGCAGTGCCCCGCCTGTGCGGGCGGTCCGCTGCAGCCGCAGGGACACGGCACCGAGCGCCTCGAGCAGGCGCTGCTGGCGCGCTACCCCGCGCTGCCGGTGCTGCGCGTCGACCGCGAAACCACGCGCGGCCGCGACGGCTTCGCCGCCCTGCTCGCTCCGCTCGCCGCGGGCGGCGCGGCGATCCTGGTCGGCACGCAGATGCTGGCCAAGGGCCACGATCTGCCCAACCTCACCCTGGTCGCGATCGTCGGCGTCGATGCCGGCCTGTACAGCGTGGACTTCCGTGCACCCGAGCGCCTGGCGCAGCTGATCGTGCAGGTCGCCGGCCGCGCCGGCCGCGCCGCCAAGCCGGGCCGCGTGCTGCTGCAGACCCACCATCCCGATCACCCGCTGCTGCAGCGATTGCTGGCCGGCGGTTACCCCGCGCTGGCTGCCGAACTGCTGGGCGAACGCCGCGCCGCCGCGTTGCCGCCGTATGCGCACCACGCCCTGCTGCGGGCGCAGGCACCGCAACGCGCCGCGGTCGACGCTTTTCTCGGCGCCGCCGCCGCCGCGCTGCCACGCGATGCCCTGCTGGAAATCGCCGGGCCGCTGCCGGCGCCGCTGCCGCGCCGCGCCGGACTCGAACGCGGCCAGCTGCTGGTGGCCTCGGCCTCGCGGTCCACCCTGCATCGTGCGCTGACGCCATGGCACGCAGCGCTTGCCGCCTTGCCCGCGGCGCGGCGCGTGCGCTGGTCGCTGGATGTCGATCCGGTGGAGGCCGGCTGAGCGGATGGCTGCGAGTCTGACGGCACGGCGAACCGCCCTGGCGATGCACCCGCGCGGAGATTCAGCCCATGCGGCTTTGTTCCAAGGCCCGCTGCAACGGCGCGAGATGGCCGCAGTATGGCTGCCATGCGTTCCGATGCGGACGGATCGCACCGCGGATCTGGACACTGCTCAGTGTCGCCGCCGGGGTCGCATTGTTGCGCGCGGGATCGAGGCAGGCCGCATCGAATGGCAAACCGCAAAAATCGAGGACACGCCGCAACGTGTTTTCCGGATCCGTCGCAAGCTGTGCGTAGTCGACATCGAGAATCCGGCCTGGCATCGCCGCATGCCAGTGCGCCATCAGCCGACAGTAGCGGGCATGATGCTCCGCGATGTCGTCGAGGTTGTAGCTGTATGCGTAGGCGTAGCCGAAAAATGCGCGAAAATTGCTGAAACACACGTCCACCGGATCGCGAACGACGTGGACCAGGCGCGCTCCGGGCAACGCCTTGGCGATGAATCCTGCGAGCAGGAAATTGGCCGGCAGTTTGTCGATGAAAAATGGACGCCCCTGCGCGCGCCAACTGGTCTGGGCCCGGTAGCGCCGGCCCACCTCCCGAAAATCGGCTCCCCGGGCCCGGTCCACGATGTCGACATCGATGACCGCGGATGTGTCGTGATCGGTTGCCCATCCCATCTGATAGGAGAAATCACCCAGCTCACCCGCCGAGGTGATTTTCGGGTGGCTGCCGAGCAGCCTGTCCAGCAGTGTGGTTCCGGAGCGCGGCAGTCCGATCACGAAAATGGGCGCCGGGCCGTCAGCGCTGTCTTCGAATGGCCGCGCGCCGATGAACTCGGCCGTGCAAAGCCCGATCAGGCTGTCGAAAAGCTGCTGCTCCTGATCGCTGTCGTAGGCAAACACCCGGCGCATCGCCGTGTTGGCCGACTGCAGTGTCGACCAGGCCTGCGCATACCGGCGCAGCGCATGCAGCTCTTCAAAGAGGGCGAAGTGCAGCGCAGCCTTCCGGTCGCCCTCCTCCGCCAGCGGAATCGCGCGCTCGATGGCGCTGGCCTGCGCCGGCGCAGGCTCGCCCTGACGCAGTCGGACGAGCGCGAGTGCGGCACGGGCGTCAGCAGGATCGGCATCCTGCAGCGCCGCGTAATCGGCGCGGGCGCCGACGAAATCGGCGCAATACATCCGCAGCTGCCCCCGCAAAGATCGCAGCGCCGGGCTTTCCAGCCCCAGTCGAGCGGCCTGCTCGAGCAGGTGCAGGGCATGCTGGTGTTCACCGGCGCGCGAACGCAACTGAGCGTGGCGAAAAACATGCTCGGGTGCAGCCGTTGCATCCAGCAGCGGCAATGCGAGGATGCGGCGTGCCGTGGCGAACTCACCGACACGCATCAGGTCGGTGGCTGCGCGCAGGATGTGATCGGCCGAGTCAACGGCGTGACCAGCGGCTGCAAGCGCCAGTTCCGCAGGCCGACGCGCATGGCCGGTGATCAGCAGTTGCCGCAGCAGGAGATGCAACGCATCGGGGTTGCCGGGCTCGCGCTGCAGGATGCCTTCAAGGCAGATGCGCGCAGCATCCGGTTGCCCGGCGTCGATGTAGTGCCGGGCGCGCTCCAGGGATCTATGGCTTGCCATCGAACGCAGTGCCCTTGATGTCGGTACGGCCGCGGCGACGGTCATTGCAGGCGCTGGAGTCGGATCGACTCCGACCCCTGCCGATGTCCGGACGAAGCTTCAGCCGCGGCGTGCGCCCCGCCATCCACGCCCGGTTCCGCCGTGGATTCAAGCGCCCGGTGGAGTTTCCTTGTGCACCTGCTGCGGCACAGCCCGCCCTTCGGCCTTGCGCAGCGGCGCGGGCCTGAGCGCGGCCGGGGCGATGCTCTTGAGCTGGCGGGTGATGGCGTGCGTCACCGCCTCGGCCTGGTCGTTGTTCTCGATGATGTAGGGCACGATGATCAGCACCAGCTCGGTCTTGGTGTCGTCGTTGGAGCTCGACTTGAACAGATTCCCCAGCACCGGAATGTCCTTCAGCAGCGGAATCCCGCCGTTGCCCTTGGTGATCTGGTCCGAGATCAGACCGCCCAGCACCACCGAGCCGCCGTCGCGCAGCGACAGGCTGGTCTTGACCACCCGGCTGAAGATCGTCGGCGAGTTCACCCCCGAGCCC
>DATLSL010000117.1:0-3512 GCA_035534135.1 Rhodanobacteraceae bacterium | reverse complement strand
GCGACGATGCCGAACGGGATGCTGCGAAACGGCACCATGCCGCAGAAGGTGATGCCGCCGGCGAGAAAACGCTGCCGCGGCGGCCGCGCCGCCAGCTCGCCGTCCAGCGCCTCGCGCAGAGCGTCCCAGTCGATGGCCGTGTCGCAGCCGGCGTTGTCGGCCTGCTCGGCCAGCGCCGCCAGCGCCGCCTGCAACGCATCCAGCGCCGCGGCTTCGCCGGGGTCCTCGGGATCGGGCGCAAACAGGCTGTCGATCAGCCGCGCGAGCAGAGCGACCCAGGCGGACGGCGTCCGCGCGACGGCGAGTTCGTCGCGCAGGCGTTCGAGCGTGGCCAGCAGCGCCGCGAAGGTGCCGACGCATTCGGCGGCGAGGCCCTCGACACCGGGCAGCGGCAGGATACCGGCGCAGATCGCGCCGTCGCCACCGCTGAGATAACCCAGTGTCATGCGGTCGAGCCCGAACGCGAAGGTGTGTGCGTGATCGTCGGGCGCGCCGGCGGCGGCGCGATCGCGCGCGTCCAGACCCCAGGCGATGTGGCTGCGTGCGATCCAGCGCATCAACGTAGCGCGCTGCGCGGCGTCGAGCCCGAACCGGCGCGCCAGCGCCGGCACGTTGAGCAGATCCAGCACGACGCCGACGCCGAGTCGCGCATCGGCCAGGTCAAGCACCGCCTGGAACGCCGCGAACAGCGGATGCACGGTACGCAGCGGCTGGTCAGCGATGTGATACGGCAACGCAGCGGCAAGGCCGGCACCGCCGAATACGGCCGGAATCAGCGGCGCGTAGGCGTCCAGATCCGGTGCCATCACCACGATGTCGCGTGGACTCAGCCGCGCGTCGCCGTCGCCGGAGAGCTGCGCGCGGTCGGTATCGGCCAGCGCGCCCAGCAGCGCGTCGCGCAGCACCTCCAGCTCGCGCAGGCGGGTGTGGCAGGCATGCACGCGCAGACTGCCGTCGGCGGGATCGGCGGCGGCCAGCAGGTCCGGGTCGCGCAGGCGGATGCTCTGCTGCAGCTGGCCGAGCAGGGTCGGCGCCGGCGCCTGCTCGGCATCCAGCGCCTGCGGCCAGTCGGCTGCCGCCGCGGACTGCAGCTGGCGCGCAAAGGCCTGACCCTGACTGCCCCAGGCGGCCAGCAGCGGATGCCCCGTCTCCAGATGCAGCGCCGCGGCGCCGGCGCCGGCGGCGACGAGGCGGCGCTCGGTGACGATGTCGTCCCAGGGTTCGAAGCAGGGGTCGGCCAGGAACAGATGCACCGCGCGTTGCGCAGAAAGCGCCTGCAGGACGGCCAGCGTATCCGGCGCCAGCTGGCTGACGCCGAACACCGCCAGCGGCGCGCCCGCGGCCTGCGTTGCCGCCGGTTCCGCCAGCGCCGTCAACAGCGCCTGCATGCGCGCGGCGCGGTGCGGGCCGCCGGCGCGCGCATGCACACGTTGCCACAGCGCCGCCTGCCAGTGCGGCGTGGCGCCGGCTTCCCACGCTGCCAGCCAGTCGCGGCGATAGACCAGATATTGCGTGTACACCGCGGCCAGACGATCGGCGAGCTGGAAGCGCCGCCGCTGCGGCGCCGGGCCGTCGAGGTAACCGCGCAGTTGCGCCGGCGCCGCGTCGCCCAGCAGGCCGAACAGCAGCCAGCGCAACGCATCGCGCTCGTAGCGCGGATTCGCCGCCACCGTGCCCAGCAGGCGATCCTGCAGGTGACCGACGAACTGCCACGGCAGCAGCAGGTCGAGATGGGCGACGATGCCGCGACGCTCGGCCAGCGCCTGGCGCAGCCAGCGCCCCAGTCCCGGATGCGCCACCACCACCTCGCGCCGCGCCAGCGCGTCCGCCGGACGGGTCGTCGTCAGCAGCGCCGACAGCGCCTCGGCCAGCGCCTCGACCCGGCTGGCGCGATGCAGTTGGAAACCGTGCTCGATCAGAAGCGTGTCCTCGCCGGAGCTCTCGATACCGCCCAGCTTGCCGAAACCGGATCGCAGCGACTGCGACCGCGCTTCACGCCGCTTGCGCACGCCAGTGCTGATCGTAAAGATTAGTCTGTTTTACTGTCGCACCGCGGTGCCTTGCAGCCGCGGCATTCGCTGTTCACGCCGGCGGTAAGGCAGGCGTCGCCCTCGCGCCGGCTATGATTCACCTCTGTCCGCGACCGTCGTCGCGCCGCGCCTGTCCTCGTCACGCCCAGGATCGATCGTGCAGCAAGCCGTTGTCGTGCGCGCCCCATTCCGCTCCAGCCGCTCCCGGGCGACCCGTGCCGGTCGCAGGCCGGGCCATGCGCTGGGTGTCGTCGCGGGGCTGGCGCTGAGTCTGCTGGCGGGATGCTCGGTGGCGCCGACAGTGCCGCAGCCGCGGATCGCGTTGCCGGATCATTTTGCCCAGGCGCCGGCGCTGGGGCCGCGGCCGGACCTGGCGCACTGGTGGCGCGGCTTCGACGATCCCGCGCTGGACGCCTTGGTCATGCGCGCGCTGCGCGAAAACCTCGATCTGCGGGCGGCCGGCGAGCGTCTGGCGGCGGCGCGCGCGCTGGCGCCGACCACAACCGCCAAGTACCTGCCCCAGCTCAGCCTGTACACCAACGAACAGCCCACTCCCGGCAGTACCGCCAGCTATTTCGAGCTCGGCTTCGACGCGGTCTGGCAGCTGGGCGTATTCGGTCGCGCCGAGAGCGAGCACCGGGTGATCGCCGGCAACACCGGCCTCGCTGCCGCCGATCTTGCCGCGGCGCGCGTGGTGCTGGTGTCCGAGGTGGTGCGCAACTACCTCGCCCTGCGTGCAGCGCAGGCGCAGGCTGCCCTGGATGCCGATCTGGTCGCCACGGCACAGCGTCGCGTGGCGCTGACGCGGGTGCGCATCAAACAGGATCTGGCCGCGCCCGAGACGGGCGACGCCGCGGCGGCGGCGCTGGATTCGGCGCGCGCCGAGGCGTCCGCTGCGCCAGCCGCGATCGTGGTCGCGCGGCAGCAGCTGGCCGTGCTGCTGGGCGAAGCCGAACCCGACGCAGCGCTGGCGGCGGCGGCTCCGTTGCCGGCGCCGCCAGCCGCCACGGCGGTGCTGCCGCCGGCCGATCTGCTGCGCACGCGGCCGGATATCCAGCGCGCCGAAGCCGCGGTGCTGCGCGCCGCGGGCGAACTCGGCATCGCCCGTGCCAATCTCTATCCACGGCTGGCGTTGGGCTGGACCATGACTGCCTCGGCGCGCACCGCCGGCGGCGAGATCGGCCGCCTGCGCGGCATTCCCAGTTTCGGTCCGATCATCAACATGCCGCTGTTCGACTGGGGCATGCGCCAGGCCCAGGTGCGTGCGCAAGATCATGCGCTGCGCGCGGCGGTGCTCAGCTATCGGCAAACCGTGCTGACCGCGGTCGGCGAGACCGAGCAGGCACTGGCGCAACTGGCCGCGGCGCGCGAACGCGCGACGCAGAGCGCGGCGGCCGCCGCGGCGCTGGCGCACGCCGCGCAGGCCGCGATGACGCGCGAGCGGCTGGGGCTGGCCGACGGTCTCGAGGGCGACAGCGCCCG
>DATLSL010000116.1:0-16232 GCA_035534135.1 Rhodanobacteraceae bacterium | reverse complement strand
TGATGCTGGCCGCGGCGCTGGGGTTTCCGGAAATCCTCGAACGCCTGCTCGCCGCCGGTGCCGATGTGCATGCCCGCGATGCGCAGGGCCAGACCGCGCTGCAGGCCGCCGCGCGCTATGCCTTCGGCAGCCGCGACAGCTTGCGCGCGCGCCGCGTCATGGATGCCCTGCTCAAGCGCGGCGCCGATGCCGACGCCAGCGACAGCGGCGGACTGACGCCGCTGCTGCTGCTGGTCGGCGCGCACATGCGTCCGGGCGCCGAATGCGATCCGACCCATCTCGGCGCCCTGCTGCCGCTGCTGCTGGACGCCGGCGCGGCACCGGCGGCGGCCGATCGCCGCGGCGTCAGCGCGCTGCATGCCTGCGCGATGCACGCGCTGCTGGGGCCGGCACGCGCGCTGCTGCTGCGCGGCGCGCCGCGCGACGTGCTCGACGGCTTCGGCCGCAGCCCCGCCGACGTTGCCCACCTGCTCGGCTACAGCGACCTCGCGCTGGAGCTGTCCACGCGCGTGCTGCCGACGGTCAACCAGACCCTGCGACGTCCGGCGACGCCTTCGGAGTGACCGGTTCGCCGTCGCTGGCGTCCGCCGCGAACAGCGATTCCAGCTCCTGCAGCGCCTCGCGGGCGCTCTGGATCAGCGCCGCCTCATCGTCGTAGACCAGATACTGCGCGCGCAGCATCGTCTCGTCGTGTTCGCGGAAGCGCGCGATATGGGTATCGACGGTGGCGGCGTCCAGACCCAGCGCGCGCAGCACGTCGCGGGTCATCTCGAGGCTGGAGTGGAAGGTCTCGCGCACCACCGTCGGCACGTTGAGGTCCATCAGCCGGTAGGCATGTTGGCGGTTGCGCGCGCGGGCGACGATGCGCAAATGCGGAAACAGCCGGCGCACGATGCGCGCGGTGCGGATGTTGGTCTCGGGGTCGTCGGTGGCGAGCACGAAGATCTCGGCGCGGTCAGCCTGCGCGGCGCGCAGCAACTCGGGGCGCGAGGGATCACCGAAGAAGATCTGGGTGCCGAATCGGCGCGAGGTCTCCACCTGCTCGATCGAATGCTCCAGCGCCACGAACGGAATGCGGTGCGCGCGCAGCACGCGCGCCACGATCTGGCCGACGCGACCGAAGCCGGCGATGATCACCCGCGGCGCGTCGGTCTCGATGGTGTCGAACGGGCGCGCCGGCGCCTGATCCAGCCGTCGCGCCAGCCATCCCGCCGCGCCCACCAGCAGCGGCGTCAGCGCCATCGACAGCGTGATCACCAGCACCAGCAGCGACTGCTGCGAGCGGTCGAGCAGATGGCGGTTGCCGGCGATCTTGAACACCACGAAGGCGAACTCGCCGCCGCCGGCCAGCAACGCGGTCAGGCGCAGCGCGGCGATCGCGTCGATGCGTCCGACCATGCGCGCCAGCGGCCACAGCAGCGCGCCCTTCACCGCCAGCAGCAGCGCGACCAGACCGATTACGATCAGTGGCTCGCGCAGCAGCAGGCCGAGATTGGCCGACATGCCGACGCTGATGAAAAACAATCCCAGCAGCAGGCCCTTGAACGGTTCGATCTGCGCCTCGAGCTCGTGCCGGTATTCGGAATCGGCCAGCAGCACGCCGGCCAGGAACGCGCCCAGCGCCATCGAGATGCCGGCCAGCTCCATCAGCCACGCGGTGCCGATCACCACCAGCAGCGCGGTCGCGGTGAACACCTCGGCGACGCGGGTGGCGGCGACGGCGCGAAACAGCGGCCGCAGCAGCAGGCGGCCGCCGACGATTACAGCGACGATCACCCCGACCGTGCGCGCCAGTGCCGGCAGGTTCGGCAGCGCGGTATGGCTGGCCGCGGCACCGGCCAGCAGCGGGACCGCGGCGATCAGCGGGATCGCGGCCAGATCCTGAAACAGAAGGACGGCGAAGCCGAGGCGGCCGTGTGCGCTGCCCAGCTCCTTGCGCTCGGCCAGCACCTGCAGGCCGAACGCGGTCGACGACAGAGCCAGGCCCAGTCCCACCACGATCGCCGCAGCGGTGTCGAGGCCGAAAGCCAGATGCGCCAGCCCACCGATCGCCAGGGCCGCGGTCACCACCTGCGCCAGACCGGCGCCGAACACGGCGCGCCGCATCACCCACAGCCGCTGCGGCGACAGTTCCAGGCCGATCACGAACAGCAGCAGCACCACGCCCAGCTCGGACAGCTGCGCCACGCGCGCGTCGTTGGGCACCAGACCCAGCAGCGAGGGGCCGATCAGCACGCCGCCGGCGAGATAGCCGAGCACCGCACCGAGCTGGAAACGACGCGCCAGCGGCACCATCAGCACGGTGGCCAGCAGGAACACCACCGCCGACTGCAGGAACAGGTGTTGGTTCACGCGCCGTCCTCACGGCCGCAGGGGTGGCCGCGATGCCACTTTACCGCGCGCGCGGTCGCCCCCTGCCCCGCTGCACTGCTGCTCTGGCGCGCCGAGCACGCTGTGCGCAGGCTTTCGTCGAAACGCTCCCATACTCGTTTGCGCCGGGCCGGCTTTTGCACGCCGCCTGGTTCCGCTCGGCTGCCACCGATGCTTTCAAGCTTCCACTCGCCTGCGGAGCCTTGATTCTGTTGTCACCCTGAGCCCAGCGAAGGGTCTGTGCAGCGAAGCGTCTGACGTTTGCGGTGTCATCGGCACACCGCCCGGTTCCGCTCGGCTGCCGCGACTATCTCCGAAGCAAAGCTTCCACTCGCCTGCGGCGAGCGGGAGTCTTCCCCGTCGGGAAGCCTCCCTTTCCTTGCGGGGAAAGTAACCAAAGCCAGGTGCGCTTGGCCGACTCATGGCATGAAGCATCCCTGCAGCGGCGTCCCCGGCCCGACCTTCCCTGGTCGGGCGTTCACCGCCCCGCGATCTGCCCCCGGCAGATCGCAAGCGTGGCGTCTCACCCCTGGGCTCGAACATGCGCGCCTTGCTCTCGCGTCCGTCTGCGCTGCTCGGCGTCGTCCACGGGCGCGGAAGATCAAGAGCAAGGGGTGTCGCAACCATCCGTCCCTGGAGCGACATCTCCGGCCCGGCCCTCCATGGCCGGTCGTTCACGGGCTGGCGCCCGTTCACCCCTCGCGGCGGTGCGGCGCCGGCCGAAAAGTCCGCAGGAGGGGCGCGAGGGATCGCGCCCCTGCCGCGCCGGTGCACGGATGCACCGTCGCGGCACCGGCCGGCGTCGCTCGCACCCGCGCAGCGGGCGCCGCGCGGGGTGGCCTTCTCTTTGGTGACCTTTCTCTTGGCCAAACAAGAGAAAGTCACCCGCTCGCCGCAGGCGAGCGGAAGCTGTGCACTTGCGCGCTCAGCGCGAATCGCGCAGCCAGCGCGCGGCGTCCAGCGCGTAATAGGTCAGGATGGCGTCGGCACCGGCGCGCTTGCATGCGGTCAGCGCCTCCAGCACGCAGGCGCGCTCGTCCAGCCAGCCGTTCTGCGCCGCCGCCTTGAGCATCGCGTACTCGCCGCTGACCTGATACACGAAAGTCGGCATGCCGAAGCGTTGCTTGACCCGGTACAGCACGTCCAGATACGGCAGGCCCGGCTTGACCATCACCGCGTCGGCACCCTCGGCGATGTCGAGTTCCACCTCGCGCAACGCTTCATCGCTGTTGCCGATGTCCATCTGGTACGTGTGCTTGCCGCCCTTGCCGAGGTGGCCGGCCGAGCCCACGGCATCGCGGAACGGACCGTAGAAGCTGGACGCGTACTTGGCCGAATAGGCCAGGATGCGCGTGTGAATATGCCCGGCCTGCTCCAGCGCCGCGCGGATCGCGCCGATGCGCCCGTCCATCATGTCCGAGGGTGCGACGAAGTCGACCCCGGCGGCGGCCTGCGCCAGCGCCTGCCTGATCAGCGCGGCGTTGGTGGGCTCGTTCAGCACGTAGCCTTCGGCATCGATCAGGCCGTCCTGGCCGTGGGTGGTGTAGGGGTCGAGCGCGACGTCGCCGATCAGGCCCAGCTCGGGATGATTCTGCTTGAGCGCGCGGATGGCCCGCTGCATCAGGCCGTCCGGATTCCACGCTTCGCGGGCGTCCTCGCTCTTGACCTCGGACCCCGGCGCCGGGAACAGCGCCAGCGCGGGGATGCCCGCGGCCACGCACTCGCCCGCCAGCGCCTGCAGACGGTCGATCGACAGCCGCGCCACGCCCGGCATCGAGGCCACCGGCTCGCTGCGGTCGCCGCCCTCGCAGACGAAGGCGACCATGATCAGATCAGCCGGGGTGAGCACGGTCTCGCGCATCAGCGCGCGCGAGAAGCCGTCGCGACGCATGCGCCGCAGACGCGTGGCGGGATAGGCCATGAAGAAACGCTCCACGCGATGGGGAGCGTCATTCTAGTGCGGGGTCTCGGAAATACCCATCCATCATTCCAGCGTCTTTCGACGCGATCCGGCGTGGCTCCTCGTCGCCATGGCGCTGCCATGCCTCCTTGTCGCGCCTGGCCTCGCACCGAGATCCATCTGCAATCGCTGGCGCGTACTTCCGGGACCCCACACTAGCGTCGGCTTTCAATGCCGCGTCGCGGACCGCCGTGTGGACGGCCCGCGACGGGTGCTGCCGCTCAGCTCAGCCGTGCGCCGGCTCGTTGTCGGTCGCGCGGTAGAACTGCACCAGATTGGCGTGCAGCTGCTCGAGCGAGGGCAGGTGCTCGTAGAGCATGTGCCCGCAGTCGTAGAACTTGAAGCTGATGTTGCTGCGCAGATCGGGCGGCAGGCCCATGTGGTCGGCGGTGTACTCGGTGGCGTAGAACGGCGTCGCCAGGTCGTAGTAGCCGTTCTCGATCTCGACCTTGAGGTGCGGATTGGTGCGCATGGCCGCGGCAAGATCCGGGGCGACGTTGGTGAAGCCCGGCCAGTTGAAGCCGCGGCCGGTGTTGTGCTTCCAGTCCCAGCCCTTGCCGACGCTGTCGCTGAGGATCTCGTAGTGGCGATCCTCGCCGAACTTCAGCGTCTGTCGCACGTAGCGGTTGAACGCGGCGGTGTAGGGCCCGGTGATGGCATCGCTCTGCGGATCGTTGAAGGCATACTCGCCCAGCAGGTCGGCGGCGGCGCCGGAATAGCGGCCATCCAGACGTCCGGTGACCAGACCGCGATTGCGCTGCAGTTCGGCCATGAACTGGAACAGGTTGACGCGCAGATCGGCCTTCTCGAGGTAGTCCGGCTTCAGGCCGGTGTACTGCGCCAGCCTGGCGATGACGTCGGCCTTCTGTGCCGGTGCCAGCTGGTCGCCCTGCATCAGCGCACTGGCGTACTCGCCGCCGGCAAAGGCGCGCACCTGGGCGAGATAACCGGCGAGGTCCGCTGGGCACTGCACCACCTTGTGGTAGCAGGCCACCGCGGCGTAGCTGGGCAGGAAGGTGATGTAGGGCAGATCGTTGCCCGGATTGAAGCTGGCGGTCTCGAAGTTGAGGATCGACGACAGCAGCAGCACGCCGTTGAGGTCGACGCCGTCGTTCTCGAGATCGTTGGCCAGCACCGCCGAGCGCGTAGTGCCGTAGCTCTCGCCCAGCAGGTACTTGGGTGAGTTCCAGCGGTCGTTGCGGCTGAGGTAGTCATAGATGAACTGGGCGAAGGCCTTGCCGTCGGCGTCCACGCCGTAGAAATCCTTGGGCGTACCGACACCGCCGTGGGCCTTGTCGAGGATGCGGCTGAAGCCGGTGCCCATGGCGTCGATGAAAACCAGATCGCTGGCATCAAGCAGCGAGTACTGGTTGTTGACCACCTGGTAGGGTGCGGGCACGGTATGGTGAGCGTCACCGCTGATCACCCGCACCGGCCCGAAAGCGCCCATGTGCAGCCACACCGACGACGAACCCGGGCCGCCGTTGTAGAGAAAGGTGATCGGCCGGCGCGACGGGTCCGACACGCCGTCCTTGACGTAGGCGACATAGAACATGCTGCCGGTGGGCTTGCCGGCCTTGTCCTTGAGCACGATGGTGCCGGCCGTGGCGGTGTAGCCGATGCGCTGGCCGCCGACACTGACGCTGCCGCGGGTGACGGATTTTTCATCCTTGGGCGGCGCTATCGCGGCTGCGGTCTTGGCTGCATCGGTCTTCGGCACCGGTGCATCGGTTGCAAACGTCGCTGCGCCGTACGTCAGCGCGGTGGTGGCACAGATCAGGGCGATGATTCGCTTCATGAGGCTGACTCGCGAGGGGATGGGATGACCGCGACGACGGGCGCGGGCGCAATGCAACACGGGGTCTGACCGTATCCGTGACATCGGGTTCCCACGACTGATGGCACTGGCGAGGATAGTCCGGCGCGGGTCGTGTTGCGTGCGGCACGGGCGCGATGGAGACTCGTTGCTCCCTGACTCGATCCGACCCGCGCATCTGCGGGCACTCCACGCGCCGAATCCGCCATGCCCGCGTCTACCCCAGCCGACAGCGAGACCCTGCAGCGTGCCAGCCTGCTGCTGCGCAACGGCCAGTTCGCGCAGGCGCGCGGCGTACTGGAGGCGCTGGTGCTGCGTCAGCCGACGCACCTGCAAGCACACTGGCTGCTGGGTGGCGCCTGCCAGGAAGGCGGCGACCCGGCCACCGCCGAACGCGCCTTTCGCACCGTGCTGGCGCTGGACCCGCGCTGGGTACCGGCACGGGTGGCGCTGGGCGAGCTGCTTGCGCGCTTCGGCCGCAGCGACGAGGCCGAGCGCGAGCTGCGCCGGGCGCATGCGGACGATCCGCGTTTCCCGCGCGCGGCGCTGAGCCTGGCGCAACTGTTGCTTGCCGGCGGACATGCCGCAGAAGCGTTGCGCGTCACCACCTCCGCGCGCGCTGGCGGCGCCGATGATGCCGAACTGCTCGGCGTGCATGGCCATGCCCTGCAGAAGCTCAATCGGCATGATGAGGCGATCGCGGCGCTGCAGCGCGCGGCGCAGCGTGCACCGAACAGTGCGCGCGCCGAACACGATCTGGCGCTGGCGCTGCATCAGGCCCGGCACAACGAGGCCGCGGTTGCGGCGGCCCGGCGCGCGCTGGCCAAGGGCAGCGAGGCGGCGGAAACCCGGGGCCTGCTGGGCCGTGCGCTGGCGGCGCTGGGTCGTTACGACGAGGCGGAATCAGCGTTTCGCGAAGCGATCGCGCGGCGCGCGGATTTTGTCGAGGCGCAGCACGACCTCTCGCAACTGCTCTGGCTGCGCCACGGCGATCTGACGGTCGCTACCGCCGTGCTGGATGCGACGCTCGCGGCTGACCCCGCGCAGCCGAAGCTGCTGGCGATCTCGGCCGCCCTGCACGGCAGTGCCGGCGATCACATCGGCGCCCACGCGCTCTTCGCGCGCGCTGCGGCGTTGCCCGGGGCCGGACCCGACGAACTGCTGGGCGCGGCCATGACTGCACTACATGTCGACCGCTCCGCCGCGCTGGCTTACGCGCGCCGGGCCGATGCACTGGCGCCGACGGATGCCTCGGTGCAGGCGGCACTCTGCGACATTCTCGTCGCCGGCGGCGAACTCGACGACGCCGCGTCGCGAATTGCCGCCCTGCAGCAGCGCTTCCCGGTCGACCAGCATATGCACGCGCTGCAGGCAACGATCTGGCGCCTGCGCGGCGATCCCCGCTATGGCGCGCTGTACGACTACCCGCACATGGTGCGCAGCTACACCATCGACACGCCGCCGGGCTGGCCGGACCTGGCGAGCTATCTGCGCGATCTCGCCGTGGCGCTGCGCCGCCGGCACACCACCTATGGCCATCCGCCGGACCAGTCGCTGCGCGGGGGCAGCCAGACCATGGAAAACCTCGCTGCAACCGACGATCCGCTGATCCAGGCGTTTTTCCGCGCCATCGATCGCCCGATCCGCGAGCACATGGCGTGGCTGGGCAACGGCGACGATCCGCTGCGCGCGCGCAACACCGGTGCCTACCGGCTCAGCGGCAGCTGGTCGGTGCAGCTGCGTCCCGGCGGCTTCCACGTCGATCACTTCCATACCGACGGCTGGCTGTCGTCGGCGTGCTACATCGAACTGCCGGAAGCCGTGCAGGGCGACGATCACGCAGGCTGGATCAAGTTCGGCCAGCCCGGACTGGCGCTGGAGTCGCCGCTGCCGGCCGAGCATTTCGTCAAGCCCGAGCCGGGGCTGCTGGTACTGTTCCCGTCGTACATGTGGCACGGCACCGTGCCGTTTTCGGGCACGCAGACGCGGCTGACCATCGCCTTCGACGTGGTCCCGGCCTGAACACCCCAGTCGCGTGACGGGTCGCGCATGTCGCGCCCCGGATGCCGTGCGCGCGGCAACGCTGCGCGAACTTTGCACGGTGATCGTGGTCTTTCTCGCCGCATCGTTTTCATCGCCCATGCCGTTCGGCATGCGTGATGCATGCCTTGTGACCGCACGCACGATCGACAGGCCGAATTCAGCCTAGGTTGTTGCCGTTAGTTTAGAGTTAAGGCATGCTCGGGTTTGCAGCAACAACACCGAGATAGCGGATAGTCACGATATTCCACTGGATCCAGTGCATCCAACTTGCTGATTATAAAATCATGTCGCTCACTCTGATTGCCCTGCTCTGCCTGGTCCTGATGGTCATCGCGCTGTCGGTCAAACACATTCCCGAAGGCCAGGTGTATTCCCTGCATCGTCTTGGGCGACCGGCGCGTCTGCTGACACCCGGCACGCACATGGTGCTGCCGCTGCTGGAACGGGTGGCGCACAAGATCAGCCTCGGCGGCCACACGCTGCGACTGGATGAAACGCTGGCGATCGGCGGCGCGCCGCGCGCGGTGCGCGCCACGCTGTACTGGCAGGTGCTTGATCCGGCACGGGCCGAAACCGTGATCGAGGGCGCCGACACGTTGCTGCGCGCGCGCGCGCAGACGGCGCTGCGGGCGATCGACCCCGAGGCACCGGCACGCGAGCGCAACGCGGCGCTGAAGTTGGCGTTGAACGCAGCCCTGCAGGCGCACGGGCTGCTGGTGACGCGCATCGACGCCGAACTCGACTGACGGCGCCGACCCTCGCGATGAAACCGAGCCCGCCACGCGCGGGCCACGTGCGTTCGGGCTGGATTTCACCGCGATGCGCCGGGATACTGCACGGTCCGCCGCGGCCGGCTGCCGCAGGAGACAGGCATGCCGGCGCGCGCGGCGCTCAAACAGCAGTTCACGGCGGGTCTGGACGCGCTGGCGATGGCGCTGCCGGATACGGCCATCGAGCGCCTGCTCGATTACATCGCCCTGCTCGAGCACTGGAACGGCAAATTCAACCTGACCGCGGTGCGCGAACCGGCGGCAATGGTGACGCGCCATCTGCTCGACTCGCTGGCGGTGCGGCCGTGGGTTGCGGGCGCCACGCTGGCCGACCTCGGCAGCGGCGCCGGGCTGCCGGGGATTCCGCTGGCGATTGCCCTGCCACAGCTGAAAGTGACGCTGGTGGACAGCAACGGCAAGAAGGCCGGCTTCCTGCGCGAAGCGGTGCGCGTGCTGGAACTGCCGCAGGTGCAGGTGATCCAGGCGCGCGCCGAAGCCTGCACCGGAACCTACGCCTGCATCACCGCCCGCGCCCTGGCCAGCCTCGCTGACATGCTGCGCTGGGGCGGCCATCTGCTGGCACGCGACGGCGTTTGGCTGGCGTTCAAGGGCCGCCGCCCGGATGATGAGCTGGCCGCGCTGCCGACGGCCTTTCGCGTCGCTGCCGTGGAGCGCCTGACGGTGCCGGGCTTGGACGCGGAGCGGCATCTGGTGGTAATCAAGAGGGCTACGCGATCCGCCAGGCAGACACCATGACGCGCATCATCGCCATCGCCAACCAGAAAGGCGGGGTCGGCAAGACCACCACCGCGGTCAATCTCGCCGCGGCGCTGGCCGAGGCGCGGCGCAAGGTGCTGCTGGTCGATCTCGACCCGCAGGGCAACGCCACCATGGCCTCCGGCATCGACAAGCGCGCCGCCAGACCCAACGGCTGCGAGGTGCTGCTCGAGGAGGTCCCGATCGAGCGTGCGATCCTGACCACCGAGGCCGGCTACGACCTGCTGCCCGGCAACAGCGACCTGACCGCCGCCGAACTGAAGCTGATGGACACACTGGCGCGCGAGTTCCGTCTCAAGGAACAGCTGGCGGCGCTGGGCGACCGCTACCAGATCATCCTGATCGACTGTCCGCCCACCCTGCACCTGCTGACCATCAACGCGCTGACCGCCGCGCACGGCGTGCTGATTCCGGTGCAATGCGAGTACTTTGCGCTGGAGGGTCTGGCCAGCCTCAAGGAGACCATCGACGCGGTGCGTCGACGGCTCAATCCGCAGCTCGAGATCGAGGGCCTGCTGCGTACCATGTACGACGTGCGCAACAACCTCGCCAACGAGGTCTCGGCGCAGCTCAACCGCCACTTCGGCGACAAGCTGCTGCGTTCGGTGATTCCACGCAACGTGCGGCTGGCCGAGGCGCCCAGCCACGGCAAGCCGATCAACCTCTACGACCGCGAATCGCGCGGCGCGATCGCCTACCTCGGACTTGCCGGCGAAATGATCCGCCGCGAGCGCTCCGCCACCAGCGCCGCGGCCGCCGCCGCCGGCCTCCACTGAGCAGCATTCCCATGGCAGCGAAGAAACGCGGACTCGGACGTGGCCTCGATGCGCTGCTCGGCGGCAGCGGCGATGCGCCGACGAACGAGGGCGACGGCGATCTGCGCATGCTGGCAGTCGCGGCGATCCAGCCCGGCAAGTACCAGCCGCGGCATCACTTCGACGATGCCGCGCTGGACGAACTGGCGGCCTCGATCAAGGCCCAGGGCATGATCCAGCCGCTGGTGGTGCGCGCGCTGGGTCGCGAGCGCTACGAGCTGATCGCCGGCGAACGCCGCTGGCGCGCCGCGCCGCGCGCCGGTCTCACCGAGGTGCCGGCGCTGGTGCGCGAGGTGCCCGAACAGTCGCTGCTGGCGATGGCACTGATCGAGAACATCCAGCGCGAGGATCTGTCGCCGCTGGAGGAGGCCGGCGCGCTGGCGCGGCTGCTGGAGGAGTTCGACCTCACTCACCAGCAGGTCGCCGAGGCGGTCGGCCGTTCGCGCGCGGCGGTGTCCAATCTGCTGCGTCTGCTGGAACTGCCCAAGCCGATCCGCGATCTGCTCGACGCGCGCAAGCTGGACATGGGCCACGCGCGCGCGCTGGCCACCCTGCCCGAACGCGATGCCGTGGCGCTGGCGCGCGAGGCCGCGGCCGCCGGCTGGTCGGTGCGCGAACTCGAAGAGGCTGTCCGTCGCCGCCAGTCCGCGCCCGCAGGCAAGCCGCGCGGCAGCGCCGCGCGCGACCCCAATATCGACGCCCTCGAGCGCGAGCTGTCCGAACGGCTGGCCACACCGGTGGCGCTCAGCCACGGCCGCAACGGCCGCGGCAAGCTGGTGATCCGCTACCACAGCCTCGACGAACTGGACGGCCTGCTCGAACGGCTGCGGCGATAATGGCCGCTGCTGACCGCGAGCCGTCCACCATGCCCGAGCTGTCCGTCGTCGTTCCGGTCTTCAACGAACGCGACAATGTCATCCCACTGCTGGGCGAGATCGCCGCCGCGCTGCGCGGGCGCCTCGATTTCGAGATCGTCTATGTCGACGACGCCAGTCGTGACGACACCCTCGCCGTGCTGCGTGCCGCGTGCACCGAATTTCCCGAGCTGCGCGTGCTGCATCATGGCCGCCAGTGCGGTCAGAGCACCGCGGTCTGGAACGGCGTGCGCGCCGCCTGTGGGCGCTGGGTAGCGACGCTGGACGGCGATGGCCAGAACGATCCCGCCGATATTCCCAAATTGCTGGCAGCGCGCGATCGCGCCGCGCCGACGGTGAAGCTGTTCGCCGGCTGGCGCACCACGCGTCGCGACAGCTTCAGCAAGCGCCTGTCGTCGAAGATCGCCAACGCCGTGCGCGCGCGGATGCTCGGCGACGCTACGCCCGACACCGGCTGCGGGCTGAAGCTGTTCGAGCGCGAAATGTTTCTGCTGCTGCCCTGCTTCGACCACATGCATCGTTTCCTGCCGGCGCTGGTCAGGCGCGCGGGCGGCGGCTGCGAAAGCGTGCCGGTGAGCCATCGTCCGCGCACGCGTGGGGTGTCCAAGTACGGCGTGTGGGACCGGCTGTGGGTGGGCCTCGCCGACCTGCGCGGCGTCGCCTGGCTGATGCGCCGCGCCCGCGTCAGCGACGTCGAGGAACTGTAGGACCCGTCGAGAACCGGTTCAGTCGGCGGCGCGCGCGGCGTCGGCGCGAATCTGCGCCTCGACGCCGGCGATCGCGGTCATGTTGACCACGCGCCGCACCGTCGCCGAGGGCGTCAGCACGTGCGCCGGCTTGCTGACGCCCATCAGGATCGGGCCGATCACCACGCCGTCGGTCATCATGCGCACGAGGTTGAAGGCGATATTGGCCGACTCGAGATCCGGAAACACGAACATGTTGGCGCGCCCGCTGAGGCGCGAGTTGGGGAACAGATGCTCGCGGATCGCCGCCTCCATGGCGACATCGGCCTGCATCTCGCCCTCGACTTCGAGCCTGGGCACGCGCGCCAGGATCAGCTCCAGCGCGCGCCGCATCTTGCGCGCGCCCTCGGTGTCGCGACTGCCGAAGTTGGACGACGACAGCAGCGCGATCTTGGGCTGGATACCGAACAGCCTGAGTCGGATCGCCGCCTGCAGGGTGGCCTCGGCGATGTGCTCGGGCGTGGGGTTCTCCTTGACGTGGGTGTCGAGGAAGAAGAACACGCCCTTGTCGTTGGCGACCGCGGTCATCGCCGCCGGGCAGTCCACGCCGGGATCGGTCTGCAGCACTTCCAGCAGATAGGCCAGCTTCTTGTGGTAGCGCCCGACCAGGCCGCAGATCAGCGCGTCGGCCTCGCCGCGATCGACCATCAGCGCGGCGATCACGGCGGTGCGCGAGCGCACGAAGGATTTGGCCAGCGAGGGCGTCACGCCGCGCCGCTGCATCAGCGCGTAATACTGCTGCCAGTAGTCGGGGAAGCGCGGATCGGAGTGGATGTTGCACAGCTCGAAGTCGATGCCGGGACGGATACGCAGACCGATGCGCTTGATGCGCGCGGCGATCACGTCCGGGCGGCCGATCAGGATCGGCCGCGCCAGGCGCTCGTCGACCACCGTCTGCACCGCGCGCAGCACGGTTTCCTCCTCGCCCTCGGCGTAGACCACGCGCTTGGGGTCGGCCCTGGCGCGATCGAACACCGGCTTCATCACCAGACCGGTGCGAAAGACGAAGTTCAGCAGCCGCTCGCGGTAGGCGTCCATGTCGGCGATCGGGCGGGTGGCGACTCCCGAGTCCATCGCCGCCTGTGCCACCGCCGGCGCCAGCTGCACCAGCAGGCGCGGATCGAACGGCTGCGGGATCAGATACTCCGGCCCGAAGCTGGGCGCCTTGCCGCCATAGGCGCGCGCGGCGACGTCGCTGGCCTCGCGCCGCGCCAGCTCGGCGATCGCGCGCACGCAGGCGACCTTCATCGCCTCGTTGATGGTGGTGGCGCCGACATCCAGCGCGCCGCGGAAAATGTACGGAAAGCAGAGCGCGTTGTTGACCTGGTTGGGATAGTCCGAACGGCCGGTGGCGATGATGCAGTCCGGTCGTGTCGCGCGCGCCAGCTCGGGATCGATCTCCGGCGTCGGGTTGGCGAGCGCCAGGATGACCGGCCGCTCGGCCATGCTGGCGACCATCGCCGGATGCAGCACGCCGCCGGCGGAGACGCCGAGAAACACGTCGGCACCGGCGATGATGTCGGCCAGCGTGCGCGCGTCGGTAGCGCGCGCATAACGGGCGCCGTCAGGGTCGAGGCCGGCCCGGCCGCGATAGAGCACGCCGTCCTTGTCGGCGACCAGGATGTGCTCGGGCCGCACACCGAGGCTGACCAGCATGTCGAGACAGGCGATGCCGGCCGCACCGGCGCCCGACGCCGCCACCCGCACGCTGGCGATGTCCTTGCCGACCACCTGCAGCGCGTTGAGCACCGCCGCGCCGACGATGATCGAGGTGCCGTGCTGATCGTCGTGGAACACCGGAATCCGCATGCGCTCGCGCAGCTTGCGCTCGACGACGAAGCACTCCGGCGCCTTGATGTCCTCGAGATTGATGCCACCGAAGGTGGGCTCCAGACTGGCGATGATATCCACCAGCCGGTCCGGGTCGCGCTCGTCGATCTCGATGTCGAACACGTCGATGCCGGCGAACTTCTGGAACAGCACGGCCTTGCCTTCCATCACCGGCTTGGCCGCCAGCGGGCCGATCGCGCCCAGTCCCAGCACCGCGGTGCCGTTGCTGATCACCGCCACCAGATTGCCGCGTGCGGTGAGCCCCGACACGCTGGCCGGGTCCTCGACGATCGCCTCGCAGGCGGCGGCAACGCCGGGCGAATAGGCCAACCCCAGATCGCGCTGGGTCAGCAGGGGTTTGGTCGGGGTGACACGGATCTTGCCGGCCGGCGCGGCGCGGTGATAGTCGAGCGCGGCGCGCTTGAGTTCCTCGGCGGTGGGCATGGTCGCAATCGTTGGTCGCGGCTTGCGCCGACGGTGGTGGCAAGGGCCGAAAAGAGTAGCACGCAGCCTCGCCGCGACCGCAGCGGCAGGCGCCGCGATTCAGCCCCGGGCGAGGTCCGCGGTGTCCACTTCGGTCATGCGGATGCGGTTGGCGAACAGCGAGAACGCGAGGCTTCCGGCCAGACCGCGGGTGTGCCGCAGCCATGGCGGCAGAAACCGCGCCGGCGCGATGAAGCCGCTGTCGAACCAGGGTGCCAGGGCCACCACGTCGCCCAGCGTCAGTTTGCCGGCGAACAGAGCGCGGGTCAGATCGAGACGATGATTTTTCAGCGCCCAGCGAAAGAAGGTGTGCACGGTCAGCAGTCCGCGCAGATAGACGTTGTCCTTGGCGAACGCCGCGCCGCCCGTGGTCGGCACGCCGCGAAACACGCGCTGCGCCGAATTGAAGCTGTCGCTCGCGGTCTGTCCGGCGTCGCGAAAGAAACGGAACACCTCGATGAAATCGGCGCCGGCCAGCGCACGGTCGATCGCCAGGATGCGCAGGCTGATGCGCTTCAGGCGCCCGATGTCGATCGATCCCGAGATCAGCTCGGCGAACACCGCCAGCCCTTCCTGGGTCGCGGTGACGCGCGGCGAGGTGCGGCTGAACGAGCGCAGATGCGGCTGCTCGCGGCCATTCAGCGCCGTCAGTGTGTGCACGCAGGCCTCGTGCGCCAGCAACTGGTGACGATCGTATTCGCTGAAACAGGTCGACGCGCGCAGGCGGATGCGGGTGGCGCCCGCGGCCGCCTTGGCCGTCAGGTCGGGGTCGATCTCGACCGTGATGCGGCCCGCACCGAAGAGCGCATCCAGCGCCGGCACTAGCTCCGCGCGCAGTGTTTCCGCCGACAGGCTGGCCTCGCCGTCGTCATCGGCCCGGGTCGCGCCAAGCTCGTCGGCCACTGCCACGAAATGGCGTGCGGCGTCGAGGTTGCTCAGCGTGCTGCCGGGAATGGCATCACCGGGACAGCCATACAGCGTCATGGAGTGTGCGCTGACCGCCGGCGTGCCGACCGCCTCCAGCATCGCCGCCGCGGTCTGCCACGAGGCCGCGGTGCTGCGCAGGTAATCGCCCAACGGGTGCGCCGCATCGGCCTCGTTCTCGATCGCGTCGAGCTCGGCGCGTTCGCGGGCGAGATCGGGCGACGTGTAGTGCACCTCCGGCAGGCGCACTACCGCGCCCTCGCCCGCCGCCAGAAAGGCCTGCTCGAGTGCAGGCGGCCACGCCACCGTCGCCAGGATGCGGATGCCCCGCACCGCGGCGACCAGGCGCCGGTCGAGCGCGGCGTAGTGCGCCAGCTCGCGCGACAGCGGAGGCAGGGCTGCGGCGGTCATGACGGCAGTGTAGCCACGCGACGCCGGCGATGATGGCGTGCCGCGACGCCCGCTCAGAAATCCTTTTCCAAGGTCAGGCAATAGCCGCGCCGCGGTCCGAACCGCAACGCACCGATGCCGATGCCGATGCCCTGGCGCACGATACACGCGGTCGAGGGCATTGATCAGCCGGAGTGCGCGCCGGGCGGCAGAGCCGCGCTAGGGCGTGGGCACCAGCGCCGCGGCGACCGGTGCATCGTCGACCGATGCGGCCAGTACACCGTGCAAGGCGCTGCGGAAAGCGTGAAAGCGCGCCAGCTCGCTGCCATCGAGCCGCACCGGCGTGATCACTTCGCGGCGCAGCAGCACCGGGTTGGCCTCGATGTCGGCCTGCGCGTCAGCGGCCTGGGTTTCGATGCGCAGCGGATCGATG
>DATLSL010000115.1:0-6747 GCA_035534135.1 Rhodanobacteraceae bacterium | reverse complement strand
CCAGTACGCCCGCCAGCAGGCCGATGCGCAGCGTGCGACGTTCGTTGCCCTGCGTCATGCGCTTCCCCTCTCAGAGCTGGCCGGCGTTGAAGTCGTAGTCGAGCGACTGCCCAGGCTGCTGGACAAAGTTGCCCTGCAGATAATCCACGCCGGCGGCACACAGCGCCACGGCGCTGCCAGCATCCTCGATCCGCGGCGCGATCACCCGGCGACCGGCGGCATGGGCGCGCGCCACAAGGTCGGCAACGCCATCGTCGCGCGCCAGCTCCGGCGCCAGCTTGACGTAGTCGAGCGGCAACTGTTCCAGCAGGCCCGCCATGATCGCATCGCGGCCGACTCCCGACAGCGCCAGACCGACGCCGAGGTCATGCAGCGCCAACGCCAGATCGATCAGTGTGCGCTGCTGGTTGCGTGCTTCCTCGTAGCGGAACTCGAGCACCAGCCGACCCGGCGGCAGGTGCGCATCGCGCACGCCCTGGCGCAGCCAATCGGCACGCGAGTTGTCCGTAGCGGTCGCCAATGCCTGGCTGGCGAACAGCCGCACCGGCTGACCCATGCGTTCGCGCGCGGCCAGCGTGGCCAGACAGCGACCGAGCACCCAGCGATCGAGTTCGCCGATCAGCCCGCTGCGGATCGCCTCCGGCACCAGCACGGCAGCGGGCACGATCTGGCCCTGTTCGTCGCGCAGGCGCAGCAGCGCCTGGTACTGCGCCTCGGCCGGCCCGGCGCTCACCGGCGCCAGCGGCTGATAGACCAGGTACAGACCATCGCCATCCAGACCGGTGCGCAACTGCTGGCTGAGCGTGCGATTGCCGGCCAGCCGGCTGTAACGACCGACGCCGCCCTCGCGACGACCACCCTCGAGCGCGCGCTCGGCCGCGGCCAGCAGTGCGCCGGCATCGGTGAGGCCGCAGGCCAGCCCGCAGACACCGCCGGCCAGGCTCAGCGCCAGCGCATGTCCGCCGAAGCGCTCGTGGCCGATGCGCGTGGCGAGGCTCTGCGCGAATGCCGTCAGCGGCTCCTCGTCGCGCTCGGGCGCCAGCAGCAGCAGCCCGGCATCGCCGAAGCGCGCCATCAGCTCGTGCGCCTCGATCTGGCCGGCGACCCAGCTGCCGACCTGCGCGATCAGAGCGTCGTAGGCGGTCATGCCGATGCGTTCGCGCAGCGCGCGGGCGTCGTTGACTTCGAGCAGCAGCAAGCCGCCATGCAGGCGTGCGCTGGCGCCGGTGGCCAGCCGCTCCTGCAGGCGGTCGAGCAGTTCGGTACGCTCGACCAAACCGCTGGTCTGCAGCGCAGGCCGCCAGGCGCCGCGGCGTTTCGCGGCCAGACGCGCGCGGTGAACGCGATTGGCCACCGCGGCGATCAGGTGCTTCGGTCGCACCGGCTTGGCAATGAAATCGTCGCCGCCGGCATCCAGCGCGGCGAACTGGCGCTCGTCATCGGGATCGCCGGACAGGAACACGATCGGCGTGGTCACGAACGCGTCACGCTCACGGATCAGCGCGGTCAGCTCGAGGCCGTCGGCACCCGGCATGTTGAGGTCCATCAGGATCAGATCGGGCTTGAAACGCCCCAGTTCGTCCAGCGCTGCCAGCGGCTCGGTGACCATGCGCGCCAGCATGCCGGCCTTGCGCAGGACCGACTCGGCGAACAGCGCCTGCGATTCGTCATCCTCGATGATCAGGACTCGATAGGGCTCCTCGGCATCGCCCTTGAGCAGCTCGTCGACCAGCGCCAGCGCGCCGGTCAGCCCCTCCGCCACACTGACGCAATGGTCGGCACCGGCGCGCAGCGCACGCAGGCGCGCGGCCAACTCGTCATGCTCGAGCAGCGCCAGCACGCTGAAGCGCCGGGCGTGACCGCGCAGTTCACGCAACTCGCCGGCAAGGGCCTCGAGCGTGGCGTGCTGGCTGGGCGCGACCACCAGCAGCATCGGCAGCTGCTCGGCCAGCGCCTCGATGGCCGCGTCCGCATCGGTCAGCGACTGCACCACACAGCCGCGCGCCTGCAGGCGCTCGCGCAGCATCGTGGCATGGGTATCGCCGGAGGCCAGCAGCGCCACGCGTGGACCGGCCGACCGCGCTGCCTCCGCAGGTTGCGCGGCGACGATCGCCGATGACACCGGCGCCTGTCCATCGGCAGCGACTGCATCAGATCCGGCGCTGCCGTTGCGGGCCGCAGGCGCGGGCGCGGGCGGCGTTTCCTCGATACCCAGCGTGCGCCAGTAGCCCGGCGGGGGCACGTCCATGTGCGCATAGCCGTCCGCGGTTACCGCCATGGCGGCACTGCGCAGCTGCGGCCGGCGCACCGCGGACTGCGACGGTGCGGCCGCAGCGATCAGCTCGGCATCCTCGATCTGCTCGCGCAGGGCATCGAGCTGGGGTTCCAGCGCGGTGTTGACGGCGGCAGGTGGCAGGTTGCCGGCGCCGGCGTAGGGCGCCAGCACGGCTTCCAGCGCAGCCAGGGGGGTCCCGATCTCGAGCAGCCCGTAGCGGCCGGCGGCATCAGCCAGGGTGGCGAACTCACGCTGCAGCAGGATCAGCGCGTTGATGTCCCAGCCGTCTCGGCACTGGCGGCGAGCGCGCCGCAGCAGCGTGCGCAAGCGCTGCGGCAGATGCCGCAGGAACGCCGTGCGCAGCTCTTCGCTGTGGCCCTGATCCTCGCGTGACATCACGCGTCCCTCCATGGTCCGACTATATCGCAAGCACCCGCGCCGGCTGGCGCGTACGTCTCAGAACGGTTTGACCACCACCAGCAGCACGATCAGGACCAGCAGGATCGACGGAATCTCGTTGAACCAGCGCAGGCGCCGGCTGCTCCAGTCGCAGGCATCGCGCGCAAAACGGTTCTTGAGCCGCCACAGCCAGACGTGATAACCGATCAGCAGTACGACCAGGGCCAGCTTGGCTTGGAACCAGCCCCCCGCCAGCAGGTAAGCCGGCTGGTGCGCCATCCACCAACCGGTGACCGCCAGCCCGAACAACACCGCCAGCACGCCGCCGATGTGGGTCATGATCATCAGTTTGCGTTCCATCACCTTCAGGCGCTCGCGTACCACCGGCTCGCTGGCCTCGGCGTGGTAGACGAACAGGCGCGGCAGGTAGAACAGGCCGGCGAACCAGGTGACCACGAAAATGATGTGGAAGGCCTTCAGCCAGAGCATCGCCCGACCTCGCGCAAAGCGTCGAGTATAGCCTTGTGACCGCGTTCCTTGACGCTGTTGCGCGGGCGCCGCTATAAGCGACGACCCGCGACGACCCAGGCCCGCCGATGCCCCGCATGCCGCCGCCCCGTTACGAAGTCCGCGCGCTGAACCCCGGGGCCCTGCGCCGGCGGCGCGCACTGCTGGGACTGGTTTGGCTGCTCGGGATGATCGTCGTCGCGTCAGCGACCTGGGCGCTGGTGCGACCGCCGGCCGACCTCGCCGTGCGCGCGGCGAATGCCGAAGCGCTGCGCCGCGACAACGCCGCGCTGAAGCAGCAGCTGGCCGTGCTGACCCGCTCGCGGCAGATCACCCGCATCGCCACCGACGCGCTGCGCCGCTCGCTGGCCGACCGCGACGAGGAGATTGCCGGCCTGCGTACCGACCTTGCCTTCTACACCCGTCTGACCGGTGGCAGCGCACAGCGCGGGGATCTGGCCGTGCAGGGTCTCAAGCTGGGCCCGGTCGCCGACGCGCACGCCTACGCCGTCACCATCACCCTGACCCAGAACGCCCGCCGTGGCGAAACCAGTCAGGGCCGCGTCAGCCTCAGCGTCGAGGGCGTACGCGGCGGACGCGCGGCGCAGCTGGCGTGGAGCGACCTGGCACCGCCGCCGGTACGCGCCGGCCTGCCGTTTGCGTTCAAATACTTTCAGCAGGTCCAGGGCATGCTGGTGCTGCCGGCCGGTTTCGTGCCCGGCCGGGCGATCGTCAGCGTGCAGCCCGACGGCGGTGCCACGGTCAGCCGCAGTTTTGCCTGGTCCGCCGCGCTCAAGTCCCCGGAGTAACCGCATGTTCAAGAGCAGCCGCAAACCCGCCGGCGGTGCCGCCGACACCAGCCTGATCGCCGCCGGCACCACCCTGCGCGGCGACGTGCGGTTCAGCGGTGCGCTGCACGTCAGCGGCTGCATCGAAGGCAGCGTGCTGGCCGACCCCGGCAGTGGCGCGGTGTTCACCCTCAGCGAACAGGGCCGCGTGGTGGGCGAGGTGCACGTGCCGCATGCGGTGATCAACGGCGAGGTCCGCGGCGACATCCACGCCGGCGAGCGCCTCGAACTGGCCGCCGGCGCGCGGGTGGACGGCGACGTGCACTACCGGCTGCTGGAAATGGCCGCCGGCGCGCGCGTCAACGGCCGCATGGTGCACACTGCCGAGACGCCGCTGCAGCTGGCGGCGCCGGCCGCCGGACCTGATTCGGCTTGAAAGCGCGCCGAACGCCACGATGATTGAGGCCATGACCGACTCCGCCGCCCCCGATTACCGCGCTGCCGCCGCCGCGCTGCTGTTCACCGCAGCGGCGGCGGCCAAGGTGCGCGAGCTGATCAGCGAAGAAGGCAACCCGGCGCTGAAGCTGCGCGTGTACATCTCCGGCGGCGGCTGCTCGGGGTTCCAGTACGGCTTCACCTTCGACGAGTCGCGCGCCGAGGACGACCTTGCACTGGAACGCGACGGCGTCACCCTGCTGGTCGATCCGCTGTCGCTGCAGTATCTCGAAGGCGCCGAGGTCGACTACCGCGAATCGCTGTCGGGCGCGCAGTTCGTGATTCGCAACCCCAACGCCCGCACCACTTGCGGCTGCGGCTCCTCGTTCTCGGTCTGAGCCGGTGGACGCCGGCGCGCGCTCCCGCCGCAACGCTTATGCGGCGCTGGCCCTGGACCGCGCTGCCGTGCGCCGCGACGACGCCAGCTGGCTGCGCGATGCCGAGCGCGATCCCGCCACGGCGCACCTGATCCTCGATCTCACCGGATGCGTGCTGGCCACAGTCGACGGCAGCGGCCCCTGCTGGCTGCCCGCCGACGCGCTGGGCGACATGCCCGCGCCTGCCATCTTTCTCGGCGTCGCCGGCGGTCACCCCTACTTCGCCCACATCCTCGATGAAGCCACGGTGCAGTCACTCGCCACCACCCACGGTGCGCAGACGCAGGGACTGCGCGATGCCGGCGCGCGCTTTGACGCCTTCAGCGCCGGACTGTTCGCCTACGCGCGGGCGCTGAGTCACTGGCAGGCGGTGACGCGCTACTGCAGCGCCTGCGGCGCACCGTTGACGCTGCGCGCGGCCGGCCATCGCGCCGAATGCGGCAACGTCGCCTGCGCGCGGCTGCATTTCCCGCGCATCGATCCGGCGGTGATCGTCAGCGTCGAGCACGCGGACGCCTGCCTGCTGGGGCGCCAGCCGCACTGGCCTGCGGGGCGGTTCTCCACCCTCGCCGGCTTCGTCGAGGCGGGCGAATCGCTGGAGGACGCGGTGCGCCGCGAGATCGCCGAGGAAGCCGGGGTCGAAGTGATCGCCTGCGACTACCACTCCTCGCAACCGTGGCCGTTCCCGGCCTCGCTGATGCTCGGCTTCAGCGCCCGTGCCGCCGATCGCCGCATCATGCTCGGCGATGGCGAACTGGCCGAGGCGCGCTGGTTCACGGCCCCCCAGATCAGCGACGGATTGGCCGACGGCAGTCTGCGGCTGTCGCCGCCACTGTCGGTGGCGTACCGGTTGATCGAGGACTGGCTGCAGCGCAGCGCCGGACTGGCGCTGGATGCGCTGGTCGCGCGCGCGCCGCGCTGAAGCATGGCTACAATCGGCACCAGTCCGGTTGTGGAGGCCGCATGGCCCTGAAGCTGCTCGCCATCCTGATCGCCCTGGGGCTGATCGCCACGCTGCCGCAGCTGGCGCGCCAGCGCCGCTTCGGCGCGCTGCGCGGCTGGTTCGCCGCGCTGGCCGGCAGTGCGTGGGGACTGGCGCTGGCGCTGGTGGTCCCGACCGTGATCGCGGCCACGCTGGCGTGGTGGCTGCACGGCGTGCTGCTGGGTGTGCTCGGGCTGCTGTTCGCGGTCGTGGTGCTGGTGTTCTGCTTCGGTCCGCGCGAACTCGAGGCCGATATCGACGCGGTGCTGAAGGCGCCGGATGCGGAACGCCGCAGCGCCGCAGCGCAGGCGCTCAATCCCGAGGAACGCAGCGAACCGCTGGCGTGGAATGCCGCGGTACTGGTCGGCGCGACCGCGATCGCGGCGCTGCGGCGGCGCTTCAGCGTGCTGTTCTGGTTTTTCCTGCTGGGCCCGGCCGGCGCGGTGCTGTACCGGATGACACGGCTGGCGGCTGGCAACGACGGCGCCGCCGCCGGGCTGGACGCCATGGCGCGCGCGCGCGCCGCACGGGTCGCCGACATCCTCGACTGGTTGCCGGCGCACCTGATGGTGCTGGCGATGGCACTGGCCGCCGACTTCGACGCCGTGCTCCGCGCCTGGCGCGCCTGGCACGCCACGCCGGGACGCACCGCGCTGGATCCCGGCTTCCTCGAATCCATCGCCCAGGCCGGCGTCAACGCCGACGTCGAAGCCGGCGACGGCTATGCCGAGGACACCGCCGATGCGCTGGGCGAGCTCACCGACCTCAGCCACCTGCTGGGACGCGTGCTGGTGGTGTGGCTGGCGCTGGCGGCGCTGGTGGTGCTGGGCGGGTGGTTTGCTTGAGAGCGGGAGTGGGCAGTGGGGAGCCGGCTGTCATCCTGAGCGCAGCGAAGGATCTTTCACGCCGCACGGCCCACAGTCT
>DATLSL010000114.1:0-25015 GCA_035534135.1 Rhodanobacteraceae bacterium | reverse complement strand
CCGCCGCCGCCGCCCACCCGGGTGATCCCGCGGTCGGCCGCATCATGGTCTACACCTGCCACGGCTGCCACGGCATTCCGGGTTACAGCAACGCCTACCCGAATTACCCGGTGCCGAAGATCGCCGGCCAGCACTACCAGTACCTGGTCACGGCACTGAACGAATACCGCACCGGCGCGCGCGCGCATCCGACCATGCGCACGCAAGCCGAGAGCCTGTCCGAGAAGGACATCGCGGATATCGCCTCCTACCTGTCCAGCCTCAAGAAGTGACGCCGTGCAAGGATCCCCGTCGATGACCGTTCGAGTCGCACTTTCGCTCCTCCTCGCCACGGCGCTGCTGCTGCCTGTCGCCGCCCATGCCGAAGGCAGCGCCGCAGCCGGCCAGAAGAAGGCCGCCGTCTGTTTCGCCTGCCACGGCGCCAACGGCGATTCCACCGATCCGCAATACCCGCGTCTGGCCAGCCAGTATTCCGGCTACATCGTGCAGGCGCTGAAAGAGTACAAGGACGGCCAGCGCAAGAACCCGATCATGCAGGGCTTTGCCTCGCAGCTGACCGAGCAGGACCGCGAGGATATCGCCGCCTATTTCCACGCGCAGCCGCCGGTGCTGTACAACCTCAAGGGCGACATCCAGGGCAGCGGCAAGGGACTGTAACCCCCGCACCAGTCCTGCCTGTGCAAACACAGAACCCGGTCACGCGCCGGGTTTTTTTCAGCCACCCAGCGCCGAAACGCCCTTGTCGCCGCGGTAGTAAGGATCCTCGCCGCTGCTGTGGTCGGTGGCGTCGCGCACCGCGGTGATTGCGGGAATGCGTTCGCGCAGGGTGCGTTCGACGCCCTGGCGCAACGTCGCATCGACTGCACCGCAGCCGTGGCAGCCGCCACCGAACTGCAGCACGACGGTGCCGTCGGCCTCGACCTCACGCAGGCTGACATTTCCGCGGTGTGCGGCCAGGCGCGGATTGATCTCGGTTTCCAGCACGTAACTGACCTGCTCGACCAGTCCGGCGTCGGCGCCCGGCGGGGCGCTGCGCAGGTGCGGCGCACGCACCGCCAGTTCGCCGCCCGTCGCAGTATCGTTGTAGTCGATCACGGCGCCCTCGAACCAGCGCGTGCTGGGGCCGTCCACGTAGACGCTGAAGCCGTCGCACTCGACCACGGCCTCGCCACCGTCAATGTCGCCGGGCTCGCAGAACGCCAACTCGCATTCGCCGCGCGGCGTGCCGCCGTCGCGGGCACGGATGCGCACCCCCCAGCCCGGCCCGCCCTGGGTAGCCAACAAGTGGCGGAAATGCGTTTGCGCGCGTTCGCTGATCTCGATCATGGCGACTCACCTCGATTCAATCGGGACCATTTTAGTCCGGATTGGGGCTGCAGCGGCATCGCTATACTTCCTCGGCTTACGGAGGGTGCCGCCATGACGCTGCAAGAACTCGCTGCCCTGCCCTGTCTGCCGCATCGCGGCGCCGAGCACCGTATCGACCGCGCGCGGGCCGACGAGTTGCTGCTCGCGCTGCCGGGGTGGGCGGTGGTCGAAGATGGGGCCGCCATCGCCAGGGATTTTCGTTTCTCCGATTTTCACCGCACCCTGGGCTTCATCAACGCCGTGGGCTTCATGGCCAACCAGGCCGACCACCACCCCGACTTCGAGGCCGGTTACGGCCATTGCCGCGTGCGCTGGTCCACCCACGACTGCGGTGGGTTGTCGATGAACGACTTCGTCTGCGCCGCGCGCTGCGAACGCCTGCTGGCGACCTGACGCTACCGTGCGCGCACCGAGGGGGATTGCGTCGCTGCTGTTGGTCGTATCTGCACTGCTGCTGGCTGCGGCGCTGGCGTGGACCGGCAATGCCCTGACGGCGCAGGCGCTGGAACGTCACGCAGAACGCGCCGCGGCTGCTTACGCCGGCGGTCACTCGCCCTGGCGATGGGCACCGCGCCGCGCGCAGGACGTGGTCGCGCAGCGCGTGTTCGGCGGCGGCACGCTGCGTTCTGCAGCCGGCGGCCTGCAGCTGCGACTGACCTCGGCGCTGCCGGTACAGATCGGCCTGCCGCTGGACGTGCCGCTGGACTTCGAGCGGCTGCCGCGACTGCGGCTGCAGCTCGACGCCAGCGCACCGATCACGCTGGCGCTGGCCGGGCGTCAGACCCTCGACGGTCCGGCCTATTACGCGCCGGTCGCCGTATTGAAGCCCGGGGCAACGACACTGGACTTGACGATCCATGCACTGCCGTGGGTGATCGCCGATCGGCCGGTGCCAGCGCCCGCCCGCTTCGCGATGCTGCGGCTGACCCTGCAGGGCGCTTCGGGCTCGTTGCTGACACTGCAGCGGATCGAACTGCTGCCGCCGCCAACGCTGCCCCATGGCACCGCCGCGCTGGCGGCCGCGCAGCCCTACAGCCGCTTCATGGCAACGTCGCCGCAATCGGCCGCCGCGCTGCCGGTGGTGATTCTGCCGCGCGGGCTGGGCGCCAGCGGCCTGCTGGCGGCGCGGGATCGCATCCGGACGCGGGTACCGGCGGCGGTGATCGTGCCGCACGGCGACTTGGGCGCCGTCCTCGCGGCCGCCGTCACCGGACCACCACCGCCCGCCAGCACGACCTCACCGCTGCTGCCGCTGGGGCTGGCCCTGCTGGCCTTGGGCGTGCTGCTGCGCCCACCACACCATTTCCGCGTGCGCGCGCTGATCGAGGCCGGCGTGGCGCTGGTGCCTGCCGCCTGGCTGATCATCGGCATGCACTACGACGGCCGCATCGGTCACGTCGCTGCCGCGCTGATCGCGGTCGGCCTGGTTTACGCGGCCGCACTGGAGTGGCGCGCACGCCCACGCGACTGGACCCTGCTGGCCCCCGCGCGTGCCTGGGCCGTGCCGCTGCTGCCGGCGCTGGCGGCGCTGCTGGCCTGGGCCATCCTGCACGGCGCGGCACCGGAGCCGCCGTCTGCGCTGCGCTATCTCGGCTGGGCGCTGTTGCAGCAGTTCATGCTGCAAGTCGTGGTGGCGCGACGCCTGCAGGTCGCCAGCAATCGCGAGGTGGCTACGTTGGCCACGGCAACGCTGTTCGCCCTGCTGCATGCGCCCAACACGCCGCTGATGCTGCTGACCTTTGCCGCCGGGCTGCTGTGGACGGCGTGGTTCCTGCGCCGGCGCGCGCTGCTGCCGGTGGCGCTGGCGCATGCGGCAGCGGCGCTGCTGATCGGCGGCCTGCTGGCACCCGAAGGCTGGCTGCGCTCGCTGGAGGTGGGCGCGCGTTATCTGCGCTGAAGCCGATCCAGCACCGTGGCCAGATCGGCCGGCAGCGGCGCCGAGAACGCGTAACCGCGGCCGTCGAGATCGAACTCGAAGCGCGCCGCGTGCAGGAACAGGCGCCGCAATCCGGCCTCGCGCAAGCGCCGGTTGACCTCGCGATCACCGTATTTCTCGTCACCGGCCAGCGCATGGCCGGCGTGCGCGGCATGCACGCGGATCTGGTGCGTACGGCCGGTGCCGAGGGTGGCCTCGGCCAGACTGGCACCGGCGTAGCGCTGGATCTCGCGGAAAAAGGTCAGCGCCGGCTTGCCGTCCTCGGCCACCCGCACCATGCGCTCGCCGCCCTGCAGCTCGAACTTGCGCAGCGGCACGTTGACGTCGAACTTCGCCCGCCGCGGCTCGCCGCCGAGCAGGCACAGGTACTGCTTGGTCACCTGGCCTTCGCGAATCAACCGCTGCAGGCCGGTCAGGCCGGAACGGGTGCGCGCCAGCACGATCACGCCCGAGGTATCGCGATCCAGCCGGTGCACCAGTTCGAGGTGCTCCTGCGGGCGCGCCGCGCGCAGCAATTCGATCAGACCGAAGCGCACGCCGCTGCCGCCGTGGCTGGCGACCCCGGCCGGCTTGTCCACCACCAGGAAGTCACGATCCTCGTGGATCACCGCCTGCGCGACGCTGCCCGCCAGTGCCGCCGGCGGCGGCCCGGACTCGGTCTCGGCGGCGGTGCGCACCGGCGGGATGCGCAGCTGATCGCCGTCGGCCAGACGCGTATCGGGCTTGGCGCGACGTCCGTTGACACGCACCTGACCGGTGCGCAGCAGGCGGTAGATCAGGCTGCGCGGGACGCCCTTGAGCAGTACCGCCAGGCAGTTGTCGATGCGCTGGCCCTCGCGCTCGGGGCCGACCGTGATCAGCCGCACACCAGGGCCGGCGTCACGCGAAGTAGCCGTCTGCATTGATAAATCCGGTCGTTGGCGGATAAACTTGACCGGCGTCTTGCAGTGCACGCCGGGTTCGACCCGGCGGACTGCACCCCGCCGGGCACGCCGGCGAGGAACGCGCCGGACGTCCTGACCGGAGCCGGCCGTCACCCTCCCATCGTACCCGGTCCGGGTCGCACACCGGCCTGCCACCGTCATGGCGGCAGGCGGCGGCGATGGCGCAAGGGCCCTGACATACACCGCCGCAGCAGCGGATCGCTGCGGCACGATTGCCGCGTTCGCGGCGCGATCCCCGGCCGGCCGCCTTGCGGCGCCGTCGCGGAGCGCAGCTGCGGGCGGCCGAGGAACAACACAATGAAGCGCATGCTGATCAACGCAACTCAGCGTGAAGAGTTGCGTGTGGCCATCGTCGATGGCCAGACCCTGTTCGATCTCGACATCGAGATCCCCTCCAAGGAACAGAAGAAATCCAACATCTACAAGGGCCGCATCACCCGCGTCGAGCCCTCGCTGGAAGCCTGCTTCGTCGAGTACGGCGGTGAACGTCACGGCTTCCTGCCGCTGAAGGAAATCACCCGCGAGTACTTCCTGCCCGGTGTCGACCCGCACAAGACCGGCATCCGTGACCTGCTCAAGGAAGGCCAGGAGCTGATCGTCCAGGTCGAGAAGGAGGAGCGCGGGACCAAGGGCGCGGCGCTGACCACCTTCATCAGCCTCGCCGGCCGCTACATGGTGCTGATGCCCAACAACCCGCAGGCCGGCGGCGTGTCGCGGCGCATCGAGGGCGAGGACCGCCAGGCGCTGAAGGAGGCGATGGAGCACCTCAGCCTGCCCGAGGAGATGGGCCTGATCGTGCGCACCGCCGGCCTCGGCCGCGACGCCGAAGAGCTGCAGTGGGACCTCGACTACCTGCTGCAGCTGTGGAAGGCGATCGCCGAGGCGGCCGTCGACAAGCCGGCGCCGTTCCTGATCTACCAGGAATCGCGGCTGATCATCCGCGCCCTGCGCGACTACCTGCGCAACGACATCGGCGAAATCCTGATCGACCACGAGGAGCTTTATCAGGAGGCCCGCGAGTTCGTGCAGCAGGTGATGCCGAACAACCTGCGCAAGCTCAAGCTCTACAGCGACACCACGCCGCTGTTCTCGCGCTTCCAGATCGAGAGCCAGATCGACAACGCCTTTGCGCGCACGGTGCGCCTGCCGGCCGGCGGCGCGATCGTGATCGACCAGACCGAGGCGCTGACCGCGATCGACATCAACTCGGCACGCGCCACCAAGGGCAGCGACATCGAGGAAACGGCGTTCAACACCAACTGCGAGGCGGCGGTCGAGATCGCCCGCCAGCTGCGCATCCGCGATGCCGGCGGTCTGATCGTGATCGACTTCATCGACATGGACAGCCCCAAGCATCAGCGCGAGGTCGAGGACACGCTCAAGGAAGCGCTCAAGCTCGACCGCGCGCGCGTGCAGGTCGGCCGCATCTCGCGCTTCGGCCTGCTGGAGATGTCGCGCCAGCGCCTGCGCCCGTCGCTGGACGAATCCACCCAGATCGTCTGCCCGCGCTGCGACGGTCACGGCCGCATCCGCGGCGTCGAGTCGCTGTCGCTGTCGGCATTGCGTCTGGCCGAAGAGCACGCGATGAAGGAACACACCGGCCAGGTGCTGTTGCAGGCGCCGTCCGACGTCGCCAACTTCCTGCTCAACGAAAAGCGCGCCAGCGTGGTCGAGATGGAGCTGCGCCACAAGGTGCATGTGGTGATCGTTGCCGACCCCAAGCTGCAGACTCCGCATCTCGAGATCAGCCGCATCCGCGAAAGCGAGATGGGCGAGCACGCCAAGCCGAGTTACGAACGCACGACCATCGCCGCACCGACGGCGTTGCCGAAGGTCGGGCAGATCGACGTGCAGGGCGAACAGCCGGCCGTGTCGGGTGTCACCCCGACCACTCCGGCTCCATCGCGGCCCGACGGGGAACCCGCTGCGACGCGCGCGCCCATGCCGCGTGCCGCATCCGCCCCGACGGCAACGCCGATGCCCACCGCGCAGGGCGGTGGCCTCCTGAAGCGCCTGTTCGGCTGGTTCAGCAGTGACGCGACAGCGGTGCCGACTGCGCCGCGTGCCACGCCGCGCCCGCCGCGCCCGCCGCGTGTGGAACGCGCCGCACCGCGCCCGCCGCGCGACGAACGGCGACCCACCGGCTCCGGCAGGACGCAATCCGCGCGCACCGGCAAGCCCGGCACCGGCGGCGAACGCACCCGTGCCGTCACTGCCATACCGTTGCCACAGGCAAAGCCGCGAACCGAACCCTCTCCGGCACGCGAGCCGCGCAGCGAGCGCCCGGTACCCGCGCCACGGCCAGTGCCATCAGCAGCGCGGACGCCGGCTGCCAGTACCGAATCGAAGCCGCTGGCCGCCGAGCCGGCTGCAAAGTCTGACGCCATGCAGACGCCCCCCTCGGGCAGCGACGCTCGCACCGACACCGCCGGCGAGAGCACCCGCGCCCGCCGCCGCGGGCGCCGCGGCGGCCGCCGCCGTCGCCGTCACGACGAGGGCAATGCGGATGGGCTGGACGTCAACGCCCAGCCGGCCAGCGCGCACGACTTCGATGACGAGGAAGACGACGCCATTCCGGCTGCAAACGCGGCAACCGATTCCTCACGCGTTGAACGTCCCGCCATCGATAACCCGGCACCGCCGCATGCGACAGCGTCTGTGGCCATAACGACAGCGCCGCCGCCAGCCCCGGCCACGACGGTTGCGCCAACGCCCACAGCGCCTGCGACAGCGACAGCGACAGCCACAGCACCAAGCTTGCGCGAAGCAGCGTCCGCTGCGGCCGTTGCCGCTGCGCCACCGGCGCCCACGTCCGCAGTCATCCTGCCACCGACCCCGATGCGCGCTCCGCCAACGCCCGCCATGCCCGTGGTGACGGCTGTAACGGCACCCATGCCGATACCGATGCCGATGCCGATGGCGGCGCCGATGTCGATGCCTGCTCTGCCAATGGCGCCAGCGCCGATGGCCGCTGCGGCCGTCAGACCGCCGGTGCCCGCGCCGACGCTGCCCGATGCAGCAGCAGGCACGCCGCCCACCCCATCGCCGCTGCAGCCCAGCCTGCTGCCGGAAGCACCGAAACCCGCGCCGGTGCCGGCGCGTCCTGCAGCCGCGATGCCGTCACCCGCGGCGGCGAGCGCGGACCCGGATCACGGCAATCCGGGTGGTGGCACGCCGCCGCAGCCGTGATTCCCTGTACCCGCGTCGTCGCATGACGACGCGGGTCTGCGGTCAGCCGGCCGCAGTGCAGAGGCGAACCAGATCCTCGTAGCCGCTGAAGTGAGCCGCGGCGCCACAGCCCGGACAGGCGGCGTCGCGCGGCAGCAGCAGTTCGCGAAAGCGCATGCCCAGCGCATCGAACAGCAGCAGGCGCCCCACCAGCGGCGTGCCGATGCCGAGCACCAGCTTGAGCACCTCGGTCGCCTGCAGCACGCCGATCACGCCGGGCAGCACACCCAGCACGCCGGCCTCGGCGCAGTTGGGTGCATCCGCCGCCGCGGGCGGTTCGGGAAACAGGCAGCGATAGCAAGGCGAGTCCGCGCGCCGCGGATCGAACACGCTGACCTGACCGCTGAAGCGCTCGACCGCGCCATACACCAGCGGCAAGCGCAGCCGCAGGCTGGCAGCCGCCAGCAGGTAGCGGGTCGGAAAATTGTCGGCACCATCGATCACCACGTCGTGTCCGCCCAGCAGCATCTCGACATTGGCCGCCTGCACGCGCGCTGCGCGCGTCACGATCTGCACCTTGGGGTTGAGCGCCGCCAGCGTCATGCGTGCCGACTCGACCTTGGCCATGCCCACGCGCGCATCCGCGTGCAGCACCTGCCGATGCAGGTTGGAGCGTTCGACGCGGTCATCGTCGATCAGCGTCAGCGTGCCGACCCCGGCGGCGGCGAGATACAGCGCCGCCGGCGCACCCAGGCCGCCGGCGCCAACCAGGGCTACCCGAGCCGCGGCAAGGCGTGCCTGCCCCGCGGCACCGACCTCGGGCAAACGCAACTGGCGGGCGTAGCGGTCCTGCGCGTCGGCATCGAGCGCGCCGGCCTGCACCGGCAGACCGGCGGCAAGCCAGCGCCCGAAACCGCCCGCCACCGAGGCAACCCGGTGATAACCCCGTGCACGCAGCGCCTGCGCCGCCCGCAACGAGCGCTGTCCGGCCGCGCAGAGCAGCAGCACCTCGCGCTCGGGTGACGCCAGCGCGGCGATCTCCCGCGGCAGGCGCTCGCCCGGCATGCCGATGGCGCCGTCGGGCGTGCCGAGGGCGCGCTCGGCGTCGTCGCGCACGTCGATCAAGAGCGCACCGGCCTGCTGCCGCCGCCGCGCCTCGACCCCGTCGATCTGCGCGATCCCGGTGCCGGGGGCATCGAACGCGCTCACGGCCACAGCTCCGGCAGCGGCAGCACCTCGATCACGCTGCCGGCGGCCAGCTCGCGCGCCGTCTCGGGAATCAGGCCCAGCGCGACAGACGCCGCCAGCCCGGAGAGCTGGGCGGAGCCCTGCCGCGCATGCGCCGTGAACTCCAGGCGCGCATCGGCGCCGCAGCGCAGACTGCCGCGCAGGAATTCGACGCGCTCGTGAGGCTTGAGAACCGCATGCGCCAGCACGGCGTACAGCATCGACGACGGTTCGCGTCCGCCCAGATGCCGCAGTGCCGGACGCACCAGGGTCAGAAACGTCGCTGCCGTGGACACCGGATTGCCGGGCAACGCGAACCACAGCGCCGACTCGATTTCGGCACCCAGTACCGGCATGCCCGGCTTGATGCGCACCTTCCAGAAATGCACCCGCCCGTGGCGTTGTGCCAGTTGCGGCAGCAGATCCGCATCGCCGACCGAGGCGCCGCCGCTGGTCAGCAGCACGTCGGCTATTGCGGCCAGTTCGCGCAGGGCCAGCTCGGTGGCCTGGGCATCGTCGCCGACGTGGCGCACCGCCACCACCTCGGCACCGCTGGCGCGCGCCAGCGCGACCAGCATCGGGCCGTTGCTGTCACGCAACTGGCCAAAACCGGGCACGGCCGCAGCCGGCACCAGTTCGTCGCCGGTGGTCAGAATCGCCACCCGCGGCCGCCGATACACGCTGACTTTGAGCACGCCGAAACTTGCCAGCAGCGCCAGCGCACCGGCGTCCAGAACGCGCGCCGCCGGCAGCACTTCGGCGCCCGCAGCGAAGTCCTCGCCGACCGCGCGCACATTGGCACCCGCGGCGGTCCCGACGCTGACGATGACGGCATCGCCCGCAAGACGCACGCGTTCCTGGATCACCACGGTATCGGCACCGGCAGGCAGCGGCGCGCCGGTAGTGATGCGCACGCAGGTGCCGGGCGCGACCGCCGGTGCCGGCGCCGTGCCGGCCAGCTGACGACCGATCAACGGCAGCCTGCGTTCGCCCGTCGACGGCAGATCCGCGGCGCGCAGCGCGTAACCGTCCATTGCCGAATTGGCGAAGGTCGGCAACGCGTGCGGTGCGCTCAGCGCCTGCGCCAGGATGCGACCGGCAGCAGCATCGGTGGCGATGCGCTCGGTCGGCCGCGGGCGCGACGCCGTCAGCGCCTGCACGATCGCGCGCGCCTCGTCGAGGCTGATGTGCTGTGGTGTGCTGGCGAGGATCGTTGCGCTCATGGGTACAAGCCTAGCGCGGTGCGGCAGCGTCGGCGTCAGTGCTTGCCGCGCACGTGCTGCAACAGGCGGCGGCGCTTCTGCTGCTGGCGTTCGCTGAGCACATTGCGGCGGCCGGCGTAGGGATTTTCGCCCTCGCGGAATTCGATGCGCACCGGCGTGCCTTCCAGCTTGAAACGTTTGCGGAAGAAATTTTCCAGATAGCGCCGGTAGCTGTCGGCGATGTGCGCGGTGCGCGAGCCGTGGATCACGATCGTCGGCGGATTGTGGCCGCCGGGATGCGCGTAGCGCAGCTTGGGCGCGTGGCCGCGCACCAGCGGCGGCTGGTGGCCGGCGTAAGCCTGTTCGAGCGCGCGGGTGAGCGTCGAGGCGGTCAGTTCACGGGTGGCCGCGGCATGCGCGCGATCGACGGCACGCATCAGTTCGCGCAGGCCGGAGCCGTGCAGCGCCGAGACGAAGAGCGTCTTCGCCCAGGCCACGAAATCGAGCCGGCGCTCGAGCCCGCTGCGACACTGCTGGCGCTGGTAGGCGTCGAGCCCATCCCACTTGTTGGCGGCGATCACCAGCGCGCGACCGGCATCGAGGGCGTGGCCGATCAGGGCCAGATCCTGGTCCGTGATGCCTTCGCTGGCGTCGATCAGCAGCACCGCCACCTCGGCCGCCTCCAGCGACTGCAGGGTCTTGATCACGCTGAATTTCTCCAGCGCCTCCTCGACCCGACCGCGGCGCCGCACGCCGGCGGTATCAATCAGCACATAGCGGCGACCGTCGCGCTCGAGCGGCACGCGGATCGGATCGCGGGTGGTCCCGGCGACGGCCGACACCACCAGGCGGTCCTCGCCCAGCAGGCGATTGACCAGGGTGGACTTGCCGACGTTGGGGCGACCGAGAATGGCAACGCGCACCCCTTCGTCGGCGGATGCTTCCGGTGCGGACTCGGCGCCGGGCGGCAGGTGCGCAGCGAGTGCCTCCAGCAATCCATCGATCCCGCGCGAGTGCGCCGCCGCCAGCGGCAGGGTGGCGGCAACGCCCAGCGCGGCGAATTCGGCCAGCGCGTCCTGCTCGTCAAGGCCGTCGGTCTTGTTGACCGCGATCAGCACCGGCTTGCCGCTGCGGCGCAGCTCGTCGAGTACGCTGCGATCCTGCGGCAGCAGGCCTTCACGGGCATCGGTGATCAGCACCAGCACCGTCGCCTCGGCGATCGCCAGGCGCACTTGGCGGGCGGTCAGCACATCGATGTCCACGTCGCGCCCCGACAGGCCGCCGGTATCCACCACCACGAACGGCGCGACGCCGAGCCGGCAGACGCCGTAGTGGCGGTCGCGGGTGACGCCGGGCAGATCCGCAACCAGCGCGTCGCGGCTGCGGGTCAGCGCGTTGAAGAGGGTGGATTTGCCGACGTTGGGACGTCCGACCAGGGCGACGACAGGCAGCATCGGCGGCGGCGTGGCGTCATTGCGCCTGGATGCGATAGGCGGCGATGTGGCCGACATCGTCAGCGACCACGGCAACGTCGCCGACGATCAGCGGGCGCGCGCGGATGGCCTTGCCGGAAAGCTGCTCACGGGCTGCGAACTGGCCGCTGGCGAGATCCAGCCAGTGCACGTAGCCCTGCAGATCGCCGACCACGACGTACTTGCCCTGGATCGCAGGCGCGGACAACCAGCGCCAGTCCAGCGCGTTCTGCTTCCACACGTCCGCACCGCTGGTCTTGTCCAGCGCCCAGATGTTGGAGGCATCGTCGATCGCGATCAGGGTGCCGCCGCCCACTGCGACGCCGGTATAGCCTGACAGCGGCCGCGACCACAGTACGCGCCCGCCCTCGGCCTGCACCGCGGCAACGCTGCCGTGGTAGGCGTTGGCGTAGAGCACGCCGTCGTCAAGCACCAGACTGCCGTCGGAATCGTCGAGGCGCTGGATCTCCGTGCGGCCCTCGCCGGTCGCCAGGCGCTGCTCCCACAGTGAGCTGCCATTGGCCAGACTGAGGGCCACCAGCTTGCCATCGTCGCTGCCGAAGAACACGGCGCCACCAGCGACCAGCAGGGTACCGTTGCCGCGCAGGCTCAATGCCGGAACGCTGCCGCGGTCGTACAGCCAGAGCTGCTTGCCGTCACCGGCGGCCAGGGCGTAGACGTGGCTGTCGTTGCAGCGCACCAGCACGCGATCGCCAACGATCACTGGCGGGCTGATTACCTCGGACGAAACGGTGACCTGCCAGCGCGGCTTGCCGCTCTTGGCGTCAAAGGCGTAGACATGACCGTCGAGGGTGCCGACCACCAGCAGATCGCCAACCACGGCCGGCCCGCTGCTGTAGCGGGTGTCGCGCTTTTCCCGCCAGTGCGTGCTGACCGACCACAGCCGCTTGCCGCTGGCGAGCGCCAGCGCCTCGATGTCGCCGTCGGTGCTGACCGCATACACCACACCGTCGGCAACCGCGGGCTGCAGGCGCACACCGGAGTTTCCGGCACCGTTGCCGACGCCGGTTTCCCACAGGCGCTTGACGGTCAATGTCGGCGTGAATTTGGCCAGCGGTGTCGGCGGCTGGATGTTGTCCTTGGTCTTGAACAGGCCGCAACCGGATAGCGCCAGCGCGCCGAGAATCACCACTGCGAATTTGCGCATCATGAACCCTGTTTCCCGGCGGCGGCCAGATCGTCGAACTTCAGCTGCACCAGCGCGCGCTCGGGCGCATCCGGCTTGAAGGCCGCTAGCGCGGCGGCGTAAGCGGTGCGTGCCTCGGCAGTGCGTTTCAGCGCCAGCAGCGCGTCGCCGCGCAGGGCCTGGGTCGCGCCGGGGTAAGCGCCCGCGGGCAGCTTGTCGAGGCGCGCCAGCGCCGCGGCAGGCTGGCCCTGGGCCAGCTCGACCTGTGCCAGGCGCAGTTCAAACAACCGCTTGAGCGCGCTGTCACCGGCATGCTGTTCGGCCCAGATCAGCGCGCTGGCGGCCTGCGCATACTGGCCCGCGGTGGCCGCGCGCTCGGCGCGTCCGGCCACCGCGAAAGTCGCGAACACCGTATCCGGGTAGTCCTTCATCAGGCGCTCGGTCGCCGCCGTCGCCAAGGCATCGTTCTTGTCCTGCAGCGCCTGCTGCAGCACCTGATACTGCGTGGCTGCGGCCATCCGGTAGCGCTGCTGGTGCGCACGCCACTGCTGCCAGCCGAAAATCAGCAGCAGGCCGAGCACGATGCCAACCAGAATGGATGCGGCGTTGGCGCGCAGCCACTGGCGGACCTGTTCGCCCTGCTCGTAGTCGTCGTATGCGTCGAAGGCCATCAAATCACCGGCAACGAGGGAAGACGCGCAGCGCAGGGGCGCGCGCGGGGAGCGCGGAGGATAGCGCAAAAAGCCGCTCAGGCGCGGCCCGGCGGGGCGTCGATGCTGAAGCTGGCGACGTTGGCGTGGCGGTGACTGTCGAGCGGATAAGGCTCGCCGTCGAGCTCGACGGTGGCGGCATCGGCGTTGCCGATGCGCACCTGCAGCGTCTGCGTGCTGCGATAGGTGCGCGTGGTGCCTGCCGGCAGCAGCGCGTACTCCAGGCGCTGACCATCGGCATCGGTGACCTCGACCCAGCTCGGTGCCGACAGGCTGATCTGCAGCTGATGACCTGCGGCATCCGCGGAAGGCGCAGACGCCGCAGCAGGCACCGGAGTCGACGGTACCGACTCCAGCGCCGGGAACGCCGCAATCGAAGCCAGCAGCGGCCGCTCGCTGCTGGCCGCCGCCACGGGTCGCGTCGCAGTCCGGATGTCGGCGCGCACCGGCTGCCTAGGCACCGGCTGCCTCTGGGCCAGAGCCGGCGCATCCAGTGGCTCGATATGCACCAGATCGCGATCCAGGCCACCGCGCAAGCCGAGCCAGACTACCGGCACCGCAATCACCGCCGTCAGCACGATGTAGGTGGCCGCGGTGGCGTAGCGCTCGAACGCCAGCCGCAGATGCGACACGTTGCCAGTCATCACCAGCGGCGGTTCGCGCGTTGCCAGCTGCGCCAGCGCGACGTCAACCTCGGCGGCTGGCACGCCCAGCAATCGCGCGTAGCCGTGCAACTGACTGCGCAGGTAGATCGGCGAATCGCCAGAACCGATGCCGCGCTGTTCAATCCGTCGCAGCACCGCCGTCGGCAGCCGCAACTGCTGCGCGCAGGCCTGAAGGCTCAGGCCGCACGCCTGACGGGCGGCCATCAGCCGTGCGCCCAGTGCGGCGCTCCCCGGCGTATCGGTGACGGCGAGGTGCATCTCGACGGACACGGCTGCGCAGTCGTGATGGCGGCCGGGCGACACAGAGGTATCAGCGGAGGTCATGGCGATGAACCGGAGGGTAGGCTGCGGGCCTGTTCCGAATCCGGGAACTGGTCGCGCAGCCGGCGAGCGTACGAACGGGCAGCCTCCTGGTCACCCAGTTTGGTTTCGACTTCATAGCCGAGCTTGAGCACGTCGGGGCTGGCCAGACCGAGAGCATCGAAGCGCTGCACAAAGGCACGCGCATGGAAGTCGTCGCCCTGCTTGTGCAGGATGACGGCGGTCTGGTAGAGGGCATCCGGATTCTTCGGATTGAGCGCCAGCGCGCGCTGGAACTCGGTCAGCGCCGGCTGCAGCCGGCCCACCTTCAGCAGGCAGGTGCCGGCATTGGTGAATGCGGCATCCGGCGTGTGATAGAACGGGTCGGCCACCGCGCGCTTGAAGTAAGGCAGCGCCTCGTCGACCTTGCCCATCCGGCACAGAAAGGCGCCCAGATTGTTGTTGACGTCGCCCTTGGTCGGTTCCAGAGCATAGGCGCGCTTGTATTCCCGTTCGGCCTTGGGGTAATCCTTGATACGTTCGTAGAGCACGCCCAGCACGGTATGCTCCGGCGCATAGCTGTCATCGTACTTTTCCGCCAGCAGCAGTTTTTGCAGCGCCGTCTGCAGATCCCCGCGCTGCAGATATTGCTGGCCCAGCTCGGTGTGGACCTCGGCGGCCTGGCGCGCTTTCTGCTGCGAGGTCTCGCCGCGCAGCCCGCTCACCGACTGGCAGCCGGCAAGGACGAGGCCGCATACCGCCACCAGCACGATCGCACTACGCCGCATGAGCCGTGGCCTCCTCGATGCGCCTGCGGAACTCGGCCTGGCGCCGGGTACGATCGAGCACCTGACCCTTGAGCTGGCCGCAGGCGGCGTCGATGTCGTCGCCGCGCGTGCGCCGCACCATGGTCAGCACGTCGGCGTCGAGCAGGATTTTCTGGAACGCGGCGATCGCGTCCGGATCGGAACGCTCGTAACCGGTGCCCGGAAACGGGTTGAACGGGATCAAGTTCACCTTGGCCGGAAGCCGGCGCATCAGCTTGACCAGCTGGCGCGCCAGCTCCGGGCTGTCGTTGACGCCCTTCATCATGGTGTATTCGAAGGTGATCGAGGTGCGCGGGCGCTTCGCCGCATAGCGCGCGCAAGCCGCCAGCAGTTCGGCGATCGGATAGCGCTTGTTGAGCGGCACCAGCTCGGTGCGCAGTTCGTCGTTGGGCGCATGCAGCGACACCGCCAGCGACACGTCACTGACCTCGGACAGGCGGTCGATCATCGGCACCAGGCCGGCGGTCGACAGGGTGACGCGCTTGTTGGCGAGGCCGAAGCCGAGGTCGTCGCGCATCACGCTCATCGCGCGTACGACGTTGTCGAAGTTCAGCAGCGGCTCACCCATGCCCATCATCACCACGTTGGTGATGCGGCGCTGCTGATGAGGCTGGTTGCCCAGCGCTTTCGCCGCCACCCACACCTGGCCGATGATCTCGCTGGCGGCGAGGTTGCGGTTGAAGCCCTGGGTGGCGGTCGAGCAAAACCGGCAGTTCAGGCCGCATCCGACCTGCGAGGATACGCACAGCGTGCCGCGCGTCGGTTCGGGGATGTACACGGTTTCGACGGCGTTGCCGCCGTCCATGCCCAGCAGCCACTTGCGCGTGCCGTCGATCGATGTCTGGTCAAGCTGCGACTTCGGCGGCGCGACCTCGGCAACCTCCGCGAGCTTGCCGCGCAGCGCCTTGCCGAGATCGGTCATCTGCTCGAAATCATCGACGTGGCGGTGATAGATCCACTTCATCACCTGATCGGCGCGGAAGGGTTTCTCGCCGATCCGGGCAAACAACGCGCGCAGACCTCCGCGATCGAAATCGAGCAGGTTGACCTTCGTCGCCGCGTTCACGTCATCGTCCTCAGCCCCGCGGGCAGATCTCGGTGGTGGCGAAGAAATAGGCGATCTCGGCGGCCGCAGTGTCGGCAGCGTCGGAACCATGCACCGCGTTGGCATCGATGCTGTCGGCGAAGTCGGCGCGGATGGTGCCCGGCGCCGCCTTTTCCGGATCGGTGGCACCCATCAGGTCGCGGTTCCTGGCGACGGCACCCTCGCCTTCCAGCACCTGGATCATCACCGGGCCGGAGATCATGAACTCGACCAGCGCCTTGAAAAAGGGACGCTCGCGATGCACGACGTAGAAGCCCTCGGCCTCGCGGCGCGAGAGATGTTTCATCTTCGCCGCGACGATGCGCAGACCGGCCTGTTCAAAACGGGCAAGGATCGCACCGACCGCGTTCTTGGCCACGGCGTCCGGCTTGAGGATGGAAAGGGTGCGCTCCAGCGCCATGCGGTGATGCTCCGGAAGGTTGTGTGAAGTTCGGCCGGGTATCGGCGATGATGCTGTAAACCTGCGTCAAATTGCGGGCTTAGATCACGGATTGTTGACGTTTTCGAGCTCCTCGGCAAGCCCTGCGTGCGTCCCGGCAGATGGTTTGACCACACTGCAAAGCACTCGTATCCTTCAAACGGTCGTTTGATCGAGCACCGGCTGCCGTGAACGCCTCCCAGTTTTCCACCAAGCAACGCATTCTCGGTGCCGCCGAGGTGCTGTTTGCCCGCTACGGCTTCGCCGGCGCCTCCCTGCGCCAGGTGACCGCCGCCGCCAATGTCAACCTGGCCGCAGTCAACTACCACTTCGGCTCCAAGGAAAACCTGATCGAGGAAGTATTCCGGCGCCGCCTCGACGACCTCAACGCGCGCCGCCAGGCGGCGCTGGCCAAGGTCGAAAAGCGTGCGGACGCCACCCTCGAAGACGCGCTCGACGCCTTCATCCGGCCGGCGCTGCAGCTGTCGCTGGACCGCAGCGGCGGCGGCGCCTTCATGCGCGTGCTGGCGCGCGCCTATGCCGAGCATGACGACCGCCTGCGCCGCTTTCTGTCCGACAACTACGGCCACGTACTGCGCGAGTTCGTGGTCGTGTTCCACCACATGCTGCCGCATCTCGACAAGGAAGAGCTCTATTGGCGGCTGGACATCGTCGCCGGCGCGCTGACTTACGCCATGGCCGACTTTGGTGTCATCAAGCGCAAGGGCGGCAGCAGCGAGCAGAGCCATCGCGAACGCGCCGCCGAGCATCTGGTGCGTTTCGCCGCCGCCGGCCTGCGCGCTCCCTGATTGCCGATCCGCCCGCACCCGGCCGCCGGCCGCGGTCACGCTTCCGTTTTCTCACCCTGGAGCTCCCATGAATCCACCCTCCCTCCGCATCCGCAAGGCCGCCGTGCTCGGCGCCGGCGTGATGGGCGCGCAGATCGCCGCCCATCTCGTCAACGCCGACGTCGAGACGTTGCTGTTCGACCTCGTCGCCAAGGATGGCCCCGGGAATGGCATTGCGCTGAAGGCGATCCAGAACCTGGGCAAGCTGTCGCCGTCGCCACTGGCCGACAAGGCGCGTGCGCAAGCCATCGCGCCAGCCGACTATGGCGAGCACCTCGCACTGCTCGCCGACTGCGACCTGGTGATCGAGGCGATCGCCGAGCGCCTGGACTGGAAGCTGGATCTCTATGCGAAGATCGCCCCGCATCTCGGTGCACACGCCATCGTCGCCTCCAATACGTCGGGGCTGTCGATCAACTCGATGGCCGAGGCGCTGCCGGCGGCACTGCGCCCGCGCTTCTGCGGCATCCACTTCTTCAATCCGCCGCGCTACATGCATTTGGTCGAGTTGATCCCCGACCGCAGCACCGATCCCGCGGTACTCGACGCACTGGAAGGTTTTCTGACCACCACGCTGGGCAAGGGCGTGGTGCGTGCCAAGGACACCCCCAACTTCATCGGCAACCGCATCGGCGTGTTCTCGATGCTGGCGACGATGCATCACACCCGGCAGTTCGGCCTGGGCTTCGACGTGGTCGATGCACTGACCGGCCCGGCGATCGGACGGCCCCGGAGCGCCACCTACCGCACCGCCGACGTGGTTGGTCTCGATACCATGGCGCACGTGATCAAGACCATGGCCGACACCCTGCCGGACGATCCCTGGCATCGCCACTTCAAGGCGCCGGAGTGGCTGGCCGCGCTGATCGCCAAGGGCGCTCTGGGTCAGAAGACCGGCGCCGGCTTCTACCGCAAGGCCGGCAAGGACATCGTGGTCCTCGATGTCGAGACGCAGGACTACCGCGCTTCCGCGCCAAAGGCCTCCGACACGGTCGCCGCGATTCTCGCCATCAAGGATCCGGCGGAGAAGTTCGCCCATCTGCGCGCCTGCGCCGACCCGCAGGCGCAATTCCTGTGGGCGACCTTCCGCGATCTGTTCCATTACACCGCCTATCACGTCGCGGACATCGCCCAAACCTGCCGCGACGTCGACTTCGCCATCCGCTGGGGTTACGGCTGGAAGCTGGGTCCGTTCGAGACCTGGCAGGCCGCGGGCTGGCAGCAGATCGCCGCGTGGATCGCCGAGGACATCCAGTCCGGCAAGGCCATGAGCGATGCGCCGCTGCCGGCGTGGGTAACCGACGGCCGCAGCGGCGTGCACGGCGCTGACGGCTCCTTTGCGCCCGGGGCCGGCATGTCGTTACCGCGCTCGACACATCCGGTCTACAAGCGCCAGCTGTTCCCCGATCCGTTGCTGGGCGAACGCTACGACCGCGGCGCCACCGCGTTCGAGAACGACGGCGTGCGCCTGTGGCATCTCGGCGACGACATCGGCATCGTCTCCTTCAAGACCAAGATGAACACGATCAACGACGCCGTGCTCGACGGATTGCAGCGCGCGATCGGGGAGTCCGAGCGCCAGTTCAAGGCGCTGGTGATCTGGCAGTCCGGCGAGCCGTTCTCGGCCGGCGCCGATCTCAAGGGCGCGATGGACCTGCTGCAGGCCGGCAAGGTCGCTGACTTCGAGGCGATGATCGCCAACTTCCAGGCCACCAGCATGCGCATCAAGTACGCGCTGGTGCCGGTGGTGGCCGCGGTGCGTGGCATGGCGCTGGGCGGCGGTTGCGAGTTCCAGATGCACTCGGCGCGCACGGTCGCGGCGCTGGAGAGCTACATCGGCCTGGTCGAGGCCGGCGTCGGCCTGCTGCCCGCGGGCGGTGGCCTGAAAGAAATCGCCACACGCTGCGGTCTGGCAGGCGAGCCCTTCGAGGGCGTCAAGCGCATTTTCGAGACCGTCGCCATGGCCAGGGTTTCGGGCTCCGCGCTGGAAGCGAAACAGATGGGCCTGCTGCGCGACAGCGACGTCGTGGTGCTCAACGCGTTCGAGTTGCTGTATGTGGCGAAGAACGTCGCCGCCTCGCTCGCCGAGTCAGGCTGGCGCTCGCCGTTGCCGGCGCGCGCGATCGCGGTCGCCGGCGACGTCGGTACCGCCAGCCTGAAGATGCTGCTGGTCAACATGCTGGAAGGCCGTTTCATCTCCGAGCACGACTACGAGATCGCCGCGCGCATCGCCGACACCCTCTGCGGTGGCGGGATCGAGCGCGGCGCGACCGTCGACGAGGAGTGGCTGCTGCGTCTCGAACGCAAGCACTTCGTCACCCTGGCGCAGATGCCCAAGACCCAGGCGCGCATCCAGCACACCCTGACCACGGGCAAGCCGCTGCGGAATTGAGAGCCACTGTCCGCGAAGACCGCAAAGCGCGCGAAGGATCTTCATCTGACTGACATCTTCGCGATCTTCGCGTCCTTTGCGGACCCATGAATGCGGTTGTCCGCGAAGACCGCAAAGGGCGCAAAATTTCAGGACTTGATGCTTTTTTCACGATCCTGGCGCCCTTCGCAAACCCGCACTTCCCAGCCATCGAAGCCTAAGCCCACCGGTCCACGACGCGCGCGATCGCACACGATCCATCATCGATAAAACCTTCGCGGACCAAATGCTCTGGAGACCAAGCATGACCAAGCAAATCCAGGATGCCTACATCGTCGCCGCCGTGCGTACGCCGGTTGGCAAGGCGCCGCGCGGCGTGTTCCGCAACACCCGGCCCGACGATCTGCTGGCGCACGTGATCCGCGCCGCGCTGGTCAGGGCACCGGGCATCGATCCGCAGCGCATCGGCGATGTAATCGTAGGCTGTGCCATGCCCGAGGCCGAGCAAGGCATGAACGTGGCGCGCATCGGCCTGCTGTTGGCCGGCCTGCCGGACACGGTGCCGGGCGTGACCGTCAACCGCTTCTGCTCGTCGGGCGCACAGGCGGTGGCGATGGCCGCCGACCGCATCCGCCTCGGCGAAGCTGACCTGATGCTGGCCTGCGGCACCGAGAGCATGAGCATGGTGCCGATGATGGGCTACCGGCCGGCGATCAACCCGGCCGTGTTCGACAGCGAGCACGTCGCGATCGCCTATGGCATGGGCATCACCGCGGAGAAGGTCGCCGAGCGCTGGAAGGTCAGCCGCGAGGACCAGGACGCCTTCGCCCTGCAGAGCCACCAGCGCGCGCTGGCGGCAATCGCCTCCGGTGAGTTCGGCGACGAGATCGCGCCGTACACGCTGGATGATCGCTATCCAGATCTGTCCACGCATGCGATCAAGGCCGATCAGCGCCGCATCGACACCGACGAAGGTCCGCGCAAGGACACCAGCCTCGATGGTCTGGCCAAATTGAAAACCGTGTTCCGCGCCGGCGGCAGCGTGACGGCCGGCAACAGCTCGCAGATGTCCGACGGCGCCGGCGCGGTGCTGCTGGCCAGCGCGCAGGCGCTCAAGGACTACGGACTGACGCCGCTGGCGCGCTTTGTCGGCGCCGCGGTCGCCGGCGTGCCACCGGAGATCATGGGCATCGGTCCCAAGGAAGCGATCCCGCGTGCGCTCAAGCTGGCCGGCATCGGCCACGACCAGCTCGACTGGGTCGAACTCAACGAAGCCTTCGCCGCGCAGGCGCTGGCGGTGATCCGCGACATCGGTCTCGATCCGGCCCGGGTCAATCCACTGGGCGGCGCGATCGCGCTGGGCCATCCGCTGGGCGCGACCGGTGCCAAACTGACCTCAACGCTCGTGCACGGCCTGCGCCGGCGCAGGCAGAAGTACGGCATGGTGACCATGTGCATCGGCACCGGCATGGGCTTTGCGATGGTGCTCGAGGCGGTGTGAGCCGGCCGCATCCCTGCCGCGTCTGAGGCCGCCATCACGGCCTTGCGGCCGGCATCGATTCGAGGTTTCGCTCAGATCTGCAGCGTCTTGCCGAGCAACGGGGCGAACAGGGCAAGCGCCACCAGTGCGGCCACGATCATCAGCGTGGTGATCACCGCCTGGACGATATAGTGCAAGGCGATGTCGTTGACCGCAGCGGCGGCCTGGTCGATGCCGTCGGGCGCCGCGGGCCGCAGGCGTGCGGCGTCGAGCCGCGACGCGGCGCGAAATTCGAGGAAGGCCACCCAGGCCAGCGCGGCGGCGAACGGCAGACCGATGATGGTCAGCCCCAGCAACACTGCCAGAACGCCGTTGAACACGCCGCAGGCGCAGATCCACAGTGTGGCGCGCGCCAGCGGCGCGATGGTGTCGGCGAACAGCGCGACCTCGCCTGCAGCCAGCGGCGTGGTCCCCGCGGGCGCCGCGGGCGTGGTTTCAGAGACCATGGGCCACCTGCGCTACGGCCTCGATGGCGGCGCCGATCAGCAGCAGCAGGCCCAGCGCGCTGGTCAGCGCCGACAGCATGAAGTAGCGCGCCAGCGCGGCAAACCCGGCCCGGGCATCCGCCGGAAGCAGGCTGGCGTGCGCCACGCTGAGCACCGAGGCGGCGCGGAACAGGAACCACGCCGACAGCGCCCCGCTCAGCGCCACCAGCGCGTCCAGCCAGCTGCCGTGCCAGAGCTTGAGCACGCCGAAACCCAGCAGCAGCACGGCGAAGCCCCAGCACCACCAACGGCGGCGATGCAGCGGCGCGGTGAGCGCGCGCACCCAGTCGGCGGGCGCGGAAGCGTCCGGCAGGGCGGCCAGGGGCGTCGTCTGCACGGGCAGATTCGAAGACATTGGAGGGTTCATCGCTGGTGCGCACCGCAAGGCGAAAACGGGCAGCCATCTTGCCACGCAGCTGCCGCGACCCGCATCCGCGTTGGTCGCGGCGCACAAGCCGCCGCAGATCGACCGGCGGCCGCATCGGGCACCTGGCCTGCCGGCAGCAGCCGGGCGGCGAGGATCAGGCGTCCCGGCGCTCCTTGCGCGCGTCGAGATGCTGCAGCCAGGCATAGCGCGCCTGTGCCGCCAGATAGCCCAGCGGCCGCTGCGCCGAGACCAGGCCGAACGGTTCGAACAGGCGCCAGGCGTCATCGTCGCGGCTGATCGCCGCGGCCAGCAGCTCGCCCGCCAGCGTGGTCGGCGCCAGGCCATGGCCGCCGAAGGCCTGCGCCCACCACAGCCCGCGGCCGTCGCCGCCGATCTGCGGCATCTGGTGGCGGGCGTAGCTCATCAGACCGGACCAGCCGTATTCGACGCGAGTGCCTTCGAGCTGCGGAAACACCTTCAGCATGTCGCGGTAAAGCAGCCGGCGCACGTCCTCGGGTCGGCGGTCGCGCACCGAGATGCGCCCTCCCCACAGCAGGCGCGTGTCGGCCAGCGGGCGCCAGTAATCGAAGGCGAAGCGGGTGTCGTAGACCGCCGCCGCGGTACGCACACATTCGGCCAGACGCCCGCCCAGCGGCTCGGTCGCCATGACGTAGGTGGCGATCGGCAGGACCGCGCGATCGGCCCGCGGCTCCAGCCCGGCCAGATAGCCGCCGGTGGCCAGCACCACCTGGCGCGCATCGACGCGTCCGCCGCCGGTGTGCAGACGAAAGCCGCCGCCGCCGCGTTCCAGGCGCAGCACCCGCGAGGCTTCGCGCAGCATCACGCCCTGCCCGGTCGCCGCCTGCGCCAGTCCGCGCGCAAAAGCCAGCGGATCCAGATGCAACGCGTCGCGCTCATACAGCGCGCCGTGGTAGCGATCGCTGCGTACGATCTCGCGCAGCGCATCCGACTCGACCCACTCCCACTCGATGCCGAAATCGTCGGCCAGCTGGCGCTGACGGCGGCGCAGTATCTCGGGATCGCGGAACCAGTTGGCCCACAGCACGCCGGCGTCGGTGGCCTCGCAGGCGATCGCGTAGCGCTGGATACGCGCACGGATCAGCTGGACTGCTTGCAGGGTAGACAAATACAGCGCCCGCGCGCGCTCGCGGCCGAGGCGCCGTACCAGCTCCTCTCCGTCCAGCGAATAACCGCCGAAGACGAAACCGCCGTTGCGACCGGATGCGCCGAAGCCGACGCGTTCGGCCTCCAGCAGCACCACGCCCTTGACGCCGCGCTCGGCCAGACCCAGCGCGGTCGCCAACCCGGCGTAGCCACCGCCGACGACCGCCACCTCGGCCTCGATCTGGCCACCGAGGCTGGGATAGCCGTAACTGAGCGGCGCCTGCGCGGCGTAAACGCTGTCGGCAGCAGTGGGGCGCAGGTCAGGCATGCGCTGCGACGAACTCGCGTACCGCCGTCGCCAGCTGCGGATCGTCCATCGCCAGATGCAGGGTCGCGCGCACCAGGCCCAGCTTGGTGCCGCAGTCGAAGCGCTCGCCGGCAAAGCGGTAGGCCAGCAGCTCCTGCTCCTGCGCCAGCTTTTCCAGCGCATCGGTCAACTGAATCTCGCCGCCCAGGCCCGGTCGCGTCGCTTCCAGCAATTCGAAAATGCGCGGTGGCAGCAGATAGCGGCCGACGATGGCGAGCCTGGACGGCGCGGCCGCAGGCTTCGGCTTCTCGACCAGGTGACGGATGCGCCCGGCACGGCCGCCGACCGGATCGACGGCGACGATGCCGTAGCGATGGGTCTGGTCCGCGGGCACTTCTTCGACCGCCACCACGCCGCTGCCGTGGGTGGCCGCCATCTCCGCCATCTGCCGCATCACGCCGGCGCCGCGGGCGCGGATCAGGTCATCGGGCAGGATCACGCCGAACGGCTCGTCGCCGACCACGGCGCGCGCGCAGAGCACGGCATGACCGAGCCCCAGCGCCTCGGGCTGGGTGACGAACACGCAGCGCACATGCGCGGGCAGCACGTTGCGCACGATCTCGAGCAGATCGACCTTGCCGGCTTCGGCCAGCTTGGTCTCCAGCTCGTAGGCCTTGTCGAAATAGTCGGCGATGGCGTGCTTGTAACGGTTGGTGACGAACACCAGGGTGTCGGCGCCAGCCTCCACCGCCTCGTCGACGGCGTACTGGATCAGCGGCCGGTCGAGCACCGGCAGCATCTCCTTGGCGATCACCTTGGTGGCCGGCAGGAAGCGCGTGCCGAGACCGGCCACCGGGAATACCACCTTGCGCAAGGGGCGACTCATGCGGAATCTCCTTGGATGATCGGTGACGGCGTCGGGGAAGGCAGTGCATCCCCGCGCCCAGGTTGGAAAGCCGGCAGCAGACGTCCCAGCATCCGCCGCAGCGCGTCCTCGTCGAAGGCATCCACCGCGACGCGCGCTTCGCGCAACGCGGCATCAAGCAGCAGCGGCTCCAGCGCGCGCGGTTGCGCCAGAAACAGCTTGGCATGCGCGGTCGGCGCGTAGTTCTCCTGCGGATGAAACAGCTCCTCGAACAGCTTCTCGCCCGGCCGCAGACCGGAGTAGACGATGGCGACATCACGACCCGGCTGCTTGCCGGCCAACCGGATCATCTGCTCGGCGAGATCGCGGATGCGCACCGGCTCGCCCATGTCGAGCGCGAAGATCTCGCCGCCCCGGCCTTGCACCGCCGCCTGCAGGATCAGCTGGCAGGCCTCGGGGATGGTCATGAAATAGCGGGTGACCTCGGAATGAGTGACGGTCAGCGGACCGCCGCGCGCGATCTGCTCGCGAAACAGCGGTACCACCGAGCCGGCCGAATCCAGCACGTTGCCGAAGCGCACGGTGATGCAGCGGGTGGCTGAGCGCGCCGCATGCGCC
>DATLSL010000113.1:0-27243 GCA_035534135.1 Rhodanobacteraceae bacterium | reverse complement strand
GGTTGCCTCAAGCAGCCGCGCTGGACCGCGTTCTGGTACGGACTGGAGGGCTGGGAGCGCATCGCGACCTGCGTCGAGCACTGCCGCACGCGGCCGGCGACGTTGAAGGAGTGAATGATGAGACGGGACCCGGGACCCGGGACAAGGCGGGCTGTTTTAGCTGTCATCCCTTGGGGACTTCCGTTGGTCGTCCCGAGCGCAGCGAGGGATCTGACGAACGGAAGATGATTCGCCTGCGGATCGTGCATCGAAATGACGAGGGCGCGTGCGCCGCGGAGCCCACACAGGAATACGCACCACATGAGCAACGACCCCATGAAAACCGTCGGCATCGTCGGAGCACGCGGGCGAGCCGGGATTTTGCGAGATGCGTTGAAGCGCATCTCGCGCCGGCGAGCGCCCGGAGCAGGAGCGGAGGGCGGGGTGACTTGGCGAGGCCGGGAAGGCCGAGCCTAGTCACCACGGTGCCCAGGAGAGGATCCGAATCACATGAGCAACGACCCCATGAAAACCGTCGGCATCGTCGGAGCACGCGGGCACACCGGCGCCGAACTGATCCGCCTGATCGCCGCGCATCCGCGCCTCGAGCTGGTCTTCGTGTCATCGCGCGAACTGGATGGCCAGCGCGTGACCGGGCACGTTGCGGAATACGCGGGCGCGCTGCGTTACGAAAACCTCGACGCCGGGCAGGTGGCGCGCCGGGGCGCCGAGGCGGTGATCCTGGCACTGCCCAATGGCAAGGCCGCACCGTTCGTAGCCGCGCTCGACACCGCGGCGCCGGACACGGTGATCGTCGATCTCGGTGCCGACTACCGCTTCGATGACGCCTGGTATTACGGCCTGCCCGAGCTGACTCGCGCGCGCTACGCCGGCCAGCGCCGCATCAGCAACCCCGGCTGCTACGCCACCGCGATGCAACTGGCGATCGCTCCGCTGCGGGATCGGTTGGCCGGGCCTCCGGTGTGCTTCGGCGTTTCGGGCTATTCGGGCGCCGGCACTACACCGTCCGACAAGAACGATCCGGACAAATTGCGCGACAATCTGATGCCGTATCAGTTGACCGGCCACATGCACGAACGCGAGGCCAGTCGCCAGCTGGGCTTGCCGGTGGAGTTCATGCCGCACGTCGCGGGGCATTTCCGCGGCATCACCCTGACCGTGAACATGTGGCTGACGCAGCCGCTGCGCATCGAGGACGTGCGCGCGCTCTATCGCGAACGCTATGCCGATGAACCGCTGCTGCGCGTGCTGGACGAGGCACCCTGGGTCAGCCGCATCGCGGGGCATCATCATGCCGAGGTGGGCGGCTTCACGACCTCCACGGATGGCAAGCGCGTGGTAGTGGTCGTCACGCTCGACAATCTGCTCAAGGGCGCGGCGACGCAGGCGCTGCAGAATCTCAACCGCGCGCTTGGATTCGAGGAGACGATGGGGATACCGCTGGCAGGTGGGACGTGAGGGGCGGGAGGTTGGACATGGGGCGGCCTTCACGAGGAAGATCCTTCGGGCTGCGCCCTCAGGATGACAGGCGAGATAAAGAGGTTGTCACCCTGAGCGCAGCGAAGGGTCTGGCGGACCGCACACCTATCGCTACCGGCACCAGGACCGACCGATGAGCGACCTGCTGTGGAAAAAAGACGGCGTGCGCATCGACGCGCGCATCATGCAATTCCTTGCCGGCGACGACGTGCTGCTGGATCGCGAGTTCTTCTTGCACGACATCGTCGCCAGCAGAGCGCATGTCGAAGGCTTGTCGCGCATCGATCTGCTGAGCGCCGACGAGGCATCGACGCTGCTGCGCGAACTCGATGCTCTCGCCGAGGATTTCCGCACCGGCCGCTTCGTTCTCGATGATCGCTTCGAGGACGGCCATTCGGCGATCGAGTCGCGTCTGACCGAGCGCCTCGGCGACACCGGCCGCAAGGTGCATACCGGGCGCAGCCGCAACGACCAGATTCTTGTGGCCACGAGGCTGTGGCTGAAGGACCGCCTGACGGAGCTGGCGTTGCAGTGCCGCGCCGTTGCGGCGGCCTGTCTGGATCGCGCCGAGCGCGAGGCATTGCCGTTGCCGGGCTATACCCATCTGCAGCGCGCGGTGGTGTCCTCGACGGCGATGTGGTTTGCCGGCTTCGCCGAGAGCTTCATCGACGATGCCGTGCGCGCGGCGCAGACGCTGGCGTGGATCGACGCCAATCCGCTGGGTACGGCGGCGGGCTACGGCGTCAACCTGCCGCTGGACCGCGACTACACCACCACGCGCCTGGGTTTTGCGCGCACCCAGGAATCGCCGGTGGCGGCGCAGCTCTCGCGCGGCAAGTTCGAGTTGGCGGCGATCGAGGCGCTGGCGTCGGCGCTGCTGGATTTGCGCCGGCTGGCCTGGGATCTGAGCCTGTTCACCACCACCGAGTTCGGTTTCGTCACTCTGCCGGCCGAGTACACCACCGGCAGCTCGATCATGCCCAACAAGCGCAACCCCGACGTGATCGAGCTGCTGCGCGCCAGCTATGCCACCGTGGCCGCAGCCCGAACCGAGATCGAGCAGTTGTTGTCCTTGCCCTCGGGCTATCAGCGCGATCTGCAGTACAGCAAGGGCTCGCTAGTGCACGCCTTCGGGCATGGGCTCACCGCGCTGGCGCTGCTGCCGGATCTGCTGGCGCGATTCACCTGGAACGCCGCCGCGATGCGCGCGGCGATCGAGCCGGCGATGTACGCCACCGATGCGGCGGTGGAACAGGCCGTGGCCGGCGTGCCGTTTCGCGAGGCCTATCGGCGTGCCGCCCAGGCAGTGCCGACGACAGGGCAGGACCGCACGCCGGAGGGCAGCCTGGCGGCACGCGTGTCACCCGGCGCTGCGGCCGATACCGGGCTGCTCGCGCGCCTGCGCGCCCGTCTGGCCCTGTGCGACGTGTCGGCGACAGACGCAGGATGAGCAGGCCATCGGTCTCCTGCATCCATGCGTCGCGCCCCGGCCACGTCATCCCTCGCGCGGCGTTCGTGGGCATGAGAGCGCCCCCTCACCGCTTGCTTCGCTCTGACTGACGATCTCAAGTCGCGGTCGTCCTGTGCGTATGCGATCCTTGCGCGCCTTTCGGCGCGCCCGTGCCGCATTCAATTCCGGCGAATCCCCGCACATGCCGCTTCTTTCCAACTCTGCTGTCACCGCACGGCCACGCCGCTGGCTTGTGTGGGTCGCGTTTGCCGTACTGCTGTTGCTGCGCGTGCTCTATGCCTTCACCCTGCAGGTCGATTCCGACGAACCGCAGCATCTGCACGTGGTCTGGGCGTGGACGCAGGGCCTGCTGCCGTATCGCGATGTTTTCGACAACCACACGCCGCTGTTCCAGCTGCTGATGGCGCCGCTGCTGGCGGCACTGGGCGAGCGTGCCGACATCGTGCCGCTGATGCGGCTGGCGATGATCCCGTTCTACGCGCTGGCGCTGTGGGCGGGCTGGCGCATTGGCTGCGCGCTGTGGTCGCGCCGGACCGCGGCGCTGGCAACATTGCTGACCGCGCTGTTTCCGTTCTACTTCGTGCTGTCGGCGCAGTTCCGCACCGACGACCTGTGGTCGCCACTGTGGGTGCTGACGGTGCTGGTCGGCGTCACCGGCACGCCCGGTCTGCGCCGGATCGCGGCCAGCGGTCTGCTGGCCGGTCTCGCGCTGGCGGTGTCGCTGAAGACCACGGTGCTGCTGATCGCCGGCGCGATCGCGCTGGTGCTGGTCCTGCTGATCTGGCGCCTCAGCGGACGCCGTCTGGCCGCCGCGGCGCTGACTCGCGGCGCGATCGCGTTTGCACTGGCCGCGGCGCTGCCGCTGGCGGCGTTCGCGGCGTTTTTCGCCGCCGAAGGCGCCTGGGCGCAGACCTGGTATTGCACCGTGCAGCACAACATCGTGCCCGGGCTGGGCGACTGGAGCGGGCATCGTCTCGCGCATGCCCTGCGGCTGAGCGTGTTTCCGGCGCTGCTGCTGCTCAGCGCCGGTGGATTGTGGCGCTCGCTGCGGCGCACGACGGATGCCGAACTCTGGCTGCGGCGCAGCGTGGTGCTCGCCAGCGCCGTGCTCTACGTCGGCGCGCTGATCAGCTACTGGCCGCTGGTGCCGGCGCAGGATCTGCTGCCGGTGACGCCGATGCTGATGCTGGGCCTGGTGGCGCTGGTCGAGCGCGAGCATCCAGGTCGCGCAGCGGCCACCGTGCGGCGGCGTGCCTTGCCATTCTGGGTTCTGCTGTTCGTGCTGTTCGATCTCGGCGTGATCGTGGCGCTGCGCCCGCCGTGGCGCGATCGCGCGGCGTTGCAGGAAAACCATCTCGCCGCGGTGCTGCGCCTGACCCGGCCCGATGACGACGTGATGGACGCCAAGGGCGAGTCGATCTTTCGCATGCGCCCGATCTACTGGGCGTTCGAGAACATCACTCAGCAGCGCATGAAGCTGGGCCTGATCCCCGATGATGTGGCGGCCGGGCTGGTGCGCACCGGCACGCCGCTGGTCGACGACTACCGCATGCCGCCCGCGGCACAGGTCTTCATCGAGGCCAATTACCTCGCCATCGGCATCGGCAAGCTGCGGGTGGCCGGGCTGCTGCTGGATGCGCCGCAGGCAGGCGTGCCATTGCGATTCCGGCTGGCGGTGCCACAGACTTATGCGCTGGTCGATGCGGCCGGCGCGGCAACCGCCACGCTCGATGGCACTCCGTTCGCCGCGCCGCGCGCGCTGGCGGCCGGCACGCATGAACTGACGGTAGCGCGCCCTGGGCGCTACGCACTGGTGTGGGCACCGGCAATGAAACGCGGCTTGCGTGCGGCTGACCTGTTCACGCACTAGCCTTGCTGAGGCTGTTCCGGCTGCAGCGGATCGGGCGCGAGTTGCCGATTCGGGAGCTGATGAGTTGGCCCGGACCGGGCGGGGGGGGCAGACGCAGCGGATCGCCGGCCCCCGACTTCCATTCAGCGCGTCAGCCAGCCCTGCGTGCGTGCGGTGAGCAGCGCGTAGGGGAAGATCCAGAACAGCGCGAAGGCCGAGAAATACGAGTAGCCGATGCCGTAGACAAAATCCCAGGAGCGCTCGCCGCGCAGGTAGTAGAGCATGTTGAACGCGGATACCAGCAATAGCGCCGAGCCGAACCGCAGCAGCAGATCCGGGTGGCCCGGCAGCATGACCACGAGCAGCGTCAGTACCGCCCAGCCGACTGGGTAGCGCAGGTTGGTGATGACCAGATCCAGCAGGGCGATCAAGCGCGCCGGCAGCGGCCGCTTCCATACGATGTGGCGCGCGAAGCGAAGTTCCTCGCGCACGTAGCTGCGGTCCCAGCGCAAAAACATCTTGCACAGCTGGCGATAGCGCGTGGGCACCAGGGTATGCACGATGGCGGCGCGTTGATAGACGCAGTCGTAGCCCTGTTCGAGGATGGCGTTGGTCAGCGCGCGATCCTCGCCGAACGTGCACGCACGGCCGAGAAAGCGCTGCCCGATCCAGGCATCGAGCACGCGGTGCACCACCGCAGCGCGGTAGGCCGCAAGCGCGCCCGGGCAGCAGTAGACAGTGCCGTAGGTGCTTTGCACCGCGCGCAGGAAATCGAATGACAAGGCGTAGCGCACCTTGAGCATGCGCGGGATCAGACCCTGTTCGCGGTTGTAGACACTGACCTTGCCGGCGACCGCGCCGATGCGCGGATCATGGAACGGGCCGGCCATGGCCAGCAGGGTGTCGGCCTCGATCACGCTGTCGGAATCGATGGTCACCAGCACGTCGCCGCGGGCGCGGCGGAATCCGGCTTCGAGCGCGGCGCGCTTGCCGCGGTTGCGCTCGAAACGCAGCGTGCTGACCAGGTTCGGGTACTGTGCCGCGGCGTGCTCGATGTGCATCCAGGTGTCGTCGCGGCTGCCATCGTCGACGACGATGATTTCCAGTCGTTCCCGCGGGTAGCGGGCCTGCGCCACCGAATGGATCGAGCGCGCCACCATCGGCCCTTCGTTGTAGGCGGGGATGATCACGGTCAGCAACGGTGCCTGTTCCATATCCGCGCTGCGCGGTGTGCGATAGCGGTACCAGAGCAAGGTGCGAAACAGCAGCATCAGCATGCCCATGCCGGCCCACAGCATTGCCGGGCGCACGACGAACGGGGCCCAGCTGTGCTCGCGCGCGATGTGGATCACGCCGTGGAAGACCTGCAGATGCCAACTCGCCAGCAGCAGCAGCCCCATGCCCAGCAATATCGCCAGCCGGTAGTACCGGTCTCCGGGCATCGCGTGATAGTCGTGCAAGCCGGCACGAGTCAACCGGTCAACCGCCGTGGCTTGGGTGTTCATCGGGCCGAAGTGTCATGGGGGAGTGGCCGTTATACGCATCCCGGGCCCAGCTGAGCATGAACATGCGACGACTGCCTGCGCGCCCGGGGGCGACGCGATGGCAGCCTCAGAAGCTCATGAAGTAGCCGCCGTTGACCGGCAGGTTGGCGCCGGTGATGTAGCCGGCGTCGTCGGCGACCAGGAACGCCACCGCGCGGGCGATGTCGTCGGGGCTGCCGAGATGGCCGACCGGGATCTGTGCGGCGATCTTGGCGCGGATCGCCTCCGGCACCGCCATCACCAATTCGGTCAGGCAGTAGCCCGGCGAGACCGTGTTGACGGTGACGCCCTTGGCCGCCACCTCGCGCGCCAGCGCCATGCTGAAGCCGTGCACGCCGGCCTTGGCGGCCGAGTAGTTGGTCTGCCCGAACTGGCCGGTCTGGCCGTTGACCGAGCTGATGTTGACGATGCGGCCGAAGCCGCGCTCGACCATGCCTTCGATCACCGCGCGGGTCATGTGGAACAGGCCGTCGAGGTTGACCCGCATCAACTGGTCCCACTGCGCGATGGTCATCTTGCGCAAGGTGGCGTCGCGGGTGATGCCGGCGACGTTGGCGAGGATGTCGATGCGACCGTGACGCTCGCCGACACGGCGGGCGAGATCGGCGCAACTGGCGTCGTCGGTCACGTCCAGCGGCTCGAACGTGATGCGCTCGGCGCAAGCCGCGGTTTCGGTTTTGAAAGCGGCGAGGCGTTCACTGCGGCCGGGCAGGTCGGCGGCGATCACATGGGTGCCGTTGCGGGCGAGATGCAGACAAATGGCGGTACCAAGACCGCCGATGCCGCCGGTGACGACGGCGATGCGCTGGGACATGGGGACTCCGTTATGCGGCGTGGCGCCATCTGCTGCGGCGCAACAAAGTCGCGATGGTAGGCAGGCCCGACGGGCCTGTCAAACGGCGGCGTTGCCGATCAGCGTGGTTTGCGCGCGCCCGGCGTGGCGGGCGGCGACGGTTCGTCGCCACGGGCACGCGCCTGGCCGGCGGCGGCTTCGAGGAAGCCGCGTTGCAGCGTCTTCCACATGTCGAGATTGCGCTCGGTGAGGTCGTTGAGCATGGTCAGCGGCGTCTGCCCGAGCAGGTTCGACAGCTGGCTGCGGAACTGCTGCTGCTGGTCGAGAAACACCTGCAGGCTCTTTTCGAGATAGGGGCCCATGAAGCCCTGCAGCGAATCGCCGTAGAAACGGATGATCTGCGACAGCAGGCGCACCGAGAACATCGGCTGGCCGCGGTCCTCGTGCTCGGTGATGATCTGCAGCAGCACCGCACGGGTGAGGTCATCGCCGGTCTTGGCGTCGCGTACCTCGAACGTCTCGCTGTCGATCACCAACTGGCGAACTTCCTCGAGCGTGATGTAGCTCGAGATCTCGGTGTCGTAGAGCCGGCGATTCGGGTATTTCTTGATGATGCGGACTTGTGCCATGCGGAAACGCTAGCAGATGTTATTGCGTTGCACCAGCCGAAATGCTGCGCAGCAATGAGCGCGAGTGCGCGCCTCATACGCACGCATCCATCCCGGGCTCGCGACCCTCTCGGCTCCTGCCTCACCTGGCAATGCGCATTGAAGCGGCCACTGGCAGCTTCAAGACATGCGTCTGCGGAGGGCCGGGCAAGCATCCGTCCCTGGGTCGCCGCCCGTTCGGCATCCTGCCTCACCTGGTAATGCGCATTGAAGCGGCCACTGGCAGCTTCAAAACATGCGCGTTACCAACCCATGTAGTGGCCGCCGTTGATGGCGAGGTTGGCGCCGGTGATCCAGGCCGCCTCCTCGCCGACGAAGAAGTTGATCGCATAGGCGATCTCGGCGGGTTCGCCCAGACGCCCGAGCGGAATCTGCGCCACGATCTTGGCGCGCACCTCCTCGGGCACGGCCATCACCATCTCGGTGCCGACATAGCCCGGCGAGACGGTGTTGACGGTAATCCCGAAGCGCGCGTTCTCCTGTGCCAGCGAGATGGTGAAGCCGTGCATGCCGGCCTTGGCGGCGGCGTAGTTGGCCTGGCCGTACTGGCCTTTCTGGCCGTTGATCGAGCTGATCTGCACGATGCGGCCCCACTTGCGCGCGCGCATGCCTTCGATCACCGGGCGGGTGACGTTGAAGCAGGCGTTGAGGTTGGTGTGGATGACGTCGTTCCACTGCTGGTAGGTCATGCGGTGGAAGGTCGAATCGCGGGTGATGCCGGCGTTGTTGACCAGGATCTCGATCGGACCCAGCGCCTTCTCGATGGCGCGCACCATGTCCACGCAGACGTCCGGATCGCAGACGTCGCCCGGCACCAGCAGCGTCTCGACGCCGTCGCTGCGCAGGCGTGCCTGCCAGTCGCGGGCCTTGGCCTCGTCGCGGTAGTTGGTGGCGACGCGATGTCCGCTGCTGGCCAGCCGCCGCACGATGGCGGTGCCGATGCCGCCAGTGCCACCGGTGACCAAGGCAACTCGGGAAGTCATGAGCGTTTCTCCATGCGAACCGTGCGCGAGTGTAGGCGCGTGCGCTCAGGCAAAGTCCCGCGGTGCAACACGCGCGGCAGCGCGCGGCAGGAACGCACGGTGGAAGTGTTCGCGCGCCGCTTCAAGCAGGGCGGCGGGCGTGTCCGCGCGCGCGGACGCGGCCTCGGCCTGGCCGAGAAACGCCAGCGCGGCGCGCAGGGACACCAGCGGGTCGGCATCCAGCGCGCGGACGCCGGCCGATTTCGCCAGCTTGCGCCCCTCGGCATCGGTGGCCACCGGCAGGTGCAGATAGCAGGGCGTCGGCAGGCCCAGGGCGCGCTGCAGCAGGATCTGGCGCGGCGTCGAGTCGAGCAGGTCGCCGCCGCGCACGATCTCGGTGACGCCCTGCCAGGCATCGTCGAGCACCACCGCCAGCTGGTAGGCCCAGAACCCGTCGGCGCGGCGCAGCACGAAGTCGCCGGTTGTCGCCGCGACGTCCTGCCGCTGCGGACCCTGCAGGGCGTCGTCGAAGCCGATCACGGTGCAGGCCGGTACGCGCAGCCGCCACGCGGTCGGCAGGCCGGGGGCGTGGGCGCCCACGCAGGTTTCCGGATGAATGCCGGCGAAGGGTTCGAGGTCGCTGCGCGAGCAGGTGCAGGGATAGGCGGCGCCGTCCGCAGCCAGCCGCGCCAGCGCCGCCGTGTAGGCCTCGTGGCGCGTGCTCTGGTAAAGCGTCTCGCCGTCGCCGGACAGCCCCAGTGCAGCGAGCTGGGCGAGAATGCGGCGGTCACTGCCCGGCGGCTCGCGCGGCGGATCGAGGTCCTCGATGCGCACGAACCAGACGCCGCCGCTGGCGCGCGCGCACAGCCAGCTGCCCAGGGCCGCGACCAGCGAGCCGAAGTGCAGCGGTCCGGTGGGCGAGGGGGCGAAGCGTCCGATCACGCGCATGTGCCGATGATGCCATTCGATCCACTTGAAACATCGGCCGTGCGCCCCGAATCAGGGTCCGCGGAATCGCCCGCTTCGATGACGGCCACGAGCGACAGCCATGCTTCGTCACACTGACCCTGATCCAGGACGATCCAGGCTTTCGGCCTCCCGGACCATCCGGGGTCGGGCATGAAACGCCTGTTCACGAGTCATCCGCCGCTCGCGGAGCGCATCGACGCGCCGCGCACGATCGGTTGACGCTGCCGCATTCCCGCGGTAGCGCGCGTTGCGCGACACCGCTGTCTGGAGATTCGCATGACCACCGCCACCGCCCCTGAAACCCGCGCCTTCGAGGCCGAAGTCAGCCAGGTGCTGCACCTGGTGACGCATTCGCTGTACTCGCACAAGGAGATCTTCCTGCGCGAGCTGATCTCCAACGCCTCCGACGCCTGCGACAAGCTGCGCTACGAGGCGCTTTCAAAGCCCGAACTGGCCGCCGGCGACGCCGACCTGCGCATCGAGATCACGATCGACAAGGACGCGCGCACGCTGACCGTGCGCGACAACGGCATCGGCATGAGTCGCGAGGAGGTGATCGAGAACATCGGCACCATCGCGCGCTCGGGCACGCGGCGCTTTCTCGATGCGCTCTCCGGCGATGCCCGCAAGGACACCCAGCTGATCGGCCAGTTCGGTGTCGGCTTCTACTCGGCCTTCATCGTCGCCGACCGCGTCGAGCTGGTGACCCGTCGCGCCGACGCGGACACCGCTGCCGGCGTGCGCTGGACCTCCGGCGGCAGCGGCGAGTACACCCTCGAGACCGTCGAGGTGCCGGCGCGCGGCACCGCGGTCACCCTGCACCTCAAGGCCGACGAGGACGAGTTCCTCGAGCCGTGGCGGCTGCGCGAGCTGATCGCGCGCTATTCCGAACACGTGGCCTTCCCGATCCGTGTGCCCAAGCTGGCCGAGGGCAAGCCCACGACCGAGTTCGAGACGGTCAACGACGCCTCCGCGCTGTGGGCGCGGCCGAAGAGCGAACTCAAGGACGAGGACTACCAGGCTTTCTACCGCTCGATCTCGCACGACTTCGGCGACGCCCTGACCTGGACCCACAACCGCGTCGAGGGCAGCCAGAGCTACACCCTGCTGCTGTACGTCCCCGAAAAGCCGCCCTTCGATCTCACTTTCAGCGGTCGCGACGAGCGCAAGGGCATCAAGCTCTACATCCGCCGCGTGTTCATCATGGACGCCAGCGAGCAGCTGCTGCCGGCCTATCTGCGCTTCGTGCGCGGCGTGGTCGATTCCGACGATCTGCCGCTCAACGTCAGCCGCGAGATCCTGCAGGAGAATCGTCTGCTGGCGCAGATCCGCAGCGCCTGCGTCAAGCGCGTGCTCGACCAGCTGGAAAAGCTGGCCAAGGACGAGCCGGAAAAGTTCGCCACCTTCCAGGCCAGCTTCGGCGGCGTGCTCAAGGAAGGCATCGCCGAGGACGCCGGCAACCGCGAGCGCATTGCCAAGTTGCTGCGCTTCGCCTCGACCACGAGTGAGGGCGACGCACGCACGGTGTCGCTGGACGACTATGTCGGCCGCATGCAGGCCGACCAGAAGGCCATCTACGTGCTGACCGCCGACTCGCTGGCGGCGGCACGCGGCAGCCCGCAGCTGGAGGCCTTGCGCGCGCGCAACCTCGAGGTGCTGCTGCTGACCGACCGCATCGACGAGTGGATGCTGGGCTACCTGCGCGAATACGCCGGCAAGCCGCTGCGTCACGTCGGCAAGGGCGAGCTGGACCTCGAGCCCGCCGACGCCGAGGCGCGCAAGACCGCGGAAGCCGCGGCCGCGCCGCTGCTCGAGCGCGTGAAGGCGCTGCTGGGCGAGCGCGTGCGCGAGGTCAAGCTCAGCCATCGCCTGACCGAATCGCCGTCCTGCCTGGTGCTCGAGGAGCACGACATGGCCCTGCACATGCAGCGCCTGCTGCGCGAGGCCGGTCACGCGCTGCCCGCGCAGCCGCCGGTGCTCGAGGTCAATCCGCAGCATCCGCTGCTCAAGCGCATTGAGGGCGAGGCCGATCCCGCGCGCGCCGGCGATCTGGCGCTGTGGCTGCTGGAGCAGGCGCAGGTGGCTGCCGGCGTGACGCCCGATGATCCGGCCGGCTTCGTGCGCCGCGTCAACCGGCTGCTGCTGGAGTCGACGCCGGCGTGAGTCGCGGCGCAGCGGGCACGGTCGATGCGGCGGCCGCGGTGCGTGCCGACGTCTGGCTGTGGGCCGCGCGCTTTTTCAAGACCCGCGCGCTGGCCAGGCAGGCGCTGGAGACGGGCCATGTCGACGTTGGCGACCTGCGCTGCAAGGCCGGCCGGGTGCTGCGCGTCGGCGAGACGCTGCACATCCGCCGCGGCGAGGAGCGTTTCGAGGTGCTCGTGCTGGCGCTGAGCGCGCGGCGCGGGCCTACCGCGGTCGCGCAAACGCTGTACGCGGAAACCGACGCCAGCCGCCTGGGCCGCGCACTGGCGCAGGAGCAGCGGCGGCTGCAGCCGGCCCCGCATCCCGAAGCGCGCCCGGGCAAACACGATCGCCGCGCCCTGCGCGCGCTGAAGTCGGAATCGTTCTAGCGGATCAGCTCGGCGGCGGTCGATCCGCGCTTGGATCGCACCCGTGTCCGCTGCGTCTGATCAGGGCAACAGCGACCGCAGCCGGTACAACGCCTCCAGCGCCTCGCGCGGACTCAGCGCATCGGGATCCAGCGCGCGCAGGGTTTCTTCCAGCTCCGAGGGTGCCGGCGGCGCAAACAGGCCGAGCTGTGGCGAGGGCGCGGCAGCCGGCGGCATGCCGTGCGCCGGACTGCGCTCCAGCGCTTCCAGCGTGTGCCGCGCGTCGGCGATCACCGCCCGCGGCAGGCCCGCCAGCGCGGCCACGGCGAGTCCGAAGCTGCGGCTGGCCGGGCCGTCCTTGACCGCGTGCATGAACACCAGCTGCTCGCCGTATTCGACCGCGTCGAGATGCACGTTGGCGATGCCGGGCACGTCCCCGGCCAGCGCGGTCAGCTCGAAGTAGTGCGTGGCGAACAGGGTGAACGCGCGGTTGACCGTCGCCAGTCGCACCGCGCAGGCGCGCGCCAGCGCGAGGCCATCGTAGGTCGAGGTGCCGCGCCCGATCTCGTCCATCAGCACCAGGCTGTGCGCGGTCGCATTGTGCAGGATCGCAGCGGTCTCGCTCATCTCGACCATGAAGGTGGACTGGCCGCGGGCGAGGTCGTCGCTGGCGCCGATGCGGGTGAAGATGCGGTCGATCGGACCCAGCACGGCGCGCTGTGCCGGCACGTAGCTGCCGATATGCGCCAGCAGCACGATCAGCGCGGTCTGGCGCATGTAGGTGGACTTGCCGCCCATGTTGGGGCCGGTGATCACCAGCATGTGACGGGCGTCGTCCAGATGCAGATCATTGGGCTCGAAGGGCTCCTCGCGCATCTGCTCGACCACCGGGTGGCGGCCGCGTTCGATGCGGATGCCGGGCGCATCGACGAGCTCGGGGCAGGCCCAGGCCAGCGCTTCGGCGCGCTCGGCGAGGTTGGCCAGTACATCGAGTTCGGCGATCGCGGTCGCGGCGTCCTGCAGCGGGGCGAGCCGCGCGGCCAGCGCGTCGAGCACGCCCTCGTACAGCACGCGCTCGCGCATCAGCGCACGCTCGCGTGCCGACAGCACCTGGTCCTCGAAGGCCTTGAGCTCGGCGGTGATGTAGCGCTCGGCGCCCTTGACCGTCTGTCGGCGCGTGTAGTGCGCCGGCGCGCGTTCGGCCTGCGTCTTGCCGATCTCGATGTAGTAGCCGTGCACACGGTTGTAGCCGACCTTGAGCGTGGCGATGCCGCTGGCGACCTTTTCGCGCTGCTCCAGCTCCAGCAGGAAGCGGTCAGCGTCGGTGGACAGCAGGCGCAGGCGGTCGAGTTCGGCGTCGTGGCCGGGGGCGATCACGCCGCCGTCGCGCAGCAGCGCTGGCGGTTGCGCGATCACCGCGGCCGCCAGCAGGCGCACGCTCTCGCCGTGGTCGCCGATGCGCGCCAGCAGCGCATCCAGCAGCGGGCTGTCCGTGCCCGCCAGTTCGGTGCGCAGTCCGGGCGCAGCGGCGAGGCCGTCACGCAGGGTGGACAGATCGCGCGGGCGCGCCGAGCGCAGCGCGATGCGGGCGAGGATGCGCTCGAGGTCACCGATCCCGTGCAGCCGCTCGCGCAGCGGCGGAAAACTGCGGCGGTCGATCAGTGCGCCGATCGCCTGGTGGCGTTGCCGCAGAACTTCGCGCGCGCGCAGCGGGCGATGCAGCCAGCGCCGCAGCAGGCGCGCACCCATCGGCGTGACGCTACGGTCGAGCACCCCGAGCAGGGTGTGTTCGCTGCGCCCGCCGGGGTGCATGTCGAGTTCGAGATGGCGGCGCGTGGACGCATCCAGCGCGACGGTTTCGGCCGCGCTCTCGACGGCCAGGCCGGCGAGATGCGGCAGCGCGCTCTTCTGCGTCTCCTGCAGGTAGGCCAGCAGCGCGCCGGCGGCGCCGAGTGCCCGCGTCATCGCTGCGCAGCCGAAACCGGACAGGTCCCGGGTGCCGAAAAAGCGGCACAGTTCGCGCTGCGCGCTGACGGTATCGAAGTGCCAGGGCAGGCGCCGTCGCAGGCCGGGCAGGGCGGTGACCGCCGCCGGCCAGGCGACGTCCTCGGCGATCAGGGTCTCGGCCGGCGCCAGCCGCACCAGCTCGGCGGCGAGCGCATCGGCATCGGCCACCTCGGCGAGCAGGAAGCGGCCCGCGGCGAGATCGACCCAGGCCAAGCCATAGCCGTTGCGGTCGGCGGCGATCGCCAGCAGCAGGGTGTCGCGGCGTTCTTCCAGCAGCGCCTCGTCGGTGACCGTGCCCGGGGTGACGACGCGCACCACCTTGCGCTCGACCAGTCCCCTGGCCAGCGCCGGATCACCGATCTGCTCGCAGATGGCCACCGACTCGCCGGCGCGCACCAGCTTGCCGAGATAGCTCTCGACCGCATGCACCGGCACGCCGGCCATCGGGATCGGCGCGCCGGCCGACTGCCCGCGCTGGGTCAGGGTGATGTCGAGCAGGCGCGCCGCCTTGCGCGCGTCGTCGTGAAACAGCTCGTAGAAATCGCCCATGCGAAACAGCAGCAGAGTGTCCGGGTACTCGGCCTTGGCGGCAAAGTACTGCCTCATCAGCGGCGTGTGCTGCGCGGGATCGTCGCGGGTCATCAGCGGCAGGATGGGGTTGGCGCGGGCGCGGCGCGGGAGTAGAAAGTGTGCTTTCGGATTCCGGAGTGTCGCATGGTCGCGAACCCCGTTCCCACCGACGCCGACCTGCACACGCTGGCCGAAGCCGTGGCCGACGCCTTGCGCGCCCATGGTCTGACCATCGTTGCTGCGGAATCGTGCACCGGTGGCTGGATCGCCAAGACCCTGACCGACCTGGCCGGCAGCTCCGCATGGTTCGAGTGCGGCGTCGTGGCCTACAGCTACGAGGCCAAGGAAGCGCTGCTTGGTGTGCATCCGCATACGCTCGAAAGCCACGGCGCGGTCAGCGAAGAGGCGGTGCTCGAGATGGTTTCAGGCGCCCTGGCCCGTTTCGGCGCCGGCATCGCGGTCGCAGTCACCGGCATCGCCGGGCCGTCGGGAGGCACGCCGGAAAAGCCGGTAGGTACAGTGTGGATCGCCTGGAAACGGCGTGGTGGCTACGCTCGGGCGCAGCTGTTCCAGTTCGCCGGTGACCGCGAGACCGTGCGTCGTCGTACCGTAGCCGCGGCCCTCGCCGGGGTAAGGAAAATCCTTACGGAATCCGGCGGCGAGCCCCGGCGTTCCGCTGTCGACGCTGTGGGATAATCGGCGCCTGGGGAAGGTCTGAACCGGTTCAGACCTTCCCCAAGCCATGGACGGCTTGTCGCGCATCGAGCACGTAAGTGCTTGATGCGGCGTAGCCGAGTCCGGACCCCGGATCAGGTCCGGGGCAGGCTCTGCGCCGGACTCGGCGCCCTCTGATAAGTCCTGGATGGACTTGTTCAGAGGTTCCCTTGCAGCGTCGCGGCTTTTGCGACAGCGTCGCGGCACTCTTGCTTCAACCTGACGACCCAAAGGGAATCACGATGGATGAGAACAAGCGCCGCGCGCTGACCTCTGCGCTCAGCCAGATCGAAAAGCAGTTCGGCAAGGGCGCGGTGATGCGCATGGGCGACCGCACCGACGACGTCATCGAGGCGATTTCCACCGGTTCGCTGGGTCTCGACGTCGCCCTCGGCATCGGTGGTCTGCCGCGCGGCCGGGTGGTCGAAATCTACGGCCCCGAATCCTCGGGCAAGACCACGCTGACCCTGCAGGTGATCGCCAACTGCCAGCGCAGCGGCGGCGCCGCGGCCTTCATCGACGCCGAGCACGCGCTCGATCCGGGTTACGCCGAGAAGCTGGGCGTCAACGTCGATGATCTGCTGGTGTCGCAGCCCGATACCGGCGAGCAGGCGCTCGAGATCGCCGACATGCTGGTGCGCTCCAACGCGGTCGACATCGTGGTGATCGACTCGGTCGCGGCGCTGACGCCCAAGGCCGAGATCGAGGGCGAGATGGGCGACTCGCACGTCGGCCTGCACGCGCGACTGATGAGCCAGGCGCTGCGCAAGCTCACCGCCAACATCAAGAAATCCGGCTGCCTGGTGATCTTCATCAACCAGATCCGCATGAAGATCGGCGTGATGTTCGGCAGCCCCGAAACCACCACCGGCGGCAATGCGCTGAAGTTCTATGCCTCGGTGCGCCTCGATATCCGCCGCATCGGCGCGGTCAAGAAGGGCGAGGAAATCATCGGCTCCGAGACCCGCGTCAAGGTGGTCAAGAACAAGGTCGCGCCGCCGTTCCGTCAGGCCGAATTCGAGATCCTCTATGGCGAGGGCATCTCGCGTCTCGGCGAGGTGATCGAGATGGGCGTCAACAACGAGCTGATCGAGAAATCCGGCGCCTGGTACAGCTACAAGGGCGAGCGCATCGGCCAGGGCAAGGAGAACGCCCGCCAGTACCTCAAGGAGCATCCGGAAATCGCCGCCGAGATCGAGGCGCAGCTGCGCACACGCCTGCTGACCGCCAAACTGCCGGCCACCGCCGCGGCCACCGCGACGGCCGAGGTCGAGGAGGCCTGAGCGACAACCGCATCCGGCACCGCGGCCCCGGCTGCGGTGCCTCCGGATGCGGGACACTGAGGGCCCTGCTCGCGCATGATCCGTCGCCGCAGCCGCACCGAAGACGACGCTCCGCGCCGCAGCGCCTACGACCGCGCGCTGGAGATGCTGGCGCGTCGCGAGCATTCGCAACGCGAGCTGCGCACGCGGCTTGACCGCAGCGGCTATGACGAAGCCGACGCCGATGCGGCCCTTGCGCGGCTGCACGACCAGAACTATCAGAGCGACACGCGCTTCGCCGAGATGCTGCTGCGCAACCGCATCGCGCAGGGCTACGGTCCGCGCCGCATCCGCGCCGAGCTGGCGACGCACGGCATGCCGGCGGCGACGGTGCAGGCGCTGCTCGCCGCCGCCGCGACCGACTGGCTGGCCCTGGCGACGGCACAGCTGCGCCGGCAGTTCGGCGCGAGCGGCTGCCGCATCGCGGCCGAACGCGCGCGGCGCGCACAGTACCTGCTGCGGCGCGGTTTCGACGCTTCCACGGTAAGATCAGCCACTCACGCTGAGCTGGACGAGGCGACCGACGACGCGGACTGACCGCGCGCTTGCGGGCCTCGGTCCGGAGCTGCGCCCCTCGATCCGTCCGTGTGCGTGTCCATGAAAACCGCCGAAATCCGCTCCCGCTTTCTCGACTTCTTTCGCGCCCGCGGCCACAGCATCGTGCCGTCCGCCACGCTGGTGCCCGCCAACGACCCGACCCTGCTGTTCACCAATTCGGGCATGGTGCAGTTCAAGAACGTGTTTCTCGGCAGCGAAAGGCCGGGCTACGTGCGCGCGGCCGACGTCCAGCGCTGCCTGCGCGCCGGCGGCAAGCACAACGACCTCGACGCGGTGGGCTACACCGCCCGTCACCACACCTTCTTCGAGATGCTGGGCAACTGGTCGTTCGGCGACTACTTCAAGCGCGAGGCCATCGCCTGGGCGTGGGAGCTGCTGACGGTCGAATTCAAGCTGCCGCCCGAGCGGTTGTGGGTGACGGTCTATCACAGCGACGACGAGGCGTACGGCCTCTGGAAAGACGTCATCGGCGTGCCCGCCGAGCGCATCGTGCGCATCGGCGACAACAAGGGCACGCCCTGGGCCTCGGACAATTTCTGGCAGATGGCCGACACCGGCCCCTGCGGCCCCTGTACCGAGATCTTCTACGATCACGGCCCCGGCGTGGCCGGCGGCCCGCCGGGTTCGCCCGACGCGGACGGCGACCGCTACATCGAGATCTGGAATCTGGTGTTCATGCAGTTCGATCGCGCCGCCGACGGCACGCTGTCGCCGCTGCCGGCGCCCTGCGTCGACACCGGCATGGGCCTCGAGCGCCTGGCCGCGGTGCTGCAGCACAAGCACTCCAACTACGAGATCGACCTGTTCCAGCATCTGATCGAGGTGGCCGCGCAGCTGACCGACACGCCGGATCGGACCAACAAGTCGCTGCGCGTGATCGCCGACCACATCCGTGCCTGCGCCTTCCTGATCGTCGACGGCGTGCTGCCATCCAATGAGGGCCGCGGTTATGTGCTGCGCCGGATCATCCGTCGCGCAATTCGCCACTTCTACAAGATTGGATCACTGACCCTGGAGGGGCAGTTTTGGCGAATGGTGCAGCCATTGGTCGATGAGATGGGCGTGGCTTACCCCGAGCTTGCGGCCAAGCAGGCGTTTGTCGAGAAGGTGCTGAAATCCGAAGAAGCGGCGTTTGTGCAGACGCTTGACTCAGGCATGATGCGTCTGGAGGGGTATCTGCATCAGTTCGCCGGCCAGATCAGCGGCGAGCAGCTCTTTCAACTGCACGATACTTACGGCTGCCCGCCAGACCTTGTGGCTGATGTGTTGCGAGAGCGAGGTCTGGCTCTGCCGGCTAAGGCGCAAAGGCAATACGAGATGCTGATGGATCAGCAGCGCGTCCGCGCACGCGCGGCCAGCCAGTTCGAGAGCAAGGGCCAGCTGCCGGCGGAGCTGGCCAGCACGCTCAGCCCGACCGTGTTCCTCGGTTACGAAGCCCATGCGGCAGCGGATTGCGCGGTCCTGGCGATCGTGCGCGACGGCCGCAAGGTGGAGATGCTGGTCGCGGACGAGGAAGGCATCGTCATTCTCGATCGCACGCCGTTCTACGCCGAGTCCGGCGGGCAGGTCGGCGACACCGGCACGCTTGCGGCCGCCGGCGGCACCTTCGCCGTGGCCGACACCCACAAACTCGGCGGCGTCTTTCATGGCCATGCCGGCCGCTGGCAGGGCGCCACGCCGCTGCGGGCGGGCGATCGTGTCGAGGCCGTGATCGACGCCGCGCGCCGGCAGGCGACGGTGCTCAACCATTCCGCCACGCATCTGCTGCACGCCGCGCTGCGCAAGCTGCTGGGTGAGCACGTCGCACAGAAGGGTTCGCTGGTGGCGCCGGATCGCCTGCGCTTCGATTTTTCGCATTTCCAGCCGATCGCCAGCGAGCAGCTGCGCCAGATCGAAAGCCTCGTCAACGCCGAGATCCGCCGCAACGTCGCCGCCGAGATTCGCCAGATGGGTTATCAGGAGGCGCTCGCCTGCGGCGCCATCGCGCTGTTCGGCGAGAAGTACGGCGACGAGGTGCGGGTGCTGAAAATGGGCGACTTTTCCACCGAGCTGTGCGGCGGTACCCACGTGACGCGCACCGGTGACATCGGCCTGTTCAAAATCGTCAGCGAATCGGGCGTGGCCGCCAGGGTACGCCGCATCGAGGCCCTGACCGGAGCCGGAGCCGAGGCGCATGTGCTGGCCGAGGAGCGTCGGCTGGACGAACTCGCGGCCCTGCTGGGCATCGCTTCAGGCGAGATGCACGACAAATTGCGGCAGGTGCTCGAGCGCCAGAAAAAGCTCGAGCGCGAACTGGATGCACTGAAGTCCAGGGCTGCAGGCGCAGCGATCCATGATCTCGCGGCACAGGCGGTTGCGGTCGGCGCCATCAAGGTGGTCGCGGCCCGAGTCGACGGACTGGATGCAAAGGCCCTGCGCGAGGGCGTCGATCGGCTCAAGCAAAGCCTCGGTGATTGCGTGGTGCTGCTCGCTGCCGGCGCCGACGGCAAGGCCAGTCTGGCTGCCGGCGTGCACGGCGCGGCGTCGGCGCGCTACAAGGCGGGTGACGTCGTGGCCCACGTCGCGCAACAGATCGGCGGCAAGGGTGGCGGCCGTGCCGATATGGCGCAAGGCGGCGGCAACGACGGCCCTGCGCTGGACGCCGCCCTGTCTACCTTGCCGGCATGGCTGGCCGCGCGTGCCTGAAGTCCTGATTTCATTGCACGGGCAACTGCACGTGGGCTAGTATCGCAACGCTGCGGGGATATCCCCTTCGTCGCGGCAACACGACTCAACAGACAAGACGCCGCAGAAACCCCTATCTGACGGCATTGACAGGTTCCATGGACGCTTCCCCACAGTGAGGGGCAGGCAGGAACCGGCAAGCCAGCGAACCGGAGCACGACCCCATGCTGATCTTGACCCGCCGAGTGGGCGAAACCCTGATGATCGGTGACCAGGTGACGGTCACCGTGCTCGGCGTGAAGGGCAACCAGGTGCGCATCGGCATCAATGCGCCCAAGGACGTCTCGGTGCACCGCGAGGAAATCTACCAGCGCATCAAGCGCGAGCAGAGCGAGCCCGGCGCGGCTGCAGGCGGCGAAGGCAGCGAAGGCAGCGAAGGCAGCGAAGGCGCCGCGTGATCATCAAGGGTTCCGTCGGAGTCGCGCAGCCGTTATGCTTGCGCACCCGCTGCGAACTGCAACGGTCCGCGGAGAGATGCCCGAGAGGCCGAAGGGGCTCCCCTGCTAAGGGAGTATAGGGTCAAAAACTCTATCGAGGGTTCGAATCCCTCTCTCTCCGCCAGTTTGTTTGATGCGCAAAGCACGGCTTCGCGCAGGACTTGAAGTAGCGATAAGGAGAGGGTGAGAACCCTCGTGGTTCGACGCATGTGCCGAGAGCGCATACGGACGCCGCAGGCGGCCCCGAGCGCTGCGCGCGAGGGAGGAGCGAGGCTCAGGATGAGTCGAGCATATCCCTCTCTCTGTCAGTATTTCCGAGCCGCAGCCACCAAGCTGCGGCTTTTTATTATTGGCCTCCGGCGATATTGCCCTGCTCAGCGCGCCTGCGATCGCGCTTGCTGCGCACGCTGTCGCTGCCGGCATGGCCGCATGTTGCATGTTGCGCGACGCGCGAATGGACGTCCAAAAGAAAAAGGCCAGCGAGTGTGTGCTCGCTGGCCTTCGTCTGGAGATGGCGCGCCCGGAGAGATTCGAACTCCCGACCACCAAGTTCGTAGCCTGGTACTCTATCCAACTGAGCTACGGGCGCGTGTGTTGCTGCTGCACGGCATCCGTGCCGTCGCCGTGGACGATCGAACACTGCACGGCCAGCTCGCGATTATTCCGGTGCGTTGACACAACGTCAAGCCCGAATCCCGCATCCGTGCCATCCTCGGCGTCATCCGCAGCGGCCGGATGGCTGATTTCGGCAGCGTGCGGGCCGTCCTAGATCAGGCTGCCGAGCCCGCTGAGCACGCCCAGCGCCGTAGTCAGCACGACGATGGCAATCACCACCCAGCGATAGGTGCCGCGCAGCCGATGCTCCGGCGGCAGCGCCTTCACTGCCAGCGCCACCAGAAACCCGAGCACGAACGGCAGCAGCAGGGCGTTCATCACCTCGACGGCGATCGACAGCGCCACCAGATCGGGGACCAGCGCCACGATCAGTGCGCCACCGACGATGCCCAGCGAGTACACGACATAGAACCAGGGCGCCTCCAGCGGATGGTCTGCCAGCGAATGCCGGTAGCCGGTGACCTCGCCGAAGCCCCAGGCGGCGGCAAGGCTCACCACGATCGCGGCCACCATCGCCGCACCGAGCAGGCCCAGGCCGAACACGGTGCGCCCCAGCGTTTCGCCCAGTGCCGGGGTGAGCGCCTGCGCCACCTGTCCCACGGTGTCCAGCGGCGTGCTGCGATGTCCGGCCCACAGCGTCGCCGCCGTCACCAACAGCACGGCGGCCATGACCACCTGCGTCAGCACGGCACCCAGCGCGGTATCCCAGCGCGCCGCAACGTACTGCTCGGGCTTCAAGCCCTTGTCGGCCACCGCGGACTGCTGATAGAACACCATCCACGGCATGATCACCGCGCCGATATTGGCGGCGACCAGATAGGCGAAATCGCCGTGGTGCAGCGGCAGATGCAGCAATCCCGACGTCACGTCGTGCAGGTGCACCGGCGCCTGCACCGCCACGCCGATGAAGACCAGCTCGAACAGGCCCAGCATGATGGCCACCCGCTCCACCCGCCGGTAGCTTCCGCTCCACACCACCAGCAGCAGAAAGCCGGCCGCCAGCGCCAGGCTCCACAGGCGCGGCACGCCGAACAGTTCGCCGACGCCGGCCACACCGGAGAACTCGGTCAGCAGTGCACCGATCGTGGCGACGGCAAGGCCGCTCACCGAGACCCAGGCCCAGAACGGCCCGAAGGTTTCGCGGATCAGTTCGCCGTGACCCTTGCCGGTGAAGATGCCGAGACGCACCGTCAGCTCCTGCACCACATACAGGACGGGGATCAGCAGCAATTGCAGGCTGAGCAGTTGATAGCCCCACTGCGCGCCGCTCTGGGCGGCGGTCAGCACGCTGCCGACGTCGGTGTCGGCCAGCATCACCACCAGGCCGGGGCCGAGCACCGTCAGGAAAAGACGCCACGATGTTGCGGTCCGCGGCGGGGTCGATGGGTCGGCGAGGGGGATGCTCACGGGGCGGACAGGGCGCGGCGGCAATTGCGCAAATGATACACGTTCGCGTATGCGACGGGCCGCGCCGCACGCCACGCCGCCTTCGTCGCGTCAGGATCCGGCTTCGCGCTGGCGATGCCGCCGCACTTCGATGGCGAAGGTACCCAGCCCGACGCCGGCGACGCAGACCACCGCCAACAGCAGCGGCAGATCGATCGCGCTCAGGCCATGCACATGCAGCCCGGTGGCGAGGCGCCACTGCGCCAGTTGCGGAAACAGCGTAGCCAGCACGCCGCTGACCACATAGGCCAGACCGCCCCAGAGCAGGGTGCGCGCCGCCGTCAGCAGCGCGACATCGCGGATCGCCTGCGGCGAGAGCTTGCGGCTGGCCGCGAGGCGCCCGAACAGCGTGCCCGCCACAGCCTGCACGATCAGGGTACCGAGGCCGAACAGGGCGCCCGGCAGCCAGCCCCAGGCCGCGCTGGGCATCACCGGGGCCAGCGTGGTGTACAGGATCAGCGCGAAGGCGCCGAACCCCCAGCCGGCGACGAAGCCGTGCACGGCCGGCATCCAGCCGGTCATGCGTGTCCAGCGCGCGGCCTCGGTCGGTTCGTTGAGTTCGCCCTCGTGGCAGGCACCGAGGAGATGCAGATGCAGTACCCGGCGCTGGCGCAGCATCAGCATGCCGCCGACGGCCATCAACAGTCCGATCGGCACATACAGCGCCTGGTCCAGCCAGCGGTTCTGCATCCAGTGCGACAGGCCCAGCCAGGCCAGTTCGCTGGCGATCGCGCGCTGCACGGTGAAGCTCAGCGAAAACAGCAGCCCGGCGCGCAGCCCCTTGCGACCGGAATGGCTGCCGATCGCGTAGCTGAAGGTGATCGGCCAGGTGTGCTCGTCCGGCACCACGCCATGCACCAGACCCAGCAGCCATGCCGTGACCAGCGCTGCCAGCACGCCCGGGTGGGAGGGGTTCCAGAGGTCGATGGGTGGCATGGACGATTCCGTGGCAAGCGACGCATGCCGCTGCAAGGCGCCGCAGCGGCCGGCAGCGGACAGCATAAAGAGTCTGTCAAGCCGAGAGGAGAAGCATCGCCCGCGGCGGGTGCTGCTTGATGCGGCCGCCCGCAGGAAGAGGGGGCGCGTCGCGTCGAGCGCCGAACGGGCCCCGGTTGGCACCGGGGCCTGTTCCATTGGTCCGTTTGCAAGACCGGGCATCCTGCCGCGGTTTGCAGGCAAACGGGCGCGGCAAGGCCGCGCCACCTTTGTCGCGACCAGCACGTGCGTGCTCGTCGCGGTGGCACGTCCTTGTGCCGGAGCGGTTTTCAAACCGCTCCCCGGTCATGCGGCCGTGTGCTAGAAATTCTGCGTGAAGCGGATACCCACGGTTCGCGGCTGGTCGGTGACCGTGTAGACCTGTCCGTTCGGATAGGCCGGCACTACGTTGTGGGCCGCGCAGACCGTGGCCGCGCACTCGGCGTACTTGAACAGCTGCGCGCGGTTGTCGAACAGGTTGCTCACGTAAACGTCCACCGACCAGCTGTCCTTGCTGATGCCGGCCGAGAGGTTCACCGTGTTGTAGGCAGCGAGGTTGCCGATCAGTCCATTTTGCAAGACCCGCAAATCCGACGTGCGGGTACCGACATGCACGACCGCGGCCTGCACGAAGGCCTCCTCTGCGCCGACGTCGAAGGTGTAGCGCGCGATCAGATTGCCCTTGAAGCGGGGTGTCACCGGCAACTGGGTGCCACTGGGCGCCTGCGGTCCGGTCACGGCGGTACCGGTCAGGGGATTGATCGTGCCGGCCGGACAGACCGTGATCGGCACGCCGCTGGGGTCGGTGAAGCCGCAGTAGTTCGCGGTCAGCTTGGCGTCGTACAGGGCCATGCCCGCACTGAGTTGCAGGTTGTAGGTGGCCGCCCAGTTCAGCTCCGACTCGATGCCGTAGATGCGCGCCTGGTTGGCGTTCTTGATCTCGGTCAGGCCGTTGGCGCCGAGGATGCTGAACTGGAAATTCTTCCAGTCCTGGCGGAAGACAGCGCCGTTGAACGACAGCCGGTTGTTGAACCAGGTCGTTTTCCAGCCCGCTTCCAGGTTGGTCAGGTAATCCGACAGGTACGGCGGCAGGGTGCCACGGCGGTTGATGCCGCCGGGGCGATAGCCCTCGGAGCGGGTGATGTAGAGCAGCTTGGTCGGTGTGACATTCCAGGTCAGGTTGATCTTGCCCAGCGAACCGGTTTCCCTGACGGTCTTGTTGAAGTCCAGACAGGGCGCGCCGTTGTAGGGGGTGGGCGAGATGCAGCCGGCGACGCCGTAGCTCGACGACGGAAAGAAGCCATCGCTGAACCCGAAAAAACCGCCCAGACTGTTGTCGGAGCGGAAGTAGCGGCCGCCGATCGTGCCGGTCAGCGTGTCGGGGATCAGATCGTAGGAAAGCTCGCCGTACACGGCCTCTTCCTTGTCGACCCGGGTCTGCTCGGTCAGCCAAAGCGTGTCGGGCCAGCCCGGGATGGAGAGGTTGGAAGCCAGCCCGTCGATCATGTAGCGCTGCTGGATGTCGTGCACTTGTTTCTGCCAGAACAGGCCGCCGACCAGGCGCAGACGATCCGATCGCGGCGATGCAATGCGCAGTTCGTGGCTGTTCATGGCGTAGCCGTCGCGGCCCTGGATGTGCTGGGACGGATTGATCAGCGCGCCGCTGTTGTCGTAGATGTAGTGGCCGTAGCCATACAGGGTGTCGTACCAGAACGAGTAGTCGCTGTAGTCGTACTGCTCATCCTGGTGCCGGCCGAGATGGGCATAGGCGTAGGTCAGATCGAAATTGCCGATCTTGCCCTGGACCGTCAGCGCCGCCTGCCACCAGCGATCCGAGGTGCGTTCGGGATAGAAGTGCATGATCGAGAGATCGCCCACCGACGGGTCGGTGGCGGCGTTGCCGTTGGCGACCGTCTTCTGCGCGCTGAGCGATGCGTTGACCGACCAGTGGTCGTTGAGGTCGACCTTCAGTTCCGCACGGCCGCCCTCGGTATCGACGGTGTTGTAGTTGTTCCTGGCCGCGTGCGTGCACACCAGCAGGCTCGAGGGCGTGCAGGACGGGGCATTGCTGACCGAGCCACCCCAACTCGGGAACGTGCGCGTTCCGGCCACATTGTCGATATAGCCGGCGTCGTGTTCCTTCCAGCCGACCAGCCGGATCGCCGCGCCCTTGTTGATCGGGATATTGACCATGCCCTCGGCGACATGGCCCACGCCGCCGCTGGCGACGGTGTCGACGCCGACGCTGTAACTGGCGGCAAACCCGCTGGGATCGGGCTTGTTGGTGATGATGCGCAAGGCACCGGATTCGGCGCTGGCACCGTAAAGGGTGCCCTGCGGGCCCGCCAAGGCCTCGACGCGCGCGATGTCGTACATGTGGATGTCGAGCGGCCCTTGGATGGTGGTGACCGGTTCCTCATCGAGATAGACGCCGACGCTCGGTTGCGGCCCGGAATGGTTGCCGTCGCCGCCGCTGGCCACGCCGCGCATGTAGATCTCGGTGAAGTCGGGGCCGTAGCTCTGGTAGGAGACGCTGGGCAGGTACTGGGCGTAATCGTTGAAGCTGTTGACGTGCAGCTGCTCGAGCTTCTGCGTGTCCAGCACCTGGATGCTGATCGGAACCTTCTGCAGATTTTCCCGGCGCTTCTGCGCCGTCACGGTCACCGCGCCCAGCGTCACCACCTTCTCTTTCGCGGCCGGCGTCTTGTCTGGCACCGCGGGCTGCCCCGCATCCTGCGCGCAGACGGGCGCCGCCATGGCGAGACAGATCGCCACGGCGAGCGGCAATCGGGTCAGTTTTGCGTGTTGCATTCTGGCTGTTCGTTGCGACCTTACCCTACGCATGAGCGACCCCCTCGAGTCATGTTGATCAGCCGACATTGGCTACATCGCTTCTTGTTCCGGAACGTCGGGGTATCGCTCCGCGACTTGCCCCAACGCCGTTTCCAGCGGCACCAGCCATGGTGCGTAGTGACGCCAGTGATCCACCCCGTCCCGGTAGATCGGTTTGCGCACCTGTTCCGAACTTGCCGTGCGTACCGGACGCGCGTTCTCGAAGAACCGCAGGCACGATTCCTCGAACGGCAGGCCGCAGTAATCGAGCAGGCCGCGCACCTCGGCCTCGGTGTCCTCGACCATGCGCTCGTAGAGGACCCGATGGATGCGCCCGGGCAGCGCCGCGTCGAAATGCGCCATCAGCGTGACGTAGTCGCGGTAGTAGCGGCCGAGATCCTCGAGGCTGTAGCTGAAGCTCTGGCCGCGCGCGAAGTGCTGCTTGAACCCCGAGAAGCAGCAGGCCAGCGGGTGCCGGCGCGCATCGATGATTTTCGCGTTCGGCAGGATCAGGTGGATCAGGCCGACGTGCATGAAATTGTTCGGCATCTTGTCGACGAACAACGGCGCCGCGGTCTTGCGCAGGATGCGGGTGTGGGCGAGGTAATGCTCGCCGAGTCCGCGCAGGGCATCGGCGTCGAGTGCGGCCAGCGCATCGTGATACGGCATTGCGCTTTCGGGATCGCCCTGTTCGCGCAGCATGCGCGTGATCGAGATGATCTCGGGCAGTTCCATCGTGCCCTCGACCTGGCTGTGACT
>DATLSL010000112.1:0-12393 GCA_035534135.1 Rhodanobacteraceae bacterium | reverse complement strand
TCTGCAAGGTGCCCGTGCATCCGGTGGATCGGCCATTCACCGACGACGCCCGTGGCGTGACGGTCACCCGGATAGGGCAGCGAATGCCTGCGGCAACGTCTGTACCTGTCCGCAGAAACTGGCGTCGTAGCCCGGCAACGCGTTCACCGCCTGGCGAAAGGCGTCGCCGCGCATGATCGCGAGCACGCTGCGCATCACCGGCGACTCCAGCACCGAAGCATCGCCGAGCAGGAAGTAGCGCTCGGTCACCATCGGCACGAAGTCGAGCCCGAAGCGGCGCGCGGGGGTCTCCAGCCCGAAGCCGGCGTGGGCCATGCCGCTGGCGACATAGGCTGCCACCGCAGGGTGGGTGTACTCGTAACTGTCGTAGCCGGCGATGTCACCGGGCGCCAGCGCCGCGCGCGCCAGCAGCAGATCGAACAGCATGCGCGTGCTCGACCCCGGCTGCCGGTTGACGAAGCGCAGGCCCCCGCGGCAAAGGTCCGCCAGTGCGCCGATCCGGTGCGGGTTGCCGCGTTCCACGATCAGGCCCTGGCGACGGGTGGCGAGATGGATCACGCCCTGACGCTCCGGCAGCAGCCAGCGGCGGTAGTTCGCCAAGGCTTCGTTTTCGAGTGCCCCGATCGGAACATTGAAGCCGGCCAGTTCGCAGCCGCCCGCCGCCAGGGCGCCCAGGCCCTCCTGGGTGCTTCGGTACTTGAGATCGAGGGGAATCTGCTCGCGCGCGAGGAAGTGGCGCAAGGTCTCGACGCCGAAGCCGTGGCTGGCCTGCAGACGCAGGATCGAACGCTCGCTGGAGATTGCGCGCTCAAGCTCGGCTTCGATCTCGGTGGCCAGGCTTTCCAGCAGCGGCGACAGGCGCGCCGCCACGCGCCGTTCGGCCCAGACCAGACGTTCGCCGAGCGCACTCAGGCGCGCGCCGCGCCCGCGCGAGGACAGCACCAGCGGTGTGCCGAACAAACGCTGGCCATCGCGCAGCAGACCCCAGGCGTAGCGGTAGGACAGGCAGGCACGCGCAGCCGCCTGCGCGATCGAGCCCGACTCATGCACGCCGACCAGCAGTCCGAGCAGCTGCGAAGACAGATGACTGTCGTCCCCTCGGCTGACGGCCATGCGGGTACCGATATGGACCTCGAACACGCGCGCCTCCGGCTTCGACAGACCGATCAAAAAGCCGCTTGCAATGGTTCTTTATAGCCTATTAGTCGACGAAGGTCGGGTAGTACAGCTGGAAAGCGCGCTTATGATCGAATGGCTGGCATATGCACAGCACCGCATGTATCCACCATCAATTCACCAGCGCTGACGGGGAGGGCCCAATGGCGAGCGTGGCAGAAGTGGGTGTAACGGGAACCACCGGGGGAGTGCTCGCACGCGAGCGCACCCTTGCCGGTCCGCGGTTCAATCGCTGGCTGGTGCCCCCCGCGGCGCTGGCCATTCACCTGTGCATCGGCATGGCTTACGGCTTCAGCGTGTTCTGGCTGCCGATGACCAAGCTGCTGGGCGGTTCAGGTGCGCTCAGCTGCACCGACGTCGGGTTCTTTGCCGCCCTGACGTCGACCAGCTGCAACTGGTCGGTGGCGCAAGTCACCCATATCTTCGAAACCTTCATCGCCATGCTCGGCATCTCCGCCTTCATCTGGGGCAGCTGGCTGGAGCATGCCGGACCGCGCAAGGCCGGTTTCATCGCGGCCCTGTGCTGGGGTGGCGGGTTGATCCTCGGCGGTATCGGCGTGTCGATCCATCAGCTGTGGCTGGTCTACCTGGGCTGCGGCTTCATCGGCGGCATCGGCCAGGGTCTCGGCTACATCACTCCGGTATCGACCCTGATCAAGTGGTTTCCGGATCGCCGCGGCATGGCCACCGGCTTCGCCATCATGGGCTACGGCGGCGGCGCGATGATCGGCGCGCCCCTGGCGGTCGCCTTGATGAAACACTTCAGCACGGGCAGCCCGCAAGGCGTGGCGCCGACCCTGATGGTGCTGGGATTGATCTACCTGCTGGCGATGTCGGCGGGCGCCTTCGGGTTCCGCGTCCCGCCCAACGGATGGCATCCGACCGGCTGGACACCGCCCGCGGACGACGGCACGAGCATGAAGACGCGCCGGCACGTGCATCTCGACCGGGCGTGGAAAACTCCCCAGTTCTGGCTGATCTGGGGCGTGCTCTGCCTGAATGTCACGGCCGGCATCGCGGTGATCTCGATGGCCAGCCAGATGCTGCAGGATGTGTTCGGCGCGAAGCTGATCGGGGTCGACACCATCGCCGCGCTCAGTGCCGCGCAGAAGGCGGCGATCGTCGCTGCCGCTGCCGGCCTGGTCGGACTGATCAGCTTGTTCAACAGCCTGGGGCGCCTGTTCTGGGCCGCACTCTCGGACTATCTCGGCCGCAAGCGCACCTATCTCACGTTCTTCGTGCTCGGCATCATCCTCTACGTCCTGCTGCCGACCTGGGGCCATCTCGGCATGGCGGGGATGTTCGTCGCCTCGATCTGCATCATCCTGAGCATGTACGGTGGTGGCTTCTCGACCATTCCGGCCTACCTGTCCGACATCTTCGGCACGCAGATGGTGGGCGCGATCCACGGTCGCCTGCTGACGGCATGGTCGGTCGCCGGCATCGTCGGTCCGTTCCTGATCGCGGCGATCAGACAGGCGCAGATCGCCGCAGGCGTGGCCCATGACCGCATCTATGACGTCACGCTGTACCTGATGGCCGTGCTGCTGCTGGGCGGCCTGATCTGCAACGCACTGGTCAAGCCGGTCAAGGAGTCGGTGTACATGACCGACGAGGAGCTTGCCCGTGAACAGGCGCTGCAGCACGAGGCCCAGGGCGGCGCCACGGTCGACGCGGCCACCGCCGCCCGAGGCGCGTTCGGCATCGGCGGGACCCTTGCCTGGCTCGCGGTCGGCGTTCCTTTCCTGATCGGACTCTATATCGCGATCGAGAAGGCTGCGGTCCTGTTCTCCTGAGGAGGCTGCAATGAAGGAGTCCCGCGCGCGCAGCGTCGCCACGCCGGGCGGCGCCGCGCCCCTGCTGCCACCGCAGCAGGCCGCGGTCGTGCACGAGGTGATCGCCCGGCTGCAGGAGCAGCCGGGCGCCCTGCTGCCGATCCTGCACGACGTGCAGGACGCCCTGGGTTACGTACCCGACGGCGCCGTCGGCCCGATCGCGCACGCGCTCAACCTCTCGCGCGCCGAGGTCCATGGCGTGCTGACCTTCTATCACTGGTTCCGCCGAGAACAGCCGGGCCGGCATGTGCTGCATCTGTGCCGCGCCGAGGCCTGCCAGGCGGTCGGCGCGAACGTGCTGGAAGAACACGCCAGGCATGTGCTCGGCACGGATTTCCACGGCACCAGCGTTGACGGCGCGATCACGCTGGAGCCGGTGTACTGCCTTGGCAACTGCGCCTGCGGACCGTCGCTGCTGCTCGACGGCGAGTTGCACGCGCGGGTCTCCCCGCAGCGCTTCGATGAGCTGATCGCCGAGGCGCGCAAGCCATGAACGAACCCGTCACCGTTTATGTCCCCCGCGACGCCACCGCCAAGGCGCTGGGCGCCGAGCGAGTCGCCGCGGCGATCAGCGCCGAGGCCACACGCCGCAATCTTGCCGTGCGGCTGGTGCGCAACGGCTCGCGCGGGCTGTTCTGGCTCGAGCCGCTGGTCGAGGTCGCGACCGCGGCCGGACGCATCGGCTACGGCCCGGTGCAGGCCAGCGACGTCGCCGCCTTGTTTGATGCCGGCCTGCTCGGCGGCGGCGCGCACGCGCTGCAGCTGGGGCCGGTCGAGGCCATCCCCGAACTCAAGCGCCAGGAGCGGTTGACCTTCGCCCGCTGCGGCGTGATCGATCCGCTGGACCTGGCCGACTACCGCGCTCATGGCGGCCTTAGGGGTCTCGCCAACGCGCTGACGATGGACTCCGACGCGATCGTGCGCGTCGTGACCGAGTCCGGCCTGCGCGGGCGCGGCGGTGCGGCGTTCCCGACCGGTATCAAGTGGAAGACCGCGCAGGCGGCGCAGGCCGACCAGAAGTACATCGTCTGCAACGCCGATGAGGGCGACTCCGGCACCTTCGCCGACCGCATGCTGCTGGAAGGCGATCCCTTTGCGTTGATTGAAGGCATGGCGATCGCCGGCCTCGCCGTCGGCGCGACCCTGGGCTACGTCTACATCCGCAGCGAATACCCCGACGCCTGGCGCACGTTCAACGCCGCGCTCGCCGCGGCCCGTGCCGGCGGCCTGCTCGGCGACGACGTGCTGGGCAGCGGCCGGCGCTTCCATCTCGAGGCGCGGCTGGGCGCCGGTGCCTATATCTGCGGCGAGGAGACTTCGCTGCTGGAAAGCCTCGAGGGCAAGCGCGGCATGGTGCGCTACAAGCCGCCGCTGCCGGCGATCAAGGGCCTGTTCGGCAAGCCTACGGTGATCAACAACCTGGTCACGCTGGCCAGCGTGCCGACGATCCTCGACCACGGTGCGGCCTGGTATGCGAACTACGGCATGGGCCGTTCGCGCGGCACGCTGCCGATCCAGCTGGCCGGCAACATCCGCCGCGGCGGGCTGATCGAGAAGGCCTTCGGCATCACCCTGCGCGAACTGATCGAGGACTTCGGTGGCGGCACGCAGAGCGGCCGGCCGGTGCGCACGGCTCAGGTCGGCGGCCCGCTCGGCGCCTACATCCCGCCCGCGCAGTTCGACACACCGCTCGACTACGAAGCCTATGCCGCGATCAAGGGCATGGTCGGCCACGGCGGCGTGGTGGTGTTCGACGACAGCGTCGACATGGCGCAGCAGGCGCGCTTCGCGATGGAGTTCTGCGCGGTCGAGTCCTGCGGCAAGTGCACGCCCTGCCGCATCGGTTCGACGCGCGGCGTCGAGGTGATCGAGCGCATGATCGCCGGCATCGAACGCGACAGGAACGAGGCCCTGCTGCGCGACTTGTGCGACACGATGGTCAATGGCTCGCTGTGCGCCCTGGGCGGCATGGCGCCGTTCCCGGTACTGAGTGCGCTGGACCATTACCCCGAGGATTTCCGCCGCCCGGCCACGGGCGAGGCGACGTAACGGAGGAGAATCCCTCCATTGCCCCGGTGGGGGAGGGGGTCAGGGGAGAAGGAGCCAGGCCCGCTCCCCGCGAAGTTGCGGAGGGAGCGGGAGTCAGAGGTCAAGGAGGTTGCAGCATGCTTTCCATCGTCGAGATCGATTACGGCACCCCGGCCCCGAGGGTCGTCGAGCAGGTGACGCTGACCATCGACGGCGCGTCGGTGCGCGTGCCGGTAGGCACTTCGGTGCTGCGCGCGGCGGCGCTCGCCGGCATCAACATCCCCAAACTCTGCGCCACCGACATGCTGGATGCCTTCGGCTCCTGCCGGCTGTGCCTGGTCGAGATCGCCGGCAAGAAGGGCTATCCGGCCTCGTGCACCACGTCGGTCGAGGACGGCATGCAGGTCAGCACGCAATCGAAGAAACTGGCGGACCTGCGCCGCGGCGTGATGGAGCTTTACATCTCCGACCATCCGCTGGACTGCCTGACCTGCCCGGCCAACGGTCATTGCGAACTGCAGGACATGGCCGGCGTGGTCGGCCTGCGCGAGGTGCGCTACGGCTACGACGGCGCGAATCACGTTTATCCCGAGATGAAAATTGGGGAGTCCGGCGAGGGATGGCCGGTTCGTGATTCTGGTGATCAGGAACGATCACAGAGATACAGGGCCAACCCGCTGTTCGTGGCCAAGGACGAGTCCAACCCCTACTTCACCTTCGATGCGTCCAAGTGCATCGTCTGCTCGCGCTGCGTGCGCGCCTGCGAGGAGGTGCAGGGCACCTTCGCGCTGACCATCCAGGGCCGCGGCTTCGAGTCCAAGGTCGCCGCCAGCCAGGACCAGAGCTTCCTCGATTCCGAATGCGTCTCCTGCGGCGCCTGCGTGCAGGCCTGCCCGACCGCGACGCTGAGCGAGAAGTCGCTGATCGCGCATGGCCAGGCCGAGCACAGCGTGGTAACCACCTGCGCGTACTGCGGCGTCGGCTGCTCGTTCCGCGCCGAGATGCAGGGCGAACAGATCGTGCGCATGGTCCCCAACAAGGACGGCCAAGCCAATCACGGCCATTCCTGCGTCAAGGGCCGCTTTGCGATCGGCTACGCCACCCATCCCGAACGCATCACCAAGCCGATGCTGCGCGCGAAAATCAGCGATCCCTGGCGCATCGTGTCGTGGGACGAGGCGATCGCCCACGTCGCCTCCGAGTTCAGGCGCCTGCAGGCCGCCTACGGCCGCGATTCGATCGGCGGCATCACTTCCTCGCGCTGCACCAACGAGGAAACCTATCTGGTGCAGAAGCTGGTGCGCGCGGCGTTCGGCAACAACAACACCGACACCTGCGCGCGCGTCTGCCATTCGCCGACCGGCTACGGCCTGAAGTCGACGCTGGGCGAATCGGCCGGCACCCAGGACTTCGACTCGATCGAGTCGACCGACGTGATGCTGGTGATCGGCGCCAACCCGACCGACGCGCATCCGGTGTTCGCCTCGGCGATGAAGCGCCGCCTGCGCGCGGGCGCAAAGCTCATTGTCGTCGATCCACGCCGCATCGACCTGGTGCGCAGCACGCACGTGCAGGCCGACTACCATCTCAAGCTCCGGCCCGGCACCAACGTCGCCGTGCTCAACACGCTGGCGCACGTGATCGTGAGCGAAGGCCTGGTCGACGAGGCCTTCGTCGCCGCGCGCTGCGAAAAGGACGCCTTCGAGCAGTGGCGCGCTTTCGTCGCCGATCCGCGCCACAGCCCGGAGGCGATGCAGGCCGAAACCGGCGTGCCGGCGGAGCTGGTGCGCGGCGCCGCGCGGTTGTACGCCAGCGGCGGCAATGGCGCGATCTACTACGGCCTCGGCGTCACCGAGCACAGCCAGGGCTCGACCGCGGTGATGGCGATCGCCAACCTCGCCATGGCCACCGGCAACATCGGCCGCGAGGGCGTCGGCGTCAATCCGCTGCGCGGCCAGAACAACGTGCAGGGCTCCTGCGACATGGGCTCGTTCCCGCACGAGTTTCCGGGTTACCGCCACGTCGGCGACGACGCCGTGCGCGCGCAGTTCGAGCGCGCCTGGGGCGTGCCACTGCTGGCCGAACCGGGCCTGCGCATTCCCAACATGTTCGAGGCCGCGCTGGATGGCGAGTTCAAGGGCCTGTACATCGAGGGCGAGGACATCGTGCAGTCCGATCCCAACACCCGGCACGTCACCGCCGCGCTGTCGGCGATGGAGTGCATCGTGGTGCAGGACCTGTTCCTCTGCGAAACCGCCAAGTACGCGCACGTGTTCCTGCCGGGCTCGTCTTTCCTCGAGAAGGACGGCACCTTCACCAACGCCGAGCGCCGCGTCTCGCCGGTGCGCAAGGTGATGCAGCCGCCGGGCGGCCATGCCGACTGGGAGATCACCCAGTTGATCGCCAATGCGATGGGCTACCCGATGCACTACCGGCATCCGTCCGAGATCATGGACGAGATCGCCGCGCTGACGCCCACCTTCGCCGGCGTCAGCTTCGCCAAGATCGATCGTCTCGGCAGCATCCAGTGGCCGTGCAACGAGCAGCATCCCGAGGGCACGCCGGTGATGCACGTCGACACCTTCGTGCGCGGCAAGGGCCGTTTCCTGCGCACCGAGTACGTGCCGACCTCCGAGCGCGTCAACGGCAAACACCCGCTGCTGCTGACCACCGGCCGCATCCTCAGCCAGTACAACGTCGGCGCGCAGACGCGACGCACCGCCAACTCGGCCTGGCACACCGAGGACGTGCTGGAGATCCATCCGCACGACGCCGAGGAGCGCGGCATCGTCGACGGCGACTGGGTCGGCGTGGAGAGCCGCGCCGGCGACACCGTGCTGCACGCGCGGGTCTCCGAACGCATGCAGCCCGGGGTGGTCTACACCACCTTCCACTTCCCGGAATCGGGCGCCAACGTGATCACCACCGAAAACTCCGACTGGGCCACCAACTGTCCGGAGTACAAGGTGACCGCGGTGCAGGTAACGCGGGTGACGCAGCCATCCGAATGGCAGCAGCGCCATGAGACGTTCAGCAAACGCCAGCGCGCGCTGGTCGACGACGATGCCTACATCCAGTCCGGCTGACGCGGCCACGCCGCTGCCGGCCGGCGCGGTCGCGCGCACGGTCGAGCGCGTGCACGGCGAGCGCCGCGAGCGCGTGCGCGACGCGCTGGCCGCGGAGGCACCGGTGGCACTGCTGTTCAACGGCATCGCGCACGTGGTGATGATGGCCACGCCCTGCGATCTCGAGGACCTCGCGCGCGGCTTTGCGCTGAGCGAGGGCATCGTCGCCGCGGTCGCCGAGATCCGCACCGTCACGGTGACCGAGCGACTGTCCGGCTTCGAGGTCGCGCTTGCCGTGCCCGCCGCGCGCGCGGCGGCGCTGCCCGCGGGCGGGCGGGCGCTGGAAGCGCGCAGCGGATGCGGCCTGTGCGGCGTGCGCACGCTCGAGGACGCCATCCGCCAGCCGCCGGCGGTCGGCGCCGGGCCGCGCATCGAGGAGGCCGCGCTGCATCGTGCGCTGGCGGCGATCGGCGCACAGCAGGCCCTCAACCGCGTAAGCGGCGCCACCCACGCCGCCGGCTGGGCGCGCGCGGACGGCGAGCTCGTCTGCGTGCGCGAGGACGTCGGCCGCCACAACGCGCTCGACAAGCTGATCGGTGCGCTGGCCGTGCGCGGTTTCGATCCCGCGGCCGGCTTTCTGCTGCTGACCAGTCGCGCCAGCTACGAGATGGTGGTCAAGGCGGCGATGGCCGGCATCACCGTGCTGGCGGCGATGTCGGCGCCGACCGCGCTGGCCGTATCGCTGGCGCAGAGCGCCGGACTCACCCTGATCGCCTTCGCCCGCCGCGATGGCCATGTGATCTACACGCGGCCGGAGCGCCTGGTCGCCGGAGGCGTACCCGCATGAATGCCCATGTCGATCATCTGGTCACCATGACCAACGACATCGCGCACTTTTTCACCGTCGAATCCGATCGCGCCAAGGCGGCGGACAGTGTGGCGCAGCATCTCAAGCAGTTCTGGGATCCGCGCATGCGCCGGCGCATCCTCGCTCATCTGACCGCCGGCGGCGCCGGCCTCGAACCGCTGGCCGCCGCGGGCGTGCGTCGGCTGGCCGAGCTGGACCACGTCACGACCGCTTGAGCCACAATCGCAAGCCGCGCGGTCGACCTTGCCCCGCGAATTTTCAGCGTGGCCCCTGCCATGCCCATCCCGGGTCCGGCCTTGCGCGGCGCCCGGGGTGACACCGGAGTTGCCTGATGACCGCCACTGCCGACTTCATCCCGCTCGCGCTCTGCGTGCTGACCGTCTCCGACACCCGCACCGCCGCCAACGACAGCTCCGGCGACTTTCTGGCCGCGGCGCTGACCGAAGCCGGGCATCGCCTGCACGCGCGCGCGCTGCTGCCGGACGACCGCTACCGCCTGCGCGCGATCGTCGCGACATGGATCGCCGACCCCGCCGTCGACGGCGTGCTGATCACCGGCGGCACCGGCTTCACCGGCCGCGACAGCACACCCGAGGCGATCGCCCCGCTGCTGGACAAGGAAATGCCCGGCTTCGGCGAGATGTTCCGCGCGCTCTCGTTCACCGAGATCGGCACCTCAACCCTGCAGTCGCGCGCCTTCGCCGGGCTGGCCAATGCGACCTTCGTGTTCTGCCTGCCCGGCTCGACCTCGGCCTGCCGCACGGCGTGGGAGCAGTTGATCCGCGCCCAGCTCGACGCGCGCACCAAACCCTGCAACCTCGCCAGCCTGCGGCCGCGACTGCGAGAATCCTGAGCGGAGCCTGCCCGGCAACCCTTCGGCTTGCCCGGCGCCACGCCTGCCTGCTGCCGCGGCCATGCGGCAATCATTGCAGCAACACGCCGACGCATGATCGCCGGGCGTTTGCTCGCGGACCCGACCGGCGGCTTGAGCCTGCGTCAGCGCGTGAGGCCATCCCACTCGGCGGGGGTGTTGCAGTTGCACATCGCTGCGGCGTCCTCCGCGCCGAGCGGCAGGCTCTCGACACCGACCGCGGCCTGCAGGGCGAGTACCGATCGGCGACGACCGGATTCGAGCGCGGCGGCGTGCAGGCGATCGCGGACAAAAGCATTCGCATCCAGCCGCATCGGCAACGCGTAGTCTTCGAACCTCACGCAGACGGCGTCGACAGCCTCGGTCAGCAAACGCCGGATCAGCCGCGGGTCGAGCAGCGGCATGTCGATGGGCACGAACAGCAGGCGCCGTCCGGGCAAGGCCTCGGCCACGGCCAGCATGCCGGCGATCGGCCCGCCGTCCGGGAAGGCGTCGGGGACGCAGGGATAGTCTGCATACTGGCCGCTGACGATGGAGGGATGGACCCCGCCCTGCGCGAGAAGATCGAGCATGTGGTCCAGCAGCGAACGACCGCGAAACGCAAGCCCCGCCTTGTCACGTCCCATGCGCAAGGATTTGCCGCCCGCCAGCACGACACCGGTGGCGTCGCCGGGCATGCTGCTGGTATCCATGAACCACCTCCGGTTTCATCATCACACCTGAATGCGGTGTCCGTGAAACCCGCAGCGGCCCGTCTTTCGGCCCGGTGCGTCCGGGTTGGGTCTGGCGATCGCCCGGTGGACTCCGCGTACTCAGGGACCCGGGGCGGCCTGGCGCTTCCGGGCCCGCGGCGGCCTGGTTTCGGACTCGGCAATGATGCGCCGCAGGTATTCAATGCCTTCCTCCTCCGGGAAGAAGGCGATGACGTCCGCAACCGACAGCCCGTAGCGCTCGCGCAAGGCGAGGAATTCCGACTTCGCCCGGGCCTTCACGGCATCCTTGGAGGTCGGGTCGGGTGAGCGCTGCTGAGCCGCGCGTTCGAGCGCCGCGAGCTCTTCCTGGAAACGTCGAAATGCGTCTTGGGGGACTGCCATGGGGAGATGGAGCGTGCTGAGGTGGCCGGGCCGCGATTGTCGCACGGAGAGGATTGCCGGCCGTAACGCCCCTCGATGCGCCCGCTACGAAGCAGTGGCGCGGATCTCTGGATGCTGACACTGCAATCGGGGAGCTGATCCGCGCCGTCGCACCGGGTTTCGGCCTGTACGCGATTCAGCACACGCCCGCCGATTGTTTCCGGCGGGTTCCACGGCCGATAAAGCGGGGTGAAACGGATGGCCGCTGCCCGGCCCGTGGCCGCGAGGCGCTCGTCGACGCGCAGCCCCGTCATCCGTCCTGGCCAGTACACTCGCTCCGGGTCTTCAACGGTGATGATCATGGATCAGGGAATGAAGGCGTGCCCCGCGTGCGGTGAAGCCATCCAGGCCGTCGCTCACCTTTGCCGCTACTGCGGCACGGACCTGGATGCCTACGCTGCTGCCCGGGAGGCGACGGCTGAGAAGACGCTCTTTTCGGGCCACCCCAGGGTGATCTACAGCTTCGGCCAATACGTCTTCGTCATCATCACGCTCGGCATCGCCCTGGTCGTCTACTGGCTGCGCAGCCTGTCGACCACCTTCACGATCACCACCCAGCGTGTGCGTATCGAGCGCGGGATCCTGTCCAAGGTCCAGGACAACCTCGAGCTGTTCCGGGTGGATCACTTCGACCTGCTGAAACCGCTCGGGATGCGCCTGCTGGGCCAGTGCCGGGTCCATCTGCGCTCGTCGGACCCGGGCATGGCAGTGGTCGACCTGTATGGCATCCCGGGTCTGGAGGCGCTGGCCGATACCCTGCGCGAATGCTCGTTGCGCGAACGCGCGCGCCGCCGCGTGATGCCCATCGAGCAGATGTAGCCCCATCCGCCGGTATCCAAACCCGGTGTCTGTGAGACCGGCAGCAGTCCACTTAGGAGGGCAACGAGTCAGGGCTCGGCGGCTCGATCCTGACTCACTGGATTTGGCGCGCCCGGAGGGATTCGAACCCCCGACCACTGCCTTCGGAGGGCAGTACTCTATCCAGCTGAGCTACGGGCGCGTGTCGCCAATTTTGGCATGGAATGACGCGCGGCGGCGACGCGTCCGACCCGCCGAGCCGCACGATCCGGAGTGGAGTGCCGTCTCCGCTGGCGCGCGCGGCGCACGGCTGTCCGCGTGCGCGCGGGTTTCGCATGCGGCCTGCCCGGCTCGCCCTCGGCCTGCCGCACCGTCCGGGACCACCTCATTCGCGCCCAGCTCGACGCCCGCGCGTCAGGCCCGGCAGCCGCGCCGCGCAGCGGCCGCGGCGCAACGCGCGCAGTGTCCGCGACCTGCAGTGCTGTTGGCGCCGGCGGGGGCCACGTTATACTTTTGCGTCCCACGCGCTGGGCCGGCAGCTCTCCGGTCATTCTCCGATCGCCAAGGTGTCCTCCGTGAGTGGTCCCATCAGCAAGTCCGACCAGACCTTTCTGCGCCA
>DATLSL010000111.1:0-3651 GCA_035534135.1 Rhodanobacteraceae bacterium | reverse complement strand
TCCACTCGAGCGGCATGCCGGCCACGTCGGTGCGCAGGACCATCTGCGACAGGCCGGCCGCAGTCGTGCGCGGCGCCAACGTCGCCAATTCGTAATCAGGCTGAGAAACAGCCACGCCCATGGCATGTAAGATACGACGAGTTTATGCAATAATTCAATGATAAAGGACATCCGTGCACGGCCCCATGAGGCGTATGCCACGCGCCTATCAGCCGGGCAGCCAGTGTAGGAGAACAATTATGTCAGTCACGATCGGCGCGCTCGGCGAGCGCGCGTCGGGGGAAACGCGTGTCAGTGTCGTCCCTGAGATCGCCGACAAGCTGGCCAAGGGCGGCGCGCGGGTCCTGATCGAGCGTGGCGCCGGCGTCCAGGCGCAGTTCCCGGATGCCCTGTATCACACGGTGGAATGGGCCGATGCGCCTGCCGCGGTGTTGGCGGCGGCCGACGTGCTGTTGACCGTGCAGCCGCTGGAAATCGAGCAGATCCAGGCGCTCGAGCCCGGCACGGTGGTCATCGGTTTTATGCAGGCACACACGCGCCGCGCCGAGGTGGCGGCCCTGCGCGACCGCAACATCACCAGCTTCGCGATGGAGTTGGTGCCGCGCATCTCGCGCGCGCAATCGATGGACGCGCTGTCCTCACAGGCCTCGATCGCCGGCTACAAGGCCGTGCTGATCGCCGCCAACACACTCGAGCGCTTCCTGCCGATGCTCACGACCGCGGCCGGCACGATCCGCCCCGCGCAGGTGCTGATCATCGGCGTGGGCGTGGCCGGGCTGCAGGCGATCGCGACCGCCAAGCGCCTCGGCGCGGTGGTCGAGGCCTACGACGTGCGTAGTGCCACGCGCGAGCAGGTCAAGTCACTGGGCGCCAAGTTCGTCGATACCGGCGTGTCGGCGGAAGGGTCCGGCGGCTATGCGCGGGAGCTGACCGACGAGGAGAAGCGCCGCCAGCAGGAAGTGCTCGACGCACGCATCGCTGCCGCCGACGCGGTCATCACCACGGCGGCCGTGCCGGGTCGCACGGCCCCGCGCATCGTGTCGGCCGAAGCCGCGCGCCGCATGAAGGCCGGCTCGGTGATCGTGGACCTCGCCGCCGAGTCCGGCGGCAACTGCGAGCTCACCGTGGCAGGCCAGACCGTGCTGGATCACGGCGTGAAGATCGTCGGCCCGGTCAATCTGTCCTCGCAGCTGGCCTTTCACGCCAGCGAGATGTACTCCCGCAACCTCTACAACTTCCTCAAGCCGGCCCTGGGCAAGCCGGCGGCCGGACAAGAGGCCACCCTCGCCATCGACTGGCAGGACGAGGTCTATGCCCAATCCTGTCTGACGCATGCCGGCGCCATCAAACACGAACCGACGCGCAAGCTGGTGGAGGGAACATGACCGGGATCGTCGCACTGTATATCTTCATGCTGGCCGCGTTCACCGGCTATGAGGTGATCGCGCGCGTGCCGGTGATCCTGCACACGCCGCTGATGTCGGGCTCGAACTTCGTACACGGCATCGTGCTGGTCGGTGCGATGGGCGCGCTCGGTGCGGCCACCACGCCGCTTGAGAAGGCCATCGGCTTCGTCGGCGTGCTGCTTGCTGCCGGTAATGCCGTCGGCGGCTATGCCGTCACCGAGCGCATGCTGGAGATGTTCAAGTCCAGCGGCGCCCGGGGCGCAGCCGGCGGCGCGAAGGGCGCCGGCTCTAAGGGCGCAGGCTCCAAGGGGACGCATTGATGAACATGCCGTCCAGCGCCGCCGCCGCGACGGCGATCAAGGTGACCTACCTCGTCACCGCGTTCCTGTTCATCGTGGGGCTGAAGCGCATGAGCTCGCCGGTCACCGCGCGCAGCGGCATCCTGTGGGCCGGCGCCGGCATGGTGATCGCCACGGTGGCGACCTTCTTCACGCCCGGCCTGGGTAACTATCCGCTGATCATCATCGCGGTGCTGGTCGGCGGCGTCATCGCCTGGATCAGCGGGCGGCGCGTCGCGATGACCAACATGCCGCAGATGATTGCGCTCTACAACGGCATGGGAGGCGGCGCGGCGGCGGCCATCGCCGCGATCGAGCTGTATCGCGGCAGTCGTCCCGAGAGCGCCATCACGGCACTGGCGGTACTCGGCGGCATCATCGGTGCGGTCTCCTTCAGCGGCAGCCTGATCGCATTCGCCAAACTGCAGGGGCTGATCCGCCGTTCGCTGCGTTTCCGCGGCCAGCAGGCCATCAATCTGCTGATTCTGCTGGCGGTGCTGGTGCTCGGGGCGCTGCTGATCGTCGGCCTGCACGGCGGCGGCGCGCTGGTAACGGCGTTCTTCGCGGTCGCGCTGCTGCTGGGAATCTGGATGACGGTGCCGATCGGCGGCGCCGACATGCCGGTGGTGATCTCGCTGTACAACGCCTTCACCGGGCTGGCGGTGGCATTCGAGGGCTTCGCCATCGGTAATGCGGTGATGATCGTCGCCGGCATGATCGTCGGGGCGGCCGGCACGCTGTTGACGCAGCTGATGGCCCGGGCGATGAACCGCTCGCTCGGCAACGTGCTGTTCTCGGGTTTCGGGGAGACCGGCGGCACGGCGGCCGCCGGCGCCGTCACCGGCAACATGAAGCCGATCGAGGCCGCCGATGCCGCGGTGATGATGGCGTACGCCCAATCGGTGATCGTGGTGCCAGGCTACGGCATGGCCGTGGCGCAGGCCCAGCACAAGGTGTGGGAGCTGTGCCAGCTGCTGATCGAGCGCGGGGTGAGGGTGCGCTTCGCGATTCATCCGGTGGCCGGACGCATGCCCGGCCACATGAACGTACTGCTGGCCGAGGCCGGGGTGCCTTACGACCTGATCGCGGATCTGGAGGAGATCAATGCCGAGTTCGAGAACTGCGACGTGGCGCTGATCATCGGTGCCAATGACGTGGTCAATCCGGTGGCACGCAACGACCGCTCGAGCCCGATCTACGGCATGCCGATCCTGAACGCAGACAAGGCCAGGAACGTCATCGTCATCAAGCGCGGCCAGGGCGCGGGATTTTCGGGTATCGAAAACGCGCTGTTCTATCTGGACAATACCCGCATGCTTTACGGTGATGGGCAGGCCGCCGCAAGCGCGCTGATCGCCGCGGTCAAGACGGCCTGACCGGCCGCTGTAGAACGCAGTCGCCGCGCGGGCTCCTCAGCGCCGGCGTTCCAGCCGCGCGCGCTCCTGCTGCAGCATCTGCTGGCGCTGCATCGGCGTCGCCTGTAGCCAGCGCTGCCGCAGCCGTGCGCGCTCCTGCGCCGGCAGGCGCGTGAACATGCGGTAATTGCGGATGAAGGCTTGCTGCTGCGCCGGCGCCAGGCGACGGAACTGCAGCCAGCGACGCCGCACCAGCGCCCGCTGGCGTGGTGCCAGCCGCCGCCAGGCCTGGAGGCGCGCACGCGCGTCCGTGCGCTGCGCGGGCGTCATCGCGAGCCAGCGCGCCGAGCCCCGCGCCAGCGCACGCTGACGCGCCGGCGGCAGCTGCTCCCAGCGGTCACGAAAGCGTCCGAGCAGCTGGCGCTGCCGCGCGGACAGCGATATCCACGCCCGGCCCCGGGGCAACTGGGAGGCCTGCGCCGGCTCCGGCTCCTGCTGCGCGCTGCCCTGTGCGGCCGGGGGCGGCTGCGCCCAGGCGGGAGCGCTCGCGAG
>DATLSL010000110.1:0-13434 GCA_035534135.1 Rhodanobacteraceae bacterium | reverse complement strand
ACCAGCGCCCGCGGGCGGTTCTCGCGCAGCGACTGCTCGAGCTTGGCGATCGCCTGCGGCTTGGGCGGCCACAGATCGTCGATCAGCGGCGGCAGCGTCTGCATGCGCGCGAGAAAGGTGGCGCCGGTGGTGTAGGTCGCGCGGGCGTCGGCGATCGCGGCGGCGGGGACGGCGGGCGTCGCGCCCTGCGGCAACGCGGTCGCGAGCCACGCCGCCAGCGTCTCGGGTCGATGGAAGGCGAACACGGGGCGCGCACGCGGTTCGGGATCGAGGCCATTGGTGTAGTGGGTCTCGATGCCGGTCGATTCGTACAGGAACGGCAGCGGCCGGCGCCAGGCGGGCAGGCTGGCGGGCAGACCTTGCGCGTAGCGACCGGACTGCGTTTCGACGCCGGTGAGGGTGGCGCCCTGCTTCTTGGCTTCGATCACGCCGCAGGCGCGGCCATCGACATACAGCAGGTAGTCGGCGGTGCCGTGGCCGTCGACCAGCGGAAACTCGCGGATCGCGACGCCGCGCGCGGCGTGCAGATTGACCTCGGCGAGATTCTGCACCGCCCAGCCGGCGGCGCCGAGCAGGGTGTCGATGGTCTGCCGCGCGGCCTGCTCCGGGGTGAGGGCACCTCGTGGCGGGGTCATGATCGCCCGCTGACCGGCACGTCCAGCCGAACCCATTCCCTGCGTGCGGTCGACTGGACTGCGATGGTGCGCAACGGCCCGCCCCCCTGGGAATCAGCGCGCGCCATTATGCAGCAGGCGCCGAAGGCGAGGGCGAGGGCAGTGGGCGCGCGCTCGCCACCACTCAGGCTTGGCGAGCGGTTGATGCGCGCAGGAGGGTCCAATCCCGGTGAATCACGGAAACGTTGAGCGAAGTCGAGCGCCCGGACTGGGAGGTCCGGGGCCGGGGTGCGGAACCAGGGAGGGTCGGTCGCGAGATGGTGGGCCTGCCAGGGCTCGAACCTGGAACCAAGGGATTATGAGTCCCCTGCTCTAACCATTGAGCTACAGGCCCTCGCGGCGATTGTCGCATCACCCTTCCCTGGTGCGTGCGCCCGCCCGCGCTTCCCTGCGCGGGCGCTCGGCTCCGCGCGGACTGCCACTGGCAGTCCGCAGGCGCGTCACCACGCCCCGCCAGGACTCGAACCTGGAACCAAGGGATTATGAGTCCCGTGCTCTGACCATTGAGCTACAGGCCCGCATGCCGATGCCGGCAGTGTAGCGGCTGCCGCACAGCACGACGCCCGCGATTCGCGGGCGTCGGTCGATCCTCAAGGTACGCCGTGCGTCACTCGGTATCGAGAAACGACCGCAGCTGCTCCGAGCGGCTGGGATGGCGCAGCTTGCGCAGCGCCTTGGCCTCGATCTGGCGGATGCGCTCGCGGGTGACGTCGAACTGCTTGCCGACCTCTTCCAGCGTGTGATCGGTGTTCATGTCGATGCCGAAGCGCATGCGCAACACCTTGGCCTCGCGCGGAGTCAGGCCGGCGAGCACGTCGCGCACGGTTTCGGTCAGGCCGGTGTTGGTGGCCGAGTCCACCGGCGACTCGATGTTGGTGTCCTCGATGAAGTCGCCCAGATGCGAGTCCTCGTCGTCGCCGATCGGGGTCTCCATCGAGATCGGCTCCTTGGCGATCTTCATCACCTTGCGGATCTTGTCCTCGGGCATCTCCATTTCCTTGGCCAGCTCCTCCGGCGTCGGCTCGCGGCCGAACTGCTGCAGCATCTGGCGGGAAATGCGGTTGAGCTTGTTGATCGTCTCGATCATGTGCACCGGGATGCGGATGGTGCGCGCCTGATCGGCGATCGAGCGCGTGATGGCCTGGCGGATCCACCACGTCGCGTAGGTCGAGAACTTGTAGCCGCGGCGGTATTCGAACTTGTCGACCGCCTTCATCAGGCCGATGTTGCCTTCCTGGATCAGGTCGAGGAACTGCAGGCCGCGGTTGGTGTACTTCTTGGCGATCGAGATCACCAGACGCAGGTTGGCCTCGACCATCTCCTTCTTGGCGCGCCGCGCCTTGGCCTCGCCGATCGACAGCGAGCGGTTGATTTCCTTGATGTCGGTCAGCGGCAGGAACAGCATGCGTTCGATCGACGCCAGCTTTTCCTGCGCGGCGACGATGACGTCGCGGCGATTCTTGATCGCCGGCGCCCAGCGCTGCTTCCTGCGGCCGAGATGGTCGGCCCAGGCCAGGTTGGTCTCGTTGCTGGGGAAGTTGGCCAGGAACTCGTCGCGCGGCATGCGCGAGGAGCGCACGCACAGATCCATGATCTCGCGCTCGTGGCGACGCACGTCGTTGACGATCTCGCGCAGCTTCTTGACCATGCCGTCGATCAGCGCCGACGGCAGCTTGAGCTTGAGGAACGCCTCGGACATGTGCTCGCGCACCTTCTGCTGCTTGCGCTCGCCCGGTTCGGTCCTGGCCGCGGCCTTCTCGAACCTGGCATAGAACGCGCGCAGCTCGTCCATGCGCCGGCGCACCTCGACCGGATCGGGCCCGGTGGCGACGGCCTCTTCCTCCTCACCCTCGACCTTGACCTTGGTGTCGTCGGCAAGATCGTCGTCGGCGGCCTCGATGGCCTCGACCAGCGCCACCGGCGGCACCGGCCCGGGGACCTCGACATCATTGAAGCCGGCGAGGATCTCGGACAGGCGCTTCTTGCCGTCGAGGTGCTGGTCGTACTCCTCGAGCAGCAGCTGGATCGCCCACGGGAAGCTGGCCAGCGCGGTCTGCACCTGGTTCAGGCCTTCCTCGATGCGCTTGGCGATGGCGATCTCGCCCTCGCGGGTCAGCAGCTCGACGGTACCCATCTCGCGCATGTACATGCGCACCGGATCGGTGGTGCGGCCGACCTCGGCGTCCACCGCCGACAGCAACGCGACGGCTTCCTCGGTGGCGGTTTCGTCGTCCACGCCGCTGGTCGGCGCTTCCGGCAGCAGCAACTCGGTATCGGGCGCAACCTCGTGCACCTCGATGCCCATGCCGTTGATCATGCCGATGATGTCTTCGATCTGCTCCGGGTCGACGATGTCGTCCGGCAGGTGATCGTTGACCTCCGCGTAGGTCAGGTAGCCCTGTTCGCGGCCCTTGGTGATGAGCTGCTTGATTTCGGACTGCTGCTCGTGGGGGTTGTTGGCCATGCCGGCACCGCCTGGGAGTTGAACCGCTCAGTATAGCGATATGGTGATTTTCTGACCAGAGATCAAGCCGGATGTTCCCGGCGGCCGCGGCCGATGTTCATCGCGTCTGCAGCCAGAAGGTGACCGGTCCGTCGTTGACCAGGTGCACGCGCATGGCGGCGCCGAAGCGCCCGCTCGCGACCACGGGATGCGCCGCTCGCGCGCGTTCGACCAGCCGTTCGAACCACGTCTGCGCCTGCGCCGGCGGCGCGGCGGTGTCGAAGCCGGGGCGCATGCCTTTGCGGGTGTCGGCGGCGAGGGTGAACTGGCTGACCAGCAGCAGGCCGCCGCCGCTGTCCGCGAGCGAACGGTTCATGCGCCCGGTGTCATCGGCAAACACGCGGTAGCCGAGCAGGCGTTCGAGCAGGCGCGCCACCTGGGCCTCGCCGTCGGCGGGTTCGACCGCGATCAGTGCCAGCAGTCCGGGCCCGATCGCGCCCACGGTCGCGGCGTCCACCTCGACGCGGGCTTCGCTGACGCGCTGGATCAGGGCGATCATCCTGGCGGATGGCCCGGGCGTGAATCGGTGGCGAATGGGCCGGACGGCATCGATGGAACCGGCAGGGCAGCGGGACGTGGCGTGATAGCACCGCTCCGGTGCCGGCACAAGCGCGGCTACACTCGCGGCTTTCGCCGGAGCCCGCATGCGCCCCACGGTTGCCCTCGCCTATGGATTGCTGCGCCTGGCCGGTGTGCTGCCGCTGCGCGCCTTGCACGCGGCGGGCGCGACGCTGGGCGGACTGGTCTGGCGCCTGCAGCGGCGCGAGCGCCGGCACGTCGAGGAAAACCTGGCGATCGCGCGCCCCGAACTCGATGCCGAGGCTCGCGCTGTGCTGGCGCGCGAATGTCTGCGCGAAACCGGCAAGGGTCTGCTGGAGCTGGGCAAGGTCTGGGGCGGCGGCGCGCGGCGCGCGCTGGCGTTGGTGCGCGAGGTTGAAGGCCTGGAGCTGCTCGAGGCCGCGCGCCGCGGTGGCCGCGGACTGATCGTGGCCGCGCCGCATCTCGGCTGCTGGGAACTGCTCAATCACGGGCTGGGCGCGCGCACCGCGCTGGCCATCCTCGATCGGCCGCCGCCGCGCGCGCAGTGGGAACCGCTGCTCAAGCGCGCACGCGGGGAGTTTGCGCCCGAGCAGGTGCGCACCGACGGCGCCGGCGTGCGCGTGCTCTACAAGCGTCTCGCCGCGGGCGGGGTGGTGGGCATCCTGCCCGACCAGCAGCCGGGGCGCGGCGAGGGCACGTACGCGCCATTCTTCGGCACCCCCGCACACACCATGGTGCTGCTGCCGCGGCTGGCGGCGCGCACCGGTGCCACGGTGCTGTTCGCTTTCATGCAGCGGCTGCCGCGCGGGGCCGGGTTCCGCCTGCATTTTCTGCCGGCGCCGGCAGGCCTGACCGATGCCGATCCAGTCATTGCGGCGACCGCACTCAATCGCGGCGTCGAGGCCTGCGTCGAGCGCGCCTACACCCAGTATCAGTGGACTTATCGGCGCTGGTCGGACCGCCCGTCCGGCGAGCCGGCCAGCGTGGCCTCGCGCGGCGCCTGATCAGCGCGGCGCGGACTCGATGCGGCGCAGAAACACCCGCATCTCCTTGGCCGCCTGCACATCGCCGCGGGCTTCGGCGACCGCCATGCCCGCGCGCCAGGCGCTGACCGCGCCATCGAGATCGCCGGTCGCCTGCAGGGCCTTGCCCAGCAGTTTCCATGCCGCCGAGTAGTGCGGATCGAAACCCACCGCGGCGCGCAGCTCGGTCGCCGCTGCCGCGGCATCGCCGATCGCCAGCAGCGCCTGGCCCAGCGCGAAACGCAGCAGGGCGCCATCGCGCGGGCCGCCGCATTGGGCGCGCAGGCGGACGATGGTCTCGGTGTTCACGGCGACTGGGTACTCAGCGCAGCGCGCGATAGCGCGGATCGTCGGGCGGATACAGCACCGTTGGCGAGTGCGGCTCGGGCGGCGTGTGGCCTGCGCGCAGCGCAGCCAGACTGGGCGCCGGCCAGATCACCAGCCAGACCGCACGAAACGGCTGCACGTAGAGCGCATCGCGCAGATCGGCCGGCTGCAGTCGCGCCGGGTAGTCGATGATCAGGCCATCGGGGTGTGCCGCGGCCCAGTTCGTGAGCGCCTGGCCATCGTCGAGCCGGGCGATCGGCCGCGTCAGCCGGCCCAGATAGTGATACTGGCCGTCGTAGAGACCGAGATTGGCGATCGGCCGACCCTGCGCCTCGGCGCGTGCCAGCAGTGTGGCGGCGGGTTGCAGATTGAACGCCGGCCACAGGGTCAGGCTGAACAGGCCGTTGGCGGCGGCGGCCCCGACCAGGCCGGCGAAAGCGATGCGGCGCAATTCGCCGCGCCCGCGCAGCAGCAACAGCAGGCCGAGCAGCAGGTAGATCACGCCAAAGCCGGGGCTGACCGGCGCCAGTGCCGCGAACCAGTGATTGGCGACCTGTCCGTGGGCGACCAGCCGCGGCAGCGCGATCAGCGCCAGCGCCAGCGCGAAGCTGGCCAGCGCCAGCGGCCACGGCGTCAGCCAGGCGCTGCGCGCCAGGCCGACGTGGCGCTCGCGCAGATGCGCAACGGCTGCCGCCAGCAGCATGGCAAAGCCGGCGTAATCCGGGAGCAGGTAGTAGGGCTGCTTGCCGCTGACCAGCGAAAACGCCAGCAGCAGCGGCCCCAGCCAGACGAACAGGAAGCGCAGTCCCGGCTCGAACGGCCGTCGCAGCAAACCCAGCGCTGCCCACGCCCGCGGCCACAGCGCGAACGGAAAGATCAGTACCGGCAGCAGCGGCAGATACCACCAGAACGGCTTGGCGTGCGCGAAGGCATCCACCACGCGGCCGGCGGTCTGATGGAACAGCAACTGGTTTCGATATACCGCGCCGCCGGCCCAGGCCGCCGGCAGCGCCCACGCCAGCAGCATCGCCACGCCGGCCAGCAGCGCCAGTGCGCCGCCGAGATACCAGCGCCGACGCTCGCGGCGTGCCCAGTCGTTCCACAGCGGGCCCAGCAGCCAGGGGAAGATCACGTGCAGCAGCATCACCGGACCCTTGGTCAACAGGCCCAAGCCGACCGCCAGCGCGAACCAGCCGAAGCGCGGCGCCTCGCGACGCGGCCCCGGCGTCAGCGCCAGCAGTGCGCCCAGCACGCAGGCGGCCAGCAGCACCTCGTACATGATCTGCAGGCCGAACAGGAAACCGTAGCCGAATGCCATCAGCAGCCACGGCGTCGCGCGGCCGACCCAGGGGCGATCGGGGAACAGCCGGCGCGCCAGCGCCGCCGCCAGCACCAGCTCGACCGCGCCGATCAGCACTTCGAGCAGGCGTGGCCAGACGTCGCCGACGCCGCCCACTGCCCAGCCGAGATGGATCAGCCAGAACAGCAGCGGCGCCTTGTCGCTGTAGGGCGCGCCGTTGAGGTAGGGCACCAGGAAGTGATGGCCGTGCCACATCTCCCACGCCACCGACAACGCGCGGGTGGAAAAGATCGGCATCGGGCCGTGCTGGAAGATCGCGCCCAGTGCGACCAGCAGCCACAGCGGCAGCCAGGGCCACAGCGCGCGCAGGGCGTCGTAACGGTAGGGATGGGAGCGCATCGTGCACTCGGCGCGGAGAGGGCCGCGGCAGTTTACCCGAGCGCTGCGCGCGCTCCGGCCGCGGCTACACTGATCGCATCGCATCGCACCGACCCTGCCGCCGATGTCCGCCCGCCCGCCGATCTCCGCCTGCGTGATCACCCTCAACGAGGCCGACCGCATCGAGGCCTGCCTCGACTCGCTGGCGTTCTGCGACGAGATCGTGGTGGTGGATTCCGGTTCGACCGATGCCACCTGCGAGCGGGCCGCCGCCCGCGGTGCGCGCGTTTTGCTGCGGGCGTTCGACGGCTACCGCACGCAGAAGGATCACGCCGTGCGCAACGCCGCCCATGACTGGATCCTGTTCCTCGACGCCGACGAGCGGGTGACGCCAGCGCTGCGCGCCAGCATCGAGGCCGCGCGCGCCGCCGGCTTCCCCGCCGCCGGCTACCGCTGTGCGCGCGCCACCGAGTATTTCGGCGCCTTCCTGCGTCACGGCAATGCCTATCCCGATCGCGTGCTGCGGCTGTTCGACCGTCGCCGCGGCGGTTTTCGCGGCGACCGCGAGATCCACGAGCACGTCGAGGTCGACGGCGCGGTGGCGACGCTGGCCGGCGATCTCGAGCATCACGCCTACCGCTCGCTCGACGATCAGCTGCAGCGTTTGGACCGCTACGCGCAGATGATGGCGGCGCACATGCACGCCGCGGGGCGGCGCGCGCGCCTCGCCAACATCCTGCTCAACCCGGGCTGGCGTTTCCTGCGCGGCTACCTGCTGCGTGGCGGCTTCCGCGACGGCTGGCGCGGCCTGGTCTATGCCAGCGTCGAGGCCAACTACGTGCGGCAGAAGTTCATCCGCCTGTGGCTGCTGCAGCGGCCCCGCTGACACCCAGGCGGCGCAAGCGCAGCGACATGCCCAGCGCGGCGCCGAACAGGATCATCAGCGGCGTGCGCATGTAGCCGTTGCTCCAGAGCAGGAAATCGAAGGCGTTGACGATCAGCACGATCGCCAGGCTGCCGAGCAGGGTCCAGCACAGACGCGGATCGAGCTGCGGCAGACGCCGCGCGCGCCACAGATCGCGCAGCAGCACGCCGCACATCGCCGCCAGCAGCGCCAGTCCGAGCGCACCGAGACCGACCGCGATCTGCAGATAGGCGTTGTGCAGATGCGGCGGCACGTAGCTGCCCCAGTGCAGCCCGGAGGCCGCGATCAGCGGCCCGATGCTGCGCAGGCCCCAGCCGAACAGCGGCGCCTGCAGCCAGGCCTTGATGCCCAGCGCGACCAGGTCCAGCCGCAGCCCGACCGACGACGTTTCCAGCACGGCGCGATCGCCGTGCAGCAGCGCCTGCGCCAGCGTCCAGCCGCCGAGCAGACGTTCGTCGACCCGCGGCTGGCTCAGAAACCACGCCACCAGAACCAGCGCCAGCAATCCGGCCGCTGCGCCCAGGCGGCGATCGCTGTCATGCGGCCGTTCTGCGCCGGCGCGGCGCATACCGATCGACGCCAGCGGCAGCACCAGGGCCAGGGCCAGCCAGGCACCGCGCGACTGCGCGAACAGCAGCGCGGCGACAAACAAGACCAGCCCGAGCAGCATCAGGGTGGCAACGCCAACGCGCATGATCGCGGCGGCCGGCCAGCGCCCGCGCTGCGCCTGCAGCGCCAGCCCCAGCACGGCGATCGCGGCCAGCATGCCGACCAGGTTCTCGGCATAGCCCAGGCGCAGGCGCAGACTGCCGTCGGCGAGTGTGGCAAGGTCGCCCCAAGGCAGCTCCGCCAGGGTCCACGCGGCCATCCCCGCCAGCATCAGTGTCAGCGCCGGCCAGGTCCAGCGCGGATGCTCGGCCAGCCACCAGCCGATCACGCAGGCGAAGGCGCCGAGTTTCACCGGGGCTGACACGGCGGTGAGCTGCGACATGAAACCGATGTCCGGCACACGCTGCGTCGCCAGTGCCGCCTGCGCAATGCCATACATCGCAAACAGCAGCAGCAGGCGCGCGAATGGATGCGCGGCCAGCTCGCGCCATGGCGCGCGACCCGCCAGCAGCAGCGCCAGCAGCATCAGGTCGGCGCCGTAGCTGGCGCTGAACGGTTGCGGAAACTGCGTGGTCGCAAGCAGCGCACAGAGCACCAGCCCCACCGACGCCAGCGCTGCCGGCATCGCGGCCGCGCGATTCACTGCAGGGTGGAATCGAGTGCGGCGCCGACGCGACGCACGAAGGCCCGGCGGTTGTCGTCGTACCAGGCCCGTGCGCGCTCACGCAGGCCCGCGATCTCGGCGTCGCTGAGCGCGACCGCACGCCGCACGGTGTCGGCCATGGCCGCTTCGTCGAAGAAGTAGCGCGTCGCCAGCGCCATCGGCTCGGTCTTGCTGTAGGGCACCAGCAGACCGCGTTCCGGCGTGACCAGCTCGTTCATCGGTGGCGCGTCCACCGTCATCGTGACCGCGCCGACGCCCAGCGCCTCGACCAGATAGTGCCCCCAGGCATCGGTCTCGGAAGTGCAGACATGAAAGGCGTGCTGGTTCTGCAGCCGTTTCAGTTCACTGAACTGGGCCATCTGCGCCGGATCGAGGTATTCGATGCGATGACGGATATTCGTTGCCAGCGGCGCTGCCCAGGCTTCGCGCGGATCCTGCAGGACGGTCAGAGTCGGCCATTCGGGATGCCGGCTCCAGAGATCGATCAGCCGACGCGTACCCTTGGTGCGGCTGGCGCCGGCGAGATGGAAAAAGCGACGTTCGCGACGCACCGCAGGATCGAAGCGGTCCTCGCTGTCGAAGCCCAGGCGCAAGGCGTGGCAACCCAGTTGCTCGAAGATGCCGACCGCGTGGTCCGACTTCGCCCAGACCGCGTCGATCTGTGGCAGGTAGCGCAGATCGCGGCGATCGAACCATTCGGGATTGGGCAGTGCGACATTGCGCCGGGCGTGCAGCAGACGGTCGGGCCAGACGTGCTCGAACATGACGTTGATATCGAACTGCCGCGGCGGCCGCACGCGCAGACCCATGCGGTGAACGAAGCGTTGCGCGCGGACGTAGGTGCGGATGCGCTTGCTGCGCCGCCAGCGTTCATGTTCCGCACCGAGCGCGGTGATCGCCACGTCGCAGCCCTGACGGCGCAGCGCCGCGGCCAGCAGGCGAAAATCCCGCGACAGACCGAAGCCGTTGTCCCGAAACACCAGGTTGACAGATGCCATGCGCTGAATCCTTGGTTGCGCCGTGCACCATGCTCGCGAACACACGGCATGCTCCTGGTGCGAGTACGAGTATGCATGGGCCCTGCCGCCCAACACTGTCTCGTGCATGAATCAACGTGCGGCAACCCTTTGCGTTGACGATTCGCGATGCGCTGCCGCGATCCGGTGACCCAGCAAGCGTAGCCGATTCTGTCGGCGGACCCTCGCTGCATGCCAAACTACGGATACTAGCGGGATACTAGCGGCCTGCGGCGGAAAAAACGGTAGCGGCATCACGAAGCGACGGGCGAAGCGGTGCTTTCCGGAGCGAAGTCCGCTGCGATTGCCATGGGCCGAGTACGGAGTTCGCCCTCTGCAGCCGGTTCGAGTGTGCGGGTTCCGGTTGTCGGCACGGCAGCCCGTGTCGCTGGCTGGCCCCGGTCTCGTGAAGAGGACAATCCATGAAAACCGCCATGATCACCGGCATCTCCGGCCAGGACGGTGCCTACCTTGCCGCGCTGCTGCTCGAGCTGGGCTATCGCGTGGTCGGTACCTATCGCCGCACCAGCTCGGTCAACTTCTGGCGCATCGAGGAACTCGGCATTGCGCAGCATCCGCAGCTGACGCTGGTCGAGTACGACCTCACCGATCCGGGTTGCAGCATGCGCCTGCTGCAGCAATGGCGACCGCAGGAGGTCTACAACCTGGCCGCGCAGAGCTTCGTCGGCGTGTCCTTCGACCAGCCGGTGACCACCGCGCACATCACCGGCATCGGCGCGCTGAACCTGCTCGAGGCGATTCGCGCGATCGACCCGGGCATCCGCTTTTACCAGGCCTCGACCTCGGAGATGTTCGGCAAGGTGCAGACGATGCCGCAGGACGAGCGCACACCGTTCTATCCACGCAGTCCCTACGGCGTTGCCAAGCTGTTCGCGCACTGGGCCACGGTCAACTACCGCGAGTCCTACGGCATCTTCGGCGCCAGCGGCATCCTGTTCAATCACGAGTCGCCGCTGCGCGGGCGCGAGTTCGTCACCCGCAAGATCACCGACGCCGTCGCGCGCATCAAGCTCGGCAAGCTCGACGTGCTGGAGCTGGGCAACCTCGACGCCAAGCGCGACTGGGGCTACGCCCGCGAGTACGTCGACGGCATGTGGCGGATGCTGCAGGCGGCAGCGCCTGAGACCTATGTGATGGCTACCGGCCGCACCGAGAGCGTGCGCAATTTCGTGACCATGGCATTCCGCGCCGTGGGTCACGAGCTGGTCTGGCGCGGCAGCGGTCTCGACGAGACCGGCGTCGATGCCCGCAGCGGGCGCGTACTGGTGCGCGTCAATCCCCGATTCCATCGTCCGGCCGAGGTCGATCTGCTGATCGGTGACGCTGCGCGCGCGCGCGCGGAGCTCGGCTGGGCGCCGCAGACCACGCTCGAGCAGCTGTGCGCGATGATGGTCGAGGCCGACCTGCGACGGGTTGCGCATGGCTTCTCGCACTGAATCCACGCGCCGGCGGATCCTGCTCACCGGGCACAGCGGTTTTACCGGCCACTACGTGCGCCGCGAGCTGGAAGCTGCGGGCCATGAGGTGATCGGCCTGGCGCAAGCGCATGCCGGCAGCGGCCCCGTCGACGGCCTCAGCGTGGATCTGCTCGATCGCGCCGCGCTGAACGAGGCCGTGCACGCGGCCGCGCCTGATGCCGTGATTCATCTCGCCGCGATCGCCTCTGTGGCGCATGACGATGTCGAATCGCTGTATCGGGTCAACGTCGCCGGTACCCGCAACCTGCTGGCCGCGCTGGCGTCGCTGGCGCAGGCGCCGCGCGCGGTGATTCTCGCCAGCAGCGCCAATGTCTACGGCAATGCCGACGTCGAGCCGATCGACGAGGACACGCCGCCGGCGCCGAGCAACGACTACGCGGTCAGCAAGCTCGCCATGGAGCACATGGCGCGGCTGTGGCTGGACCGCCTGCCGATCACCCTGGTGCGGCCGTTCAACTACACCGGTGTCGGCCAGAGCGTGCAGTTCCTGATCCCGAAGATCGTCGATCACTTCCGCCGCGGTGCGCGCGTGATCGAGCTCGGCAACATCGATGTCGCGCGCGATTTCCTCGACGTGCGCGCAGTGGCGATGGCGTACGCACGCCTGCTGGCCCGAGCGCCCGCGGGCGCCGTGTTGAACCTGTGCAGCGGACGCGCATATACGCTCGCCGAGGTGCTGGCGATGATGGCGGAGATCGCCGGCTACGCGATCGAGGTGCGGGTCAATCCCGCCTTCGTGCGCAGCCACGAGGTGCGGCGTCTGGTCGGATCGGCTGCGCGGCTGCACGATTGCATCGGCGCGCTGCCGCAGATCACCTTCGTCGACACCCTGCGCTGGATGTACGCGCAGCCGCTCTGAGGCTCAGTTTGCAAAACCGGGCATCCTGCCGCGGTTTGCAAGCAAACGGGCGCGGCAAAGCCGCGCCACCTTTGTCGCGACAAGCACTTGCGTGCTCGTCGCGGCGGCACTTGGACAGCGACGCCTCCGCTTTGCTGTCCAAGTCCGGCCTTCGCCATCCCTGGCTGCGGCGCGCAGCGGGCCGCGGCGGTGCCGCGGCTGATCCACTGCGCCCTTGTGCCGGAGCGGTTTTTCAAACCGCTTTGAGATTTCACTCCGAGGCCACCGCGTGCACGGCAGCGTCGAGGCGGACGCGGAACGCGGCGTCATTGCTCTCGAACCAGGCACGTGCAGCGGCGCCGAGACGCGCGATCGTGGCCTCATCCAGCGCCAGCGCGTGCGCCACCGCGGCTTCCATCGCCGCCTCATCGAAGAAATAGGTCGTCGCCAGATTCTGCGAGCCGGAGCCGCCGACCGCGACCAGCAGACCGCGCTCGGACGTCACCAGTTCATGCATCGGCGGTGCGTCGAGGGTGATCACCAGAGCGCCCAGTCCCATCGCCTCGACGATGTAGTGGCCGAAGCCCTCGGTCTCCGACGGGCACAGATGGAACACGTGCGCGTTCTGCAGACGCTGCAGCTCGGCATCGTCGAGATAGTCCACGCGATGGTCGATGTTGGCCGCCGCCGCGCCTGGCAGTGCGGTGCGCGGGTTCTGCACCACGGTCAGCCGCGGCCACTCCGGATGTCGCCGCCACAGCGCCAGCAGGCGCCCGGTGCCCTTGTTCTGGCTGCGTCCGGCCAGATGAAAGAACGCGCGTTCGCGCGGCACCGCGGGATCGCGACGATCCTCGCTGGTGAAGCCGGTATAGGTGACGTGGCAGCCGAGCTGGTCGAACAGCGTCAGCGCGTGCTGCGTCTGCGCGAATACGTGATCGATGACCGGCAGCGCGACACGGTCGCTGTCGAGGAACCATTCCGGATGCGGCAGCAGCACGTTGCGGCGTGCGATCGGCGCGTATTCCGGGCGCACGTGCTCGATCATGATGTTGAGGTCGTAGCGCCGGTGCGGATCGTCACCCCGCAGCCGTTGCCAGGCGATGCGTGCACGCAGTTTCCACGGGCGCAGGATCTTGCGC
>DATLSL010000109.1:0-2146 GCA_035534135.1 Rhodanobacteraceae bacterium | reverse complement strand
TGGGCGCGGTGCTGCTGATCCAGGGTTTCTATGCCACCCACGGCATCGTGCTGGCGCCGCTGGCGATCGCGCTGTGGGCGCTGCCGACCGCGATCGCCGCGTTCGTGATCCACACCCTGCGCGTGCTGCTGTTCGAGCGCGCGCTGAACCGCCGCCGCGCCGTCGCCGCTGCTGCCGAGGCCGCGCATGCTGAGGATTGAATACGCCTACTGGCTGCTGGCGGCGTTTCTCGCTGCGGCGGCGTGGATCAACCTGCGCGAGCGCCGCATCGCCGCGGCGGCGTTCTGGGCGGTGCTGGCGCTGCTGTTCGGCGGCGGCGATGGCGTGCTGAAGGCCAGCGCCACCGGTAACCCGCTGCCCGCGCAGATCGCCGGCGTTGGCGTGCTGCTGCTGGCGGTGCTGGCCCCGCGCATGCGTCGCGTGCAGGTCGAGGAGGTCTCGCCGGAAATGCGCCTGTCGAGCGCGATGCGGCTGGGCCATCGGCTGTTCCTGCCGGCGCTGTTGATCCCCGGCGTCACCGTGCTGGTGGCCGTGCTGGGTGGCTACATGGTCGTCGACGGCCATCGCCTGTTCGCCGTCAACCAGATGACTCTGACCGGACTGGCGCTGGCTTCGCTGCTGGCCGTGCTCGCCGCGCTGCGCCTGACCCAGGCACCGGCGCTGGCCGCCGTGCGCGAGGGCCGCCGCCTGCTGGACACGCTGGGCTGGGCGGCGCTGCTGCCGCTGGTGCTGGCCGCGCTGGGCGGCGTGTTCACCCAGAGCGGCGTCGGCCAGGACATCGCGCATGGGGTCGGCATGGTGATCCCCACCGACAGTCGGCTCGCCTGTGTGCTCGCTTACGGCTTCGGCATGGTCGTGTTCACCGTGATCATGGGCAACGCCTTCGCCGCGTTTCCGGTGATCACCGCCGGCATCGGTCTGCCGCTGCTGATCGAACTGCACGGCGCCAGCCCTGCGATCGTCGGTGCGCTGGGCATGCTCTGCGGCTACTGCGGCACACTGCTGACGCCGATGGCGGCCAACTTCAACATCGTGCCAGTGGCGCTGCTGGAGCTCGACAGCCCCTACGCGGTGATCCGCGCGCAGTGGCCGACGGCGCTGCTGCTGCTGGCGTTCAATCTGGTCCTGATGAGCGCGCTCGCGTTCCGCTGAATGCACCGGAGACCCGCCATGACCACCCGCCGCCCCGCTTCCGCTCCGCCGTGTGTGCTGCTGACCGGCTTCGAGCCGTTCGGCGGCGAGACGATCAATCCGTCCTGGGAAGCCGTGCGCGCGCTGCGCGGCCGGCGCATCGGCGGGCATCGCCTCGAGGTCGCGCGGCTGCCGACCGCTTTCGACGACGCGCTGGCGGCGCTGGATGCGGCACTGGCATCGACCCGGCCGCGACTGGTGATCGCGGTCGGTCAGGCCGGCGGCCGCGACCGGCTGTCGCTGGAGCGCATCGCGATCAACGTCGACGACGCACGCATTCCGGACAATCGCGGCCGGCAACCGATCGACCAGCCGGTGATCACCGGCGCGCCGGCGGCCTACTTCAGCACGCTGCCGATCAAGGCCGCGCTGGCGGCGCTGACCGACGCCGGCATTCCGGCCGCGATCTCGCAGAGCGCCGGAACCTACGTCTGCAACCACGTCTTCTACGGCCTGATGCACGCCCTGGCGCAGCGGCGCAGCGTGCGCGGCGGCTTCGTGCATATCCCGTTCCTGCCGGCGCAGGCCGCACAGCATGGCAGCGCACCCAGCATGGCACTGGACACGGTGATCGCCGCGCTGCGCCTGATCATCGAGGTGTCGCTGCGCACCGACGGCGATGCCCGCATCGCCGCGGGCGTAACGCACTGAGATCGTCCTAGGGAAGGTCTGAACTAGTTCAGACCTTCCTCAAGCCATGGACGGCTTGCCGCGCATCGAGCACGCATGTGCTTGATGCGGCGTAGCCGAGTCCGGACCTGCGCCGGACTCGGCGCCCTCTGACAAGTCCACGATGGACTTGTTCAGAGGTTCCCTAGAGGGAATCCACCTGGAAGTTCATCTCCTGCTGGACCGTGATCGCAACCGGATGACCATCTTTCATGGCAGGCTGGAATAGCCACCCTTGCATCGCATGGATCAGATGGCTGGCGAAGTAGGGATTGCTGGCCTCAAG
>DATLSL010000108.1:0-11772 GCA_035534135.1 Rhodanobacteraceae bacterium | reverse complement strand
GCGCCAGCATCGCGGCGTAGGCCGCCGGGCCGCGGCTGGCCAGCCAGGCCTCGCGCATCTGCACCGGCCCCGGCACTTTCAGCAACGTCACCGGCGTGTAGCGGGCAACGCCCGCGACGGCAAGCGCGTGCCCCGGCGCCAGCGGATAGCCGCGCAGCGGCGAGTCGGCCGGGCAGCTGCCGGGATTGCGCGCGAGCGCCACCTGGCGCGGCAGCACCGGCACTGCGGTCAGGTCCGGATGCACGCGCCAGGGCCCGGCAAGCACGTGCGCGTTGGCGTCCCACTGCGACATCGGCGGCACATCCGCCACGGCTTCGATGGTGCGCAACAGATCGACCTGCGAGGTGTGCGCCGTGACCAGCGCGCCCGGTCGCACCCACGGTCCTGCGGCGACCGCCAGCGTGCGGTGCGCGTCGATGTGGTCGGCGCCCGACTGCGCGTCGTCCGCGGTGATCAGCACCAGCGTGTGCTTCCAGGCGGGCAGCGTGGACAGCGTGTGGATCACGTCCGCGGTGGCGCGGTCGTTGTCGGCGACGTAGGCGTCCGGCGTCAGATAGCAGGGCGTCGCACCCGCGGTGTGGTCGTCGGGCAGCCACAGGTACAGCACCCGCGGCAGATGATCGGCGTGGGCGCGGATCCAGCGATCGGCGATCGCGGCGCGCTGCGTATCGAGCACCAGACGGTCCCAGGCCGGATAGTCCACGGCGAGGTGGGCGCGCAGCGCCGGCGAGATGGCGCCGAGCCGCGAGCGTGAGGCGAACTCGCCGAAGTCCTCGAATGACACGCCGTGCGCGAGGAGATCGTTGAACAGGAACAGCCGCGCCGGATAGCTGATCCAGGGGTTGGACCAATGCCCGAGCGCGGACAGGTTGCGGTAGATCGCGAACGGATCGCGCGCACCGGCCGCTTTGGGATCGAGCGCCTGCGTCCAGCCGGAGTTCGCGACCAGCCCGCGGCCTGAGTAGTACTGCGGCCAGGTGCGCTGCACGAAGTCCGAGTCGACGCCCGCCGTGGTCCACTGATGGCCCTGCGAGGTGACTTCGCCGTCGGCGTCGAAGTTGACGAACAGCGCGCTGCGCGCGGCCAGCGCGTAGAGGTTGGGCAGTTCGCGCGGACCGTAGAGATCGAGTTTCGGGTCGGCCCAGGGTCCGGCGGCGGCGTAACGGCCGAAGTCCTCGTCGAAGGTCTTGTTCTCGCGCAGGATGAAGACGACGTGGCGGATGTGCGCGTGCAGCCATTGCGTCGCTGCGACGTTGGTGGTGGCCAGCGCGTTGCGCTGCGCGGACGCAAAGCCGTCGTTGCGCAACGCAGCGGCGGTCCACGCGGGCAGCGATTGCGGCAGCTCTGCGAGATCCACCCGCTGCAGCAGGCCGTGCATCATCGTGCCGACCCACTGGTGGCGGAGATTGGGGCCGCTGCCCAGACCCTTGGCAGCGGTGACGTAGAGTGCACCGTCAGCGACGGCGAGCGCACTTGGATACCAGCCGCTGGGGATCAGTCCCAGCCGGCGCCCGTCACGCAGTGCAAAGACGGCGATATCGTCATTGCCGGCGTTGGCGACGAACAGGCGGCCACCGGCGATGGCGAGCGCATCCGGCACGCTGCCCGGTGGCGCGCCGCGGTAGGGCGCGTCGTCGATGCTCCGCACCACGCGCAGGCGATGCACGTCCACCGCCACGATGCGGTCGAGATTGCTGTCGGCCACCCACACGGTGGCGCTGCCGGGCTCGGCGACGAGCGCCGTGGGATGCGCGCCGCCGCCGGTGTTGTCGGAGGCAAACGCAGGTCCGGTGGCGATGTGTCCCGCGACGCGCCACGCGCCGCGGTCGATCACGGTCACGCCGTTGCCGCCCCAGTCGCTGACCACCAGCCGGGCGCCGCCGTCGGCCAGCGTCACCGCAAACGGATAGGCACCGACGTTGAGATAGTCGGTCGCGCCGCTGGCGAGGTCGATGCGGGCCAGGCTGTTGGCCAGCAGGCCGGTGACGTAGGCGTGCGCGCCGCTCGGACCGAGCACCACGCTGTCGGGATAGAAGTGCCGCGGCTGGCTGCGATCACCGCCGTACTGGTAGGGATATTGCGTGCCTGGAAACGGCTGCCATTGCAGGGCGTAGCGCCGTGCCACCTGCAGCCTGCCGTCGCGCCGACGCAGCGCCAGCAAGTTGTCGCTGGCGCCGCCGGTGACGTAGAGCGTGCCGTCCGCCGCCGCGGCCATGCCCTGGAACAGGTTCTGCTGCGGCAGCACGGTGTCGCGTTGCGCCCTGGCGTCGGTGGTGTTCGCTGCGCGCGGCAGCACCGCGGCTCCCGGTGCCGCCGCCCGGGGTGCTGCGCGTCGCGCGTCCAGCCCGCCGCGTGCGGCGAGATCGCCGGCGGCAAACAGACGGATTGTCTGCGCCGGTCCGGCGCCGTTGCCCAGGACCGCAACCGTGTCGCCCAGCGCCACCACCCCGGTGGGAAAGTTGGGCGTGGCGGCGAGCATGCCCACCGGCGTCAAGCGGCGGCCGCTGGGCAGCAGCGCGCCGGTCTCTCGCGCCGAAGCGTGGCCGGCAGCCATCAGCGCCAGCGTCGCCACGGCGACGCCGGCGATGCCGGCGAAGCCGGGTCGTGCAGGGCGCGGCGCGGGCGGGAGTGCGAGCAGGATCGTCATGGCGATAACTCGTGAGGCGGCGGCAAACCCGCATCAAACCGTGCCGGGATGACTTGCAGGTTAAGCGTACCCTACGATGGACTTACGATCCGGACCGGGGCGCCGGCTCGATGGGATCGCGCGTCATCCGCCACACCGAGTCCTGTTCGTACCAGTCGCCCGGAACGATTTCCGCGCGGTGCGGACGCGCGCAAATCTATTTCGCCTCGTCGACCATCCGGATGACCTTGGTCTCGACTTCGGCGGCGATTTCGGCCAGGTCGGCGTCGGTCGACAGCGTCGCCAGCATGGGCACGGGCCGGATCAGGCCGATCCGGGTCCGGCCCTTTTCGGTGTACACCGAAATCCGGCAGGGCAGCGCCATGTTCAGGCGCATGTCCGTCGCCAGCACGCGCGCGGCCTGGCCGGGATTGCAGACTTCGAAGATCTGGCATTGCTCGGCGAAAGCGATGCCCTTGCTGCGCAGCGTCGCGCCGAGATCATGCACGTGCAGGACACCGAACCCGTGACGGATCACCGCCGCCTGCAGATCGGCAGCGGCTTGGGCAAACGGTTTGGGGCTGTCGACGATGTAATACATGGGTTACCTCGCAGAGCATCAGCGTGAGCGGGCGACGCGGCCTCATGCCGAGAGCGTGCCCGCAGTGAGAGACGACAATTCGGCCGCCTCGCGGGTCACCCGCAGCACCGAGCCCTGCTCGTACCAGTCGCCCAGCACGATGCGCTGTACCGGCTGGCCGTCGAGGCTCAGATCATGGATCGCGGGTCGATGGGTGTGGCCGTGGATCATGCGGCTGACGCCGGCAACGCGCAGTGCGTTGGCGACTGCGTCGGCGTTGACGTCCATGAGCGCCTCACGGGCGCCCTGCTGATGGCTGCGGCTGGCGGTGCGTGCCTGCATGGCAAAGGCCTTGCGTGCCGCCAGCGTGCGGGCGAGGAAATCGCGTTGCCAGGAGGGATCGCGCACCTGGCGCCGGAACGCCTGGTAGGCCTCGTCGTCGGTGCACAGGGTATCGCCGTGCAGCAGCAGGGTCGGCGTGCCGGCCAGCGTATGCACCGCACCGTCGGCGAGCAGGGTGAGTCCGGCGCGTCGTGCGTAATCCTCGCCGAGCAGGAAATCGCGATTGCCGGCCATGAAGTACACCGGCACGCCAGCCGCGCGCAAGTCGGCCAGTGCGGCAGCGACACGCACCGGCAGCTCGCTGTCGTCGTCATCGCCCACCCACGCCTCGAACAGGTCGCCGAGGATGTACAGCGCTGTCGCCTGCCGGCACTGCTCGTGCAGAAAGCGCTCGAACAGCGCGGTGATCCGCGGACGCGCCGCGTCGAGGTGCAGGTCGGAGATCAGCAGCACCGTCATGCTGCGGCAACCGTGCGCCCGGCTTGCGGTGGCGGCCTGTGCACGCGCATCGCCGCCTCAGTGCCGCACGACGGGCTTGCGGGCCGGCTTCTTCGTGGGCGCTGCGGCTGGCTTCGCCGCGGGCAAGGGTGCGCCCGCCGGCAGCACGCTCACGGACTCGATCACCGGCAGCGGATGCGGCACGTCGGCGCTGAACGGGCCCTGCGCGGCGGTCGGCAGGTCGCCGATCCTGTCCACCACGTCCATGCCCTGGATGACTTTGCCGAACACGGTGTAGCCCCAGGTGGCGCCGCTCTGGTCGCTGACGAAATCCAGCCGCGGGTTGTCCACCAGGTTGATGAAAAACTGCGCGGTCGCCGAATTGGGATCGGCGGCGCGCGCGGCGGCGATGGTGCCGCGCAGATTGCTGAGGCCGTTGTTGGCCTCGATGGCGATTGGCGCGCGCGTGCGCTTGGCGGTCAACGCGGTGGTGTACAGCCCACCCTGCACCAGGAAGCCCTTGATCACGCGGTGGAACACGGTGCCGGCGTAGAAGCCGTCCTGCACGTACTTGAGGAAGTTGGCGACGGTCTTGGGCGCCTTGTCCGGGTAGAGCTCGAGCACGATGTTGCCCATCGAGGTCTGCATCAGCACGCGCGGCGCTGGTGCCGCGGGCGCGGCGACGCTGGCCGCGGCTGCCGGCGCGGGTTTTGCGGCGGTCCTGGGTGCGGGCGGATTGGCCGGCGCGGCGAACGCGACCAGCGGCAACAGCGCGGACAGCAGCAGGGGCAGCAGGGGTTTCGACATGGCCGGCAGTGGTTGGGCGGACGATGCGCGGATGATACGCGCTCGCCGCGTGCCGGCTCGGCGGGCCTCAGCCGGGCTCGCGCGCGAACACGCCCAACTCCAGCCGCAGCCCGAGCTCGCCGATCTGAGTGCGTTCGACTTCGAGATCGGCCACGGTCAGCGGGTGGTGCTCCAGCCAGTCGGGCGGCAGCGCCAGCCGCAGGCGGTGGTCGTGGGCGTCCAGACCCAGTGGCGGCAGCGGCTCGGGGCGGCGGGCGCGATGAAACAGCACAGCCAGGCGCAGCAGTGCGGTGATGCGCCGCGCCAGCAGCTTGTGCCGCACCGGCAGCGTCGCCAGCACCGCCTTGTCGGGCTTGCGCCGATGGCACTCGACCGCCACTGCCAGTAGCTGCTGGTCCTGGCGCGAAAACCCGGCCAGGTCCGAATTGCGCAGGATGTAGGCGCCGTGGCGGTGATGCTGGCTGTGAGCGATGGCCAGTCCGATCTCGTGCACGCGCGCGGCCCACGACAGCCACTCGCGCGCCTCGGCGTCGAGTGACCAGTCCGGTGCCACCTGGTCGAACAGCGCCAGGGCAGTCGCCTCGACGCGCGCGGCATGGCTGTCGTCGACGCCGTAGCGGCGGGCGAGGGCGGCGATGCTGGCAGCACGCGGGTCGCGGCCCTCGGCGCGGCCGATCAGATCCCACAGCATGCCCTCGCGCATCGCCGATTCGACCGCGATCAGGCGCTCGATGCCGAGCGCCTCGAAGGCGGCCTCCAGGATCACCACGCCGCCGGCCAGCACCGGCGCGCGTTCCTCGACCAGGCCCGGCAGATGCAGGCGCTCGATGTCGCCGAGGGTCAGCAGGGCCTCGCGCAGGCCGGCCAGCGCGGCGCGGGTCACGCCGTGGTCGCTCAGGCCCATCGCCAGCGCCACCGATTCGATCGCCTTGGCGGTGCCCGACGAGCCGTAGACCTCGTCCCAGCCGGCTTCGCGGTAGTTCTCGACGAACTGCTGCAGCAGCACGCCGATCTCCTCGCGTGCGCGCTGCCAGCGCTTGCGCGTCAGCTTGCCGCCTGGGAAGAAGCGCAGGGTCGAGGCCACGCAGCCGACCTGCACGCTTTCGGCGTGCAGCGGCGCCAGTTCGCGGCCGATGATGAACTCGGTGCTGCCGCCGCCGATATCGACCACCAGACGGCGCCGTTTCGAACCGGGCAGACCGTGGGCGACGCCGAGAAAGATCAGACGGCCCTCCTCGCGCCCGGAGACGATTTCGACCGGATGCCCGAGCGCGGTCTCGGCTGGCAGCAGGAAAGCCTGCGGCGAGCGCAACTGGCGCACGGTGTTGGTGGCGACGGCGCGTACATGCTGCGGCGCCAGTCCGGTCAGGCGCTGGCCGAAACGCGCCAGACAGGCCAGCGCGCGGGCGCGGTGCTCGGCGTCCAGGGTGCCGTCCTGGCGCAGCCCCGCGGCCAGCCGCACGCTGTCGCGCAGGCGATCGATCACCCGCGGCTCGCCGTGCTGATAGCGCGCCACCACCATGTGGAAGCTGTTGGAGCCGAGATCGACCCCGGCCAGCAGCTCCCCCTCGCGGATCTCGACGTTGCGCGGCGCGGACACGGCATCCCCTTCAGCGGCGCGCGGATTCTCGCACGCGGCCGCGACGCGAAGGAACGCCGGATTGCCGCAGTGCGCATCCCTGTTCGACCATGCCTCGCCGCTGCGCCGACTGCGGGCGGTTCGCGGGCGGCCGCTTCAGTCCTGGCCTGCCCCGCCATGGCGCCGTGACTTCGCGCGCGCAATCGCGGCCAGCACGGCGGTGTGGCTGGCGCTGGCCTGATCGGCCGCCGCCTGGCGCCGCTCGCGCTCCTGATCGCGCAGCAGACGCGCGTTGCGTGACACGAAGCGCGCGCGTGCCGCGTCGGCGCGCTGCCGGCGCTGTACGACGGACTCCTCTGCCGCGCGCCCGGCGTCCACCATCACGATGCAGTCCACCGGGCAGGGCGGCAGGCACAGCTCGCAGCCGGTGCAGAGATCGATCAGCACGGTGTGCATGAGTTTGGGTGCACCGACGATGGCATCCACCGGGCAGGCCTGGATGCATTTGGTGCAGCCGATGCAGTCGGCCTCGACGATCAGCGCGATCAGCGGCGGCTTTTCGACGCCACAGGCCGGATCGAGCGGCAGCGGCGCGCGTGCGAGCAACGCCGCGAGATCGGCGATGCCGGCCGCACCGCCCGGCGGGCAGCGGTTGATCGCGGCACCTTCGCATGCGATCGCCTCCGCGTAGGGCCGGCAGCCGCCATAGCCGCACTGGCCGCACTGCGTCTGCGGCAGCAGCGCGTCGATGCGGTCGACCAGCTCTCGGGTGGTATCGGACGCGGATGGCATGTCGCTGGGCATCGCTCGGCGGGTCGCTGGGAACGGAATGCTGTGCGACTCGAGAACCCTCACCCCCTCCGGAGGGAGAGGCGTTCAGACTTCCGCGGCCGCAGCTACTTGACCGGCATGCCGGCGGCCGCGCCGTCATCTGCGCCCAGCAGGAACAGATCGGCGTCACCGCTGCCGGCGGAGAGAATCATGCCCTCCGACACGCCGAAGCGCATCTTGCGCGGCGCCAGGTTGGCGATGAACACGACCTTGCGGCCGACCAGCTTCTCCGGCTCGGCGTAGGCGGCGCGGATGCCGGAAAAAATCTGCCGTTTGCCCAGCGCACCGGCGTCCAGTTCGAAGCGCAGCAGCTTGTCCGAGCCTTCGACGAATGCGCAGGCCAGCACCGTGGCGATGCGCAGGTCGAGTTTGGCGAAGTCGTCGATGGAGATGGAAGAGCCGGGATCGGGGACAGAAGAGCCGGGACCCGCGGAGCCGGAGTTCGCAGATGCGGACGCGGGAGTGGAGTTCATCGGTCGGGCCTTCGGTTCGGCGGCGGGTGCTGCCGGCTGCAGCGATTCGGTGGACGCCGCGACCATCGCCTCGACCTGCTTGCGATCGATTCGGGTGAGCAGCGGTGTGAAGGCGTTGATGCGGTGGTCGAGCAGGGGCGCTGCCACGTCGTTGAAATCGGTGATCGGCTTGCCCAGAAATTCTTCAGCGCGCGCCACATTCGTCGGCATGATCGGTTTGATCCACGCGGCAAGCAGTCGGAACGCCGATAGTGCGAGGGTGCAAACCTGGTGCAGTTCGGCGCGCCGCGACTCGTCTTTGGCGATCTTCCACGGTTGCCGCTCGGCAATGTAACCGTTGACCAGATCCGCCATTAGCACGAAATTGCGCGTGATCTCGGCGAATTCGCCTTCCGCATAAAGTGCCGGCACGTTGTCGAAGTGCGATACCAGCACCCGCCACAGTTCGCTCTCTTGCGCCCCGAGTGCGTCAGCCAGCTGCCCCTCGAAATGCTGATGCACGAAACCCGCGGTGCGGCTGGCGATGTTGACCCACTTGCCGACCAGATGGGAATTGACGCGCTCCTCGAAGGCGCCGAGGTCGAGATCGACGTCGGTCGGCGCCGGCCCGAGCATGCTGGCAAAGTAATAGCGCAGGTACTCCGGTTCCAGTCCGGCGTCGAGATAGGTGCGCGCCTGGATGAAAGTGCCGCGCGATTTGGACATCTTGGCGCCGTTGACGGTCAGGTAACCGTTGACGTGCAGCGCGGTCGGCACGCGATAGCCGGCGCCGTGCAGCATCGCCGGCCAGAACAGGCCGTGGAAGTTGATGATGTCCTTGCCGATGAAGTGATGCAGCTCGGCAGCGCTGCCGGCGCGCAGGAACTCATCGAAGCTCGCGGGCTTCAGGCCGAGCCGCTTGCCTTGCTCGCTGTCGCACAGCGCGCGGAAGCTGGCGAGATAGCCGATCGGCGCGTCCAGCCAGACGTAGAAATACTTGCCCGGCGCGTCGGGGATGGGGAACCCGAAGTAGGGTGCATCGCGCGAGATATCCCAGTCGCGCAGGCCACCGTCCAGCCATTCACGCAGCTTGGCCTTGACCGCGGGATGCGCGACGTCGCCCGTGAACCACTCGCGCAGCAGAGTTTCGAAATCGCCCAGCTTGAAGAAGTAATGCTCGGAATCGCGCAGCTCGGGCGTGGCGCCAGAAACAACGGAATACGGGTTCTTGAGATCGGTCGGCGCGTAGGCCTTGCCGCAGACCTCGCAGTTGTCGCCGTACTGGTCGGGCGATTTGCAATGCGGGCAGATGCCCTTGATGTAGCGATCGGGCAGGAACATGCCCTTGACCGGATCGTAGAACTGCTGCACCGGCCGCCGCGCGATGTGGCCGCCGTCGCGCAGGCGCGTGTAGATCAGGCTGGCGAGCTGCTGATTTTCGGGGCTGTGCGTGCTGTGGTAGTGATCGAAGGCCACGCCAAAGGCGGCGAAGTCGCGTTCGTGGCCGTGCTGGATGTCCGCGATGAAAACCTCCGGCGCGACGCCCGCCTTTTCCGCCGCCAGCATGATCGGCGTGCCGTGGGCGTCATCGGCGCAGACGAAGTGCGCGGTGTTGCCGGCCATGCGCTGCGCGCGCACCCAGATGTCGCCCTGGATGTAGCCCAGCAGATGGCCCAGATGCAGATGGCCATTGGCGTAGGGCAGGGCGCAGGTGACGAGAAGGCGGCGGCTCATGGCGCGGACGGACGTCCAGACGAAACAGCCGCGGATTATGGCATGTGCTGGCGGATCGCCTGCGGGTCGGGGCGCCGGGCGGACGGATGCGTGTCGAGTCGGTGCTCGCAAGCGCCGGCAACGATCCCGTTACCCGGCGCGACCCGTCATCCCGACGGCGTCGATTCGCAACGACATCGCCTTCCCCGACGACTTGTCATCCCCAACAACGCTGTCATCCGGAAGCCAGACCCTTCGCTGCGCTCAAGGTGACAAGCTTGAACCCGGGTCCCGGGTCCCGGGTCCCGAGCTGCTTTACCGCCTCACTCCTCGCGCAGCCAGGTCTGGCTGCGGCCGAACAGCGAGAAGCCAATGTAGCCGCGCACGGAGAGTTTCTTGCCGCCGTCGATCACGTGCATGCTGCACTTGTAGATCTTGCCGGTCTTGGGGTCGAGGATCTGGCCGCCGTCCCACTCGTTGCCGTCCTGCTGCATGCCCCACAGGATGGTCATGCCGACCACCGGCTGGTTGTGGCGGGCGCCGTCGCACTGGTCGCAGATCGGGTGCGGGCCCTGCTTGGACTTCAGCACCTTGACGACCTTGCCCTCGAGCTGGCCGTTGACCTCGCTGATCTGCACCAGCGACTTGGCTTCGCCGGTCTTGTCGTCGATCGTCTTCCAGGTGCCGACCGGCGTCATGAGGTCGCCAGCCGGGCTCGCCGGCGGCGTCTGCGCCTGGGCTGCCAGCGTCGCTCCCAGTACCAGGGCGGCGGCGAGGGCCATACGATGGATCGTGTGCATGATGCCTGCTCCCGTGGATGATCGAGGTCGATCCAGACTGATCGCGGCATCGGATGGCGTCAAGGCGCACTGCGGCGAGGCCGCGCTCTGGCATACTTTGTGCCCTGACGGCGATCGGCCATGTGCGGGTGCCGGTCCCGCGTTGCGGCACGCGCCGTCGATCGGCGCAGTCTGGTCATGACAAGGCAGCCATCCCGATGAGCGAAACGATCGAAGCGCGCGCGCGCGCGCTGCTGGCCGGCATCTCCGATCCGCACACGGGCGTTGATCTGATCGCCTCGGGCGCGCTGCGGGCTCTGGGCGTGGACGGCGATCGGGTGGCCGTCGATCTGCTGCTCGGTTATCCCGCGGCCGGCTGGAGCGACGCGCTCAAGCGCCTCGTCAAGACGACGCTGGAGGCCGATCCGGCCATCAGCGCCGCCAGCGTCTCGGTCAGCACGCAGATCGTCGCGCACAAAGTCCAGGGCGCGCTGGCGCCGCTGCCGGGGGTCAAGAACATCATCGCCATCGCCTCCGGCAAGGGCGGCGTCGGCAAGTCCACGGTCGCGGCCAATCTGGCGCTGGCGCTGCTGGCCGAGGGAGCCGCGGTCGGCGTACTGGACGCCGATATCTACGGTCCCAGCCAGGCGCTGATGCTGGGGCTGGTTGGGCGCCCGCAGTCGCCGGACGGCAAGAGCCTCGAACCGATGCGCGCGCACGGCCTGCAGGCGATGTCGATCGGCGTGCTGGTCGGCGAGAACACGCCGATGATCTGGCGTGGGCCGATGGTCACCCAGGCGTTGCAGCAATTGCTCGGCGAGACGCGCTGGAAGGACCTCGACTACCTGATCATCGACCTGCCGCCGGGCACCGGTGACATCCAGCTGACACTGGCGCAGCGCGTGCCGGTCGCGGGCGCGCTGATCGTCACCACGCCTCAGGACATCGCCCTGCTCGACGCCCGCAAGGCGCTGAAGATGTTCCAGAAGGTCGAGGTGCCGATCCTCGGCATCGTCGAGAACATGGCCACCCACGTGTGCACCGCCTGCGGTCACGAGGAGCACGTGTTCGGCGAAGGCGGCGGTGCGCGCATGGCCGCCGAGTACGGCGTGACCCTGCTCGGTTCGCTGCCGCTGGACATCCGCATCCGCGAGCAAGCCGACGGCGGCACGCCCTCGGTGGCGGCGATGCCGGATTCCGACATCGCCCGGCGCTATCGCGAGATCGCCCGACGCACCGCCGCGCGGCTGGCGCTGCAGGCCAAGAACAAGTCGATCCAGTTTCCCAAGATTGTCATCCACGACAGTTGATCGGAGCGGGAATAATCAGAGCTGGAGCGAAAACCGCCCCACACACAAAAACCGGGCGCGCCCGCGTGGCGCGAAGCTCGCAGACTGCGGGCCCTCGGCGTGAAAGATCCTTCGCTACGCTCAGGATGACAGCCTGTTTTTCCCACTTCCCACTTCCCACTTCCCACTTTCCACTTTCCACTTTCCACTTCCCCCCCCGCCCCTGCCCCTGCCCCCCCCGAAGCGAGCCCGATGAGCATCAAATCCGACCACTGGATCCGCAGCATGGCCGCGCAGCACGGCATGATCGAGCCGTTCGCGCCGGACCAGGTGCGC
>DATLSL010000107.1:0-3295 GCA_035534135.1 Rhodanobacteraceae bacterium | reverse complement strand
TGCAGCGCCCACGCCAGCTGGCGCAGGATGCGGAACTTGGCCGGCGAGGGCGCGCCCTCGGCCAGCACGGTGTCGGCGACCACGTCCAGCAGCGGATAGGCCAGATGGCGGCGCCCGCCGCACCACTGCTTGAGGTCGCCGATCGCCAGCGCGACATCGAAGTCGGGCTGCTTGCCGGCGTTGAAGCGCGCGATCGCGCGCCGGCGCAGAGCGTCGTTGAGGCCCATGCGCGTCATCAGCCGCTCGGCGACCGCGATCTCGGCCTCCGACACGCGACCGTCGGCCTTGGCCACCGCGCCGAGCAGGGCGAACAGCGGTTCGACGAAGCCGTAGGCGGGCGCCGCCGTGCCGGCGGTGGCGCGCGCGCGCGCCTGATCGAACATCCAGCCGAAGGCGGCGCCCAGCAGCAGCCCGGGCCAGCCGTGGATCAGCAGCAGTCCGGCCAGCGCGCCGAACAGGATGCCGGCGCCGATCATCGTTTCGCGGCGGGCGGACAGGGCGGACGGCTGGCGTACCACGCCGCCAGCTGATCGAGTTCGGCCGGTGTCAGGGGGCCGATCGCGGCGCGCATCAGCGCCACGTTGCGGCGGCCGCTGCGGTAGTCGGCCAGCGCCTGGCGCAGGTAGTCGAGGCGCTGGCCGGCCAGGTTGGGCACGCCGGGCAGGGTGGCGATGCCGTCGTTGCCGTGGCAGGCCGCGCACAGGCCCAGACGGGTGGGCGGCGCCATCGGCGCGGCGACGGGCGTGGCCGCCCGCAACGGAGCAGCCAGGGTCAGCAGGGCGACACACAGCAGGACACGCATCGGCGGACGATCGCGCGAAAAAGAAACGGCGATTCTACCCGCGCCGATCGCGCCGCGACGGAGCACGTCTAGAATGCGCAGTCCCGATGCCGCGGAGTCCGTCGTGCCCACCTGCCTTGTCCGCTCCGACCTGCCCGGTCTCGATCTGATCCATCGCGGCAAGGTGCGCGACGTCTACGCGCTGCCCGGCGAACGGCTGCTCATCGTCGCCAGCGATCGTCTGTCGGCGTTCGATGTCGTGTTGCCGGACCCGATCCCCGGCAAGGGCGAGATGCTGTGCCAGATCTCCAACTTCTGGTTCGCCGAGACCGCGCGGCTGATGCCCAATCACCTCACCGGCACGGCGGTCGCCGAGGTGCTGCCCGCGGGTACCGACCTGGCGCTCTATCGCAAGCGCGCGGTGGTCGCCAAACGCCTGACGCCGGTGCCGGTCGAGGCGATCGCGCGCGGCTATCTGATCGGCTCCGGCTGGAAGGACTATCAGGCCACCGGCATGGTCAGCGGCATCCGCCTGCCGGCCGGCCTGCGCCAGGCCGAGCAGCTGCCGCAGCCGATCTTCACGCCATCCACCAAGGCCGCGATCGGCAGCCACGACGAGAACATCGGCTTCGACCGGATGGTGGCGACCATCGGCGCCGATCTCGCCGAGCAGGTGCGCGCCGCCACCCTGGCGATCTACCGCCATGCCGCGGCCTACGCCGCCGCACGCGGCATCCTGATCGCCGACACCAAGTTCGAGTTCGGCACCGATGCCGCCGGCCGCCTTTACGTGATGGACGAGATGCTGACGCCGGACTCCTCGCGCTTCTGGCCCGCCGACACCTGGTGCGTCGGCAGCAGTCCGCCCAGTTACGACAAGCAGTTCGTGCGCGATTACCTGGAGCGGATCGGCTGGAACAAGCAGCCGCCCGGTCCGTCGCTGCCGCGCGAGGTCATCGAGGGCACCGCCGCCAAGTACGCCGAGGCGCTGCAGAAGCTGGCGGGCATCGTCGTCGATTGACATCGGTGTCGCGCATTTCCCGGCCTTCAGCGACTTGCCTTCTTGTCTTCGCCGTCGCCCCTTCGCTGGACGGACGCAGGATGAGCAGGCCATCGGCACCATGCCTCCATGCGTCGCGCCCCGGCCACGCCATCCCTGGCGCGGCGTTCGTGGGCGCGAGAGCGCCCCCTCACCCTTCGCTGGACAGACCCTTCGCTGCGCTCAGGGTGACACCAAAAGCGCTGTCATCCTGAGGCCGCAGGCCGAAGGATCTGGCCCGGGGCGGCGCGGCGAGGAGCGTGCAGCGCCGGAGGCTGCGCAGCGCGGATCCCTCGCGCTGCTCAGGGTGACAGATGAGCAGTGCTCGGCATGACGACGCGTGGCCCGATACGGCTTGATAACCCTGCTGCAGCGCCGCGTGGTGATGATGCTCGCGCGGTCTACAGTGGAGCGCATCGACCAGCGGGAGACCGCCCCATGCGCGACGTGCATCAGTGGTTCGGCGGCTACAGCCGCGATCACCAGAATCCGACCAACCGCAGCATCCACTGGATCTGCGTGCCGCTGATCCTGTGGTGCGTGATCGCCGTGTTGTGGGTGATACCGGTGCCGGCGGCATTCTCCAGACCCGGACTCTGGGCCGGCCTGGCGATGTTTCTGGCCTGGGTGTTCTACTGGCGCCTGTCGCGGCCGCTGGGCCTGGCGATGCTGGCGCTGTTCGTGGTTTTCGGTTTCATCGCGCATCTGGCCTATGTCGCGCTCGGACCGCAACACCTGCTGGTGCTGGCCGGCGCGCTGTTCGTCGCCGCCTGGATCGGCCAGTTCGTCGGCCATCGGATCGAAGGCCGGAGGCCGTCGTTCCTCACCGACCTGGCCTACCTGCTGATCGGCCCGGCCTGGCTGATGGGCAAGCTGATGCGCCGGGCGCACATCGCTTATTGAGGCCGCGAGTCGCCGGCACGCCGCGCGGGCGTACCGGCATTCCGCCTCAGTGCACCATGCGCATCATCACGCCGCCGAAGATCAGGCCGCCGATCAGCATGATGCCGAAGCCCATCCCCATCATGGCGCCGAATGCAGGTGTTCCCATGACTGTTCTCCCCTTGTTTCGTTGACGGATGTGCACCGCCACGCCCCCGCGTGACGACGGCCAGCATGGCCGCGCCGCAAGGTGAATGCAAGGCTGGCGACAGCCGGGATGCCGCACGCGGATCGTCAGCCAAAGCCGGCGCGAGGCTCATCGGGCATCAGCGCAGCCTTGCGGATCAGATCCTGGAGGTTGCTTGCGCCTAATTTGGCCGTGATCGCCCGGATCTGCGTACGCACAGTGCTGAGCGCAGTCTTTCGGCTCTGCGCCAGGCGCTCCAGTGTCGCTCCGGCGATGAAGGCCACGGCGACGTCCGCCTCGGCTGGCGTCAGGCCGTACTGGGCACGCAGGAAGGCGCCATCCTTGCGTCGCGGCTGCAGTTTCTTGATGACTACCATTGCGGCCGAAGATGAGAAGCGGCCGAGGA
>DATLSL010000106.1:0-3630 GCA_035534135.1 Rhodanobacteraceae bacterium | reverse complement strand
ATCTGCAGGGCAACTTTGTCCAGCAGCCTGGGCAGTCGCTCGACTACGACTTCAACGCCGGCCAGCTCTGAGAGGGGAAGCGCATGACGCAGGGCAACGAACGTCGCACGCTGCGCATCGGCCTGCTGGCGGGCGTACTGGTGTTGTTGCTGGCACTGGGACTGCTGGCTTTGCTGCGCGTACCGGCACCGATCGGGCTGGCGCTGGCGGCGATCGCCGCCGCCTGCATGCTGTTGCTGGGCCTGGCCTGGCACGCGCTGGCCGATGAACTGCGCGCCGCGGCGGTGCCACCGCCGGCACCGCCGGCCCCGGTGGATGCGCGGCGGCTGACCGCGCTCGAGACCGAGCTGGCCTCGCTGCGCGGTGTGCAGAAGGAACTGGTCGGCGCCAAGCAGACCGCCGAATCGGCGATGCTGGCCAAGAGCGAGTTCCTGGCCACCATGAGCCACGAGATCCGCACCCCGCTCAACGGCATCCTGCCGCTGCTCGACATCGTGCTCGGCACCAAGCTGGCGTCTGACCAGCGCGACTACCTGGCCACCGCGCACCGCTCGGCACAGGAACTGCTGCGCATTGTCGACGACATCCTCGACTACTCCAAGGTCGAGGCCGGCAAGCTCGAACTCGAGCGCGTCGCGATCAACCTGCGCGAGTTGCTGGAGAACGTGCAGGCATTGATGGAGAGGGCCGCCGAGTCCAAAGGCCTGGCATTGCGCTACGCCATCGACGATGACGTGCGCGTCATCCTGCGCGGTGATCCCACGCGGTTGCGCCAGATCATCACCAACCTGATCGGCAACGGCATCAAGTTCACCGAGCGCGGTGGCGTCTCGGTGCGCATCAGCCGGCGCGCCGAAACCGCCTCGCATCAGGAACTGTTGTTCGCGGTGCGCGACACCGGCATCGGCATCGAGCCGTCCTCGGCGGCGCGGCTGTTCCATCCGTTCAACCAGGCCGACACCTCGATCACCCGCCGCTACGGCGGCACCGGGCTCGGGCTGACCATCTGCAAGCGCCTGGTCGAGTTGATGGGTGGCAAGATCGGCGTGCGCTCCGAACCCGGTCGCGGCTCGGTGTTCTGGTTCAGCGTGCCGCTGGCCAAGATGCCGGGCGACATCGCCGGCGCGCGCCATGACCTGACCGGTCTGCGCGCGCTGTTTGCCGGCGACGGCCGCATGTACGGGCGCATCAATCCGCTGCTGGCCGGACTGGGCATCACCGCCGACAGCGTCAGCGGCGGCGCCGACGCGTTGGCGATGCTGCGGCGCTCGGCGCCGCTGGGACGCAGCTTCGGCTACGAACTGTTGATCATCGATCCGGCGAGCGTCGAGGGTGATCCGCAGGCACTGTTGCGCAACGTGCTGCGCGAGCCCAAGCTGGAGCGGGTGCGCATGCTGCTGATCGGCGCGCCGGTCGAATCCGGCGACGAGCGCACCGCCACGCTGCCGCGCGAGCCCGATGAGGCTGCGCTGCGCGCGGCACTGGAGGGGCTGTACGCGCTGGCCAGCCAGCGCCCGGAGCCGTTGCTGGCCAGTTCGCAGGCTCCCGGGGCGATCTCGCCCGACACCATCCTGCACGGTCGCGTGCTGCTGGTCGAGGATCATCCGGTCAATCTGCAGGTGGCCAGCCGTCTGCTGAGTCGGCTCGGGCTCGAAGTGGCGCATGCGCACAACGGCGCCGAGGCTCTGCGGCAGGTCGAGAAGGGCGGTTTCGATATGGTCCTGATGGACTGCCAGATGCCGGTGATGGACGGTTATGCCGCCACGCGCGAATTGCGCCGTCGCGAGTTGGCCGGCAACGCGCCGCGGCTGCCGATCGTGGCGATGACCGCGCATGCGATGGCCGGCGACCGCGAGCGCTGTCTGGAATGCGGCATGGACGACTATCTGTCCAAACCGCTTGATCGCGGCCTGCTGGCGCGCACGCTGGCACACTGGCTGCCGCAGCCGCATGCCGCAGCCGAGACCATCCCCACCGCGCCGCTGCCGGAAGCGCGTTCCGCGCCAGAGCCCTCACCGGGAGCAACGACGCCCGCCGCCGCACTGCGGGCAACCGCACCGCCGCCACCGCGCGCGCCACTGCCGCCACCGCCCAGTCGCGCCGCGGCGGCGACCGCCGCCGTCGGCAGCGGACCGGCCGCCGGCGAGCCGGTGCTGGATCGCGCCGTGCTGGCCGACCTCGAAGACATCATGGGCGACGAGCTGCGCATGCTGGTGGACATGTTCCTGGCTGACAGCCCCAAGCGCCTGGCGGCGCTGTCGGCCGCGGCGGCTGCGGGTGATACCGCGACCCTGCAGGGGCAGGCGCACGCGCTGAAATCCGCCAGCGCCAACCTCGGCACGCGCGCGCTGTCAGCGCATGCGAAGGCACTCGAGCTTGCCGCGCGCGCCGGTGCGGTACCCGATGCCATCCCGCGAGTCACCGCGCTCAAGGAAGCCTACGCCACCGCCGAAACGGCGTTGCGGCAGCGCTTCGCCGCCCGCGCCTGAGTCGTCCCGCTCAGGCTGCGAGGCCGCCCGACGGCTGCGGTGGTCGGAGCGGCCGCACCAGGCTGATGCGGCAGCTGACTTCGACCAGCGGTGCGAACTGGCGCAGCGCGCGTTCGTACACCGCGCGCTTGAAGGCCACCACGTGCGCCAGCGGATGCCAGAAGTCCACCCATTGCCACTGGTCGAACTCGGGATCGTCGCTGCCGTCCAGGCGCACATGCTGTTCGTCGCCCACCAGGCGCAGCAGAAACCACACCTGCTTCTGGCCGACGCAGACCGGCCGCTCGTGCTGGCGCAGGTAACGCCGCGGCAGACGGTAGCGCAGCCAGCCGGGCGTCGCGCCCATCACCTCGACATGCTCCGGCCGCAGCCCGGTTTCCTCGGTCAGTTCGCGGTACATCGCCTCCAGCGGCGTCTCGTCGCTGTTCATGCCGCCCTGCGGAAACTGCCAGCCGTCGCGATGGATGCGGCGCGCCCAGAACAGACGTCCGTCCGCATTCAGCAGCACGATGCCGACATTGGGGCGATAGCCATCGACATCGATCATCGCAAGGTCCTGGTCGGCGGACCCGGCGGCAGGGGTTGCGGCATCGCCGCGAAGGCCCCGCCCCGCAGATCCATTGCGCTCGATTCAAGCATGCGGGCGCCGTCCCGGCAAGGCGCCGCCTTGCGTGCCCGCCCTGCCGCCACTACACTTCCGCGCCCCGCGTGGCGCCGTGGCTAGGTAGCTCAGATGGTTAGAGCGCGGCACTCATAATGCTGAGGTCGGCGGTTCGATCCCGCCTCTAGCCACCACTCGCGCCACGCTCGCAGCGATCCCCCGGAACCCGCGCCGTTGCTTGCTCTCAGCGAGTGAGCATGCATCGATCGTGCGCGCATCGGGGCACGAAATCAAGCCTGCGTTTGGACGGCTAAACGCTTCCGTGCCCAATCCGTGCCCAAAACCCGTGCCCAACACGCTGCTTCGGCAGCGGAATGACCGCAGCACGGGTAGAGAACGGGTCGGACCTCGGCATCCCTTCGCTCACCGGGCCTAACTTGCTGCCGGGGTTTCCCGATGTCCGGCCATCGCCAGCGAGCGACGATGCCGTACCGCCAGCGCCAGACGCTCCAGCACTTGCACCGAGCCATCCCAGTCGAT
>DATLSL010000105.1:0-15995 GCA_035534135.1 Rhodanobacteraceae bacterium | reverse complement strand
CGCGCCGGGCATGGCCCTGGGCCGTGCCCGGCGGGTACAGCCGCGCCGCTACAGCGCCGACGTGCGCCCGCTGGAAGCGACCGAGGTCGAGGCCGAGGTCGCCCGCCTCGAGGCCGCGCTGGCGCACGCCCGCACCGAGATTGCCGAGGTGCGCGGGCGCCTGCAGGGCGTGCTCAAGCGCGAAGCCGAGCCGTTTCTCGACGCCCACGCCCTGCTGCTCGACGATCCCGAACTGCACGCCGGGCTGCTGGCGATGATCCGTACCGGCCGTTGCCGTGCCGGTGCCGCGCTGATCGCGCAGCGCGATCGTCTCGGCGCGTTGTTCGGTGCCATGGCCGATCCCTACCTGCGCAGCCGCCGCGAGGATTTCGATCAGGTGATCGGCCGCGTGCTGGCGGCGCTGGAGCGCGACACCAGCGTCGAGGAGCGGCGCCTGGCCGCGCGCGTCGGTGACATCCTGGTGGCCGAAAGCCCGACGCCGGCGGAAGTCGCCGCGCTGGCCAACCATGGCCTGCTCGGCGTGCTGGCGAGCAGCGGCAGCGCCTATTCGCACAGCGCGATCCTCGCCCGCAGTCTGCGCCTGCCGATGCTGACCGGGGTGCACGAGGCGCTCGACGCGGTCGGCGACGACGACCTCGTGCTGCTCGACGGCGAGCGCGGCGAGGCGGTGCTGCATCCGGCCGCGCAGGATCTGGCGCGCTATCGCCAGTGGCAGCGCGACGCTGCGCGCGACGAGCAGCGCCGCGCCGGCTTTGCGCATGCACCCAGTCGCAGCCGCGACGGCCAGCGCATCGCCCTGCACGCCAACGCCGAACGCAGCACCGAGATCGCCGCGGCACGCGCGCTCGGCGCCGATGGCGTCGGCCTGTATCGCACCGAGTTCCTGTTCCTGCATCGCGCCATGCTGCCGGGCGAGGACGAGCAGTTCGAGGCCTATCGCGAGCTGGTGCTGGGCATGGGTGGGCGCAGCGTCACCGTGCGCACGCTCGATATTGGCGCCGACAAGGCCGGCGCCAGCGGACTGGCACTGGCGGCCGAGCCCAACCCGGCGCTGGGCGTGCGCGGCCTGCGCCTGTCGCTGCGCCAGCCGGAGGTGTTCCGTACCCAGCTGCGCGCGATGCTGCGCGCGGCGGCGCTGGGGCCGTTGCGCATCCTGCTGCCGATGGTCACCACCACGGCGGAGCTGCGCGCCGCGCGTGCACACGTCGATGCCTGCGCCGCGGCACTGCGCAGCGAGGGCCACGCCACGCCCGACGCGGTCGCGGTCGGCGCCATGATCGAGGTGCCGGCGGCGGCGCTGTGCGCGCGCGCGCTGCTGGAGATCTCCGATTTCGCCGCCATCGGTACCAACGACCTGGCGCAATACGTGCTGGCTGCCGATCGCGGCAACGACGCGCTCGGCGAACTGTACGACCCGCTGCACCCGGCGCTGCTGCGGCTGATCGCGCACGTGGTTGCTGCCGGACGCCGCGCCGGCCGGCCGGTCAGCCTGTGCGGCGAGATCGCCGGCGAACCGGCGCAGTTGCCGCTGCTGCTGGCGCTGGGACTGACCGAGCTGAGCATGCACCCGGCACGGCTGCTGGCGGTGCGCGAACGGCTGACCACGCTGGACGTGGGTGCGCTGCGTACGCTGGCGCCGCGGCTGGTGCGCGCGGCCGATCGCGACGCCGTGGCGGCGCTGCTGCCGCGCGGGTAGCGCGGGTCAGGCCGTGACGGATCGGCGGCGGCGCGGCGGCACGGCCGCAGATGGCGGCGCCGCGGCGCGCGCCGCGGCGAGAAAGGCATCCAGCAGGGCGCCGCGGTAGCGGCCGCGGCCGACCACCAGTTGCAGCGTGCGACGCAGCTCCAGGAACGGCGTTGCCAGCATCACCAGACGGCCGGCGGCGACGCTGTCGCGCACCGCCACCGCCGGCAGGCAGGCGATACCCAGTCCGGCCACCACCGCCTGCTTGATCGCCTCGGTCTGGTCGAGTTCGAGCACCGTCTCGCCCGCGGGCAGCTGCGCCAGCGCGCGTTCGGCCAGTACCCGCGTCGCCGATCCGGGTTCGCGCAGGATCCAGCGCGCGCCGGCGAAATTCGCCGCCCGCAGACGCTTCCGCCGCGCCAGCGGATGATCCGGCCGCGCACACACCGCCAGCGCGTCCTCGCGCCACGGTATGGTTTCCAGGGCGGCATCGGCCACCGTACCCTCGACGCAAGCCGCGTCCAGCACATAATCGCGCAGCTGCGCCAGCACCGCCGCGGTGTTGCCCACCGTCAGCCGCACCGCCACCTGCGGGTGCGCGGCGACGAAGCTGCCCAGCAGCTCGCCGATGCGGTAGTTGCCGACTGTATTGCTGGTGCCGATGCGCAGCTCGCCGCTCAGCGTCATCGTCGCGGAGCTGTCGTGGCGCTCGATCTCCTGCAGTCGCAGCAGGACCTCGCGGGCCAGCGGCAGCAGCGCGCGGCCGCGCGCGTTGAGATGCAGGCGCCGCTGCGCGCGATCGAACAGCACGATGTCGAGGCGGCGCTCGAGTTCGGCCAGCGCCATGCTGGCGGCGGGCTGGGTCAGGTGCAACTGCTCGGCGGCGACGCGCACGCTGCCGTGCGTGGCGACCGCGGCGAACACCTCGAGCTGGCGCGGGCTGATGCCGATCATCAGTTTCGATTATGCATGCGATCAGAAATCGCGAATAGGTTTATGCGGCACCGGCCGGCAAGCTGCGTGCTCCAGCGAGGATATCCGCATGCCTATGCCGTCCACGGACGAAGCCGTAGCCGTTGTCGACCCGATGGCGATCGACGTCACCGTCGCCGACAACGTCGGCCTGGCGCAGGCGCCGGACCTGGCGTCGCCGCTGGCGCACGTGCCGGGGCTGGCATTGACGGTGGGCATCGCCGTGCTGGCGTTGCTGCTGGGGCAACTCGAGCCGCTGGTCGGCGGTCCGGTGTTCGGCATCGTGCTGGGTGTGCTGGTGCGCAACCTGCGCGCGCCCGGCGCGACGTTCCAGCCCGGCATCCGCTTCGCCGCCCGCAAGGTGCTGCAATGGTCGGTGGTGGCGCTGGGTTTCGGCCTCAGTCTGGGCACGGTCGCGCACACCGGGCTGCAGTCGCTGTCGGTGACCCTGGTGACGATGACAGCGGCCTTCGTCGCCGCGTGGGGGCTGGGCCGCCTGCTCAAGGTGCCCGGCACGCTGATGCTGCTGATCGGCGTCGGCACCGCGATCTGCGGCGGCTCGGCGATCGCGGCGGTGACGCCGATCGTGCGCGCCGACGAGCACGAGACGGCGTTCGCGATCTCGACGATTTTCCTGTTCAACCTGGTTGCGGTGCTGTTGTTCCCGGCGCTGGGGCACCTGATGCACCTGTCGAACCTCGGCTTCGGGATGTGGGCCGGCACTGCGATCAACGACACCTCGTCGGTGGTGGCGGCGGCCTACAGCTACTCGCACGCCGCCGGCGATTACGCCACCATCGTCAAGCTGACGCGCTCGACCCTGATCATTCCGGTGTGCCTGGTGCTGGCATTCTACGAGGCCTGGCGGCACAAGCAGCGCGGCAACACGGGCTTCAGCCTGCGCCGCATCTTTCCGTGGTTCATCCTGTGGTTCCTGGTGGCGTCGGCCGTGCGCACCACCGGGCTGATTCCGGCGGTCCTGCTGCCGGGCATCCAGGACGGCGCGACGTTCCTGATCATCGTCGCGCTGACCTCGATCGGCCTGTCATCGGATCTGCGGCGAATGGCGGCGACCGGCGCGCGGCCGATCCTGTTGGGGCTCGGCGTGTGGGCGGCGGTGGCCTGCAGCAGCCTGCTGGTGCAGCAGGCGATCGGCAAATTGTAGTATTCCGGAGCTGCTCTGCCGGGCGCGCGGTGCGACAATCGGCGGTGTCCCCCCGGAGATCCGCCATGCCGCTGCCGCCGCCGATTCCTTCCGCGTCCGGGATCGTGCCGGAGCCCAAGCGCACCGGCATCGAGCTTACCGTCAACGGCGAGCGCTACATGCACACCGGCGATCCCGACATGCCGCTGCTGTGGTGGCTGCGCGACGTGCTGCGCCTGACCGGCACCAAGTACGGCTGCGGCGTCGGTGCCTGCGGCGCCTGCACGGTGCTGATCAACAGCAAGCCGGCGCGCGCCTGCCTGACGCCGGTGCTCGCGGCGCGCGGGCGCAACGTCACCACCGTCGAAGGCCTGGCCGATCCGCTGGGCCGCCTGCATCCGGTGCAGCGCGCGTGGATCGAGGAGGACGTGCCGCAGTGTGGCTACTGCCAGGCCGGGCAACTGCTGGCGGCGGCCGAGCTGCTGGCACGCCAGCCGCAGCCCAGCGACGCCGACATCGACGCCATTCCCAATCTGTGCCGCTGCGGCACCTATCCGCGCATCCGCCGGGCGATCCGGCGCGCCGCCGCGATCGCCAGCGGAGAAACACCGTGAACGCGGGTGCCGGGTTCACCCGCCGCGGCTTCCTGCGCGTGCTCGCCGCCACCGGTGGCGCTCTGGTCGTCGGCATTCCGGCGCGGGCGTGGGCGCAGCAGGACGGCCGCGAGGATCTCGCCATCCTCGGTGACAGCTGGACCGCGCTGAATGCATTCGTGCGCGTCGAGTCCAACGGCCGCGTGATCCTCGGCGCGCGCGCACCGGACATGGGACAGGGCACGCGCACCTCGTTGCCGCGCATCATCGCCGACGAGATGGACGCCGACTGGACGCAGGTCACGGTGATTCCGCTGCCGCTGGGAGTCGAGGACGACCAGGGCGCGCCGCGCTGGCTGTACGGCCCGCAGAGCGCGGGCGGCAGCAGCAGCATCCCCAACGCCTGGCGCGACCTGCGCCAGGCCGGCGCTGCCGCGCGCTGGTTGCTGGTGCAGGCCGCCGCTGCGCGCACCGGGCTGCCGCCGGACCAGCTGCGTACCGAGGCGGGCTGGGTGATTACGCCCGACGCGCGCCGGCTCGGCTATGGCGAACTGGCCACGGACGCCGGCCAGCTGAGCCTGCCCGATGCCGGCGTGGCGCTGAAGTCGCCGCAGGCCTATCGCCTGATCGGCCAGTCCGCGCGGGGCGTCGATGTCCCGGCGATCGTCACCGGTCAGCAGAAATTCGGCTACGACCATTACTGGGGCGATGGCCTGATCGCGATGATCGTGCGCTGTCCGTACTTCGACGGCGAGCTCGATCACCTCGACGCCGGCGCTGCGCTGGCGATCGAGGGCGTCGAAAAAGTCCTGCCGCTGCCGGCGATGCCTGCCGGTACCCTGCTCGGACACGGCCCGCTGGTGGCAGGCGTCGCGGTGCTCGCCAGGGACACCTGGTCGGCGCTGAAGGGCCGCGCCGCGCTCGACGTGCGCTGGAAGCCGCGCAGCGGCGGTGATGCCGCGACCGCCGAACTGGAGCAGCAGGCCGGGCGTGCGTTGAAAGGCGCAGCGACCACGCTGGTGCGCCGCGACGGCGATTTCGCGCACGCCTTTCACAGCGCCGCACGGCGCATCGAGGCCCGGTACGTGGTGCCGTTCGTCGCCCACGCCACCATGGAGCCACAGAACTGCCTGGTGCGCATCGACCCCGATCAAGCCTACCTGATGGCCGCCACGCAGACGCCGCGCAGCGCCTTCGAGGTGGTGCGTCAGATCACCGGCCTCGGTCCCGGCCAGATCAGCATCGAGATGCCGCGCATCGGCGGCGGCTTCGGGCGCCGGCTCGACAACGACTACGTCGCCGAGGCGGTGCTGCTGGCCAAGGCGGTGGGCAAGCCGATCAAGCTGCAGTGGACGCGCGAGGACGATCTCGGTCACGACGTCTACCGCCCGTTCGGCGTGCACGCGCTGGCCGCCGGCGTCGACCGCAAGGGCCGCATCGTGGCCTGGCAGCAGCATCTGGCCAGCACCTCCAAACTGTGGCGGCGCGGGGTGCCGGCCGACAAGCTGTGGACGTCCGAGCTGTACCCCGACGATCCGCCGGCCGGCATGGTCGCGAATCTCGAGCTGGCCTGGTTCGCGCTCGACTTTCCGCTGCCGCGCGGCAACTGGCGTGCCCCCGGCCATACCGCCAACGCGTTTGCGGTGCAGAGTTTTCTCGACGAGATCGCCCACGCCACGCACCAGGATCCGCTCAAGCTGCGGCTGGCGCTGCTGGGGACGCCGCGTCTGCTGCCGTACTCCAGCCACGGCGGTCCCACCCTCGACACCGGGCGCCTGGCCAACGTGCTGCAGCTGGCGGCGCAGCGCATCGGCTGGGGTAGCCGCGTACCCGCCGGCCATGGTCGCGGGCTGGCCTGTCACTTCATCTTCGGCGGCTACGTTGCGCATGCGTTCGAGGTGTCGGTCAGCGGCGGTCGGCTGAGCATCCACCGTGCCATCGCGGCGGCCGACGTCGGCAGCGTGATCGACCCCAACGGCGTCGACGCGCAGATCAGCGGAGGCACCCTCGATGCGCTGTCCACCGCGCTCAACCTGGTGATCACGGTGCGCGACGGCATGGTGGTGCAGCAGAACTTTCCCGACTACCCGCTGGCGCGCATGGCCGAAATGCCGCGCGAGGTCGAGGTGATCCAGGTGCCTTCGCAGGTCGATCCCGCCGGTGCCGGCGAGATGGGCGTGCCCAGCGCGGCGCCGGCGCTGGCCAACGCGATCTTCGCCGCCACCGGCGTGCGTCTGCGGCGGATGCCATTCAGACCCGGGATCGCGCGTATCGGCTGAGAACTCGCGAATCCATCGGCTGGAGATCGCGCCAGGGATGGCTCCCGGTGCCGGCGTGACTTGCTCCAAGTCAAAACGGGAGTCGGCGCTCTCCCCTAGGCTTGTCGCCCTTGAAAGGAGCGGCGCCATGGAACCCGATCCGAAGCAACGCCACGCGCTTGCTCTGCGCATGCTCCCGCTGCTGGATCTGACCAGCTTGGGCGAGGACGACAGCCCGGCCAGGATCGAAGCCCTGTGCGCCGCGGCGCGCACGCCCTGGGGCTTGCCGGCCGCGGTCTGCGTATACCCCGAACACATCGTCACCGTGCGGCGTGCGCTGGCGGCGGTGCGGGTTGCTACGGTGGTCAACTTCCCGGACGGCGGCGAAAATCCCGACCGCACCGTGCGCGAGACCCGGCGTGCCATCGCCGCAGGCGCGGACGAGATCGACCTGGTCTTTCCCTTCCGCGCGCTGCGGCGCGGCGACCTGCACACCGGCGCGGAACTGGTGCGGGCTTGTCGCGTGGCCTGCGGCCCGGCAGTGACGTTGAAACTGATCGTGGAGAGCGGCGAGCTCACACGCCCCGAACTGATCCGGCAGGCCTGCGAGATCGGCCTCGGCGCGGGCGTGGACTTCCTCAAGACCTCGACCGGCAAGGTGCCGGTCAACGCCACTCCGGCCGCGGCCGTGGTGATGCTGGACGCCATCGCCAGGGCCGGTGGCCGCTGCGGCTTCAAGGTCGCGGGCGGCGTGCGCACGCTGACGGATGCGGCGCTGTACCTCGGCTTGGCGGAGTCGGCCCTGGGTGCGAGCTGGATCAGTCCTGAGCATTTCCGCATCGGCGCCAGCGCCTTGTTCGGCGAACTGCGGGCGGCGTTGGAGGTGCCGGCATGAGCCAGAGGCCTGCACGGAGCCTGCTTCCGCAGAGCCTGATCCGGCGCAAGCGCGACGGTGCTCGGCTCGACGCGGCCGAGTTGCGCGCCCTGGCCCGGGGCATCGCCGAGGGGCAGTGGAGCGAGGGCCAGGTGGCCGCTTTCGCGATGGCGGTGGCCTTCCGCGGCATGGGGGTGGCCGAGTGCGTCGCATTCACGGAGGCCTTGCGCGACTCCGGCCAGCGCCTGTCCTGGCCCGACCTGCCCGGCCCGGTCCTGGACAAGCACTCCACCGGCGGCGTCGGCGACGGCGTGAGCCTGTTGCTGGCGCCCTTGCTGGCCGCTTGCGGCGCTTATGTGCCGATGATTTCCGGGCGCGGCCTGGGCCACACCGGCGGCACCCTGGACAAACTCGAAAGCCTGCCCGGTTACGACGTGAATCCCGCGCCCGAACGTCTGCGGGCGGTGCTGTGCGAGGTCGGCTGCGCCATCGTCGGTCAGAGCGCGGATCTGGTGCCGGCCGACCGGCGCCTGTACGCAGTGCGCAACGTAACCGCGACGGTGGACGTGCCCGCGCTCATGGTTGCTTCCATCTTGTCCAAGAAACTGGCCGGAGGTGCCCAGGCTCTGGTGCTCGACGTCAAGACCGGCAGCGGCGCGCAGTTGCCGGACGAGGTGCAGGCGCGCGCCTTGGCGGACCTGTTGCTGCGCGTGGCCGGCGGCACCGGTTTGCGCGCTCGCGCCGCGTTGAGCGACATGAGTCAGGTATTGGGCCGTAATGCCGGCAATGCCCTGGAGTTGGGCGCCGCGCTCGATCTGCTGTGCGGGCGCGGCGGCTGTCCGCGGCTGCGCGCCCTGAGTCTGGCTCTGGCTGGCGAACTGTTATGTCTGGGTGGGCTGGCCGCCGATGCCGCCGCACAGGGAGGTGCAAGTGTCGCGGCAGGCAGGGTGCCGATAGCGACCGCCGCACAAGGAGGTGCAAGTGTCGCGGCAGGCAGGATGCCGATAGCGACCGCGAACGCCGGTGCGCGCCTGGAGCGGGCCCTTGATTCCGGCGCCGCCGCCGAGCGCTTCGCGCGCATGGTGGCGGCGCTGGGCGGGCCGCACGATCTGCTGGAACACTCCGCCGTCCATCTGCCGCGGGCACCAGTTCAACACGCGGTTCCGGCGCTGCAGATCGGCTACGTCACCCGCATGGATGTGCGTGCGCTGGGCCTGACTGTCGTCGCGCTGGGCGGCGGGCGCAGCTATCCGGAGCAGGAAGTCGATCACGCGGTCGGTCTGGCCGAGGTGGTGGGGCGCGGCGAGGCGGTCACCGTCGGGCAGCCCTTGGCTATCGTGCATGCACGCACCGCCTCCGCGGCTGAGGCGGCTGTGCGTGCTGTGCAGGCGGCGATCGAGATCGGTCCCGAAGCCCCGGCGCCGGTCGAACTGTGGCACTGGTACACGCCAGCGGCGCCCCCGGCATGACCCGCAGCATCTTGCTGGTACTCGATTCGCCGGGTCCGGGGGAGGCCACGGATGCCGCGGACTGCGGCGATCTCGGCGCCGACACCTTCGGCCAGCATGAATCCACGAGAGCCCGGGCATGAGCACACCCCATATCGAGGCGCCCGCAGGTGCCATCGCCGACACCGTGCTGCTGCCGGGCGACCCGCTGCGTGCGCGCCATATCGCCCAGACCCTGCTGGAGGAGGCCGAACCGATCAATACCGTGCGCAACATGCTTGGTTACACCGGTTACTTTCGTGGCCGCCGCCTCTCGGTGATGGGCACGGGCATGGGCATACCATCCTGCGCGATCTACGCTACCGAGTTGGCGCGGTTTTACGGGGTAAAACGGATGCTGCGGGTGGGCACCTGCGGCGGGATCGGACCCGAGGTCGTGTTGGGCGACATCCTGCTGGCGCAGGGCGCGTCAACCGATTCGCGTTACAACCGCCTGCATTTCGCCGATCAGGATTTCGCCGCCACCGCCAGCTTCGCGTTGCTGCGCGGGGTGGTCGAAACCGGCGAGCGCCTGGGTATGCCGCTGCGCGTGGGCGGCGTGTTCAGCACCGATTGTTTCTACCCTGACGATCCCGCATTCCACCAACGCCTGCAGGCGCACGGCATCCTGGGCGTGGAAATGGAATCGGCCGGTCTCTACGGTCTGGCCGCGCGCGAGGGCGTGCAGGCGCTGTCGGTACTCACGGTCAGCGACCACCTGCAGCGTGACCAGCACCTGTCCGCGGCCGAGCGCGAGCGCGGACTGGGGCGGATGCTGCGCCTGGTGCTGGAGAGTCTGGTGGCGGGATGAGGGTACGGCAACGCCGTGCGTCTTTCCTTGCGGCCGGATCCTCATCCCCCAGGGAAGGTCTAACACGTTCAGACCTTCCTCAAGCCATGGAGGGCTTGCCGCGCGTCGAGCACGCAAGTGCTTGATGCGGCGTAGCCGAGTCCGGACCCCGGATCAGGTCCGGGGCAGGCTCTGCGCCGGACTCGGCGCCCTCTGACAAGTCCACGATGGACTTGTCAGAGGTTCCCAAGGGAGACTTCCTTCGGTGAGTCGGGGTTGCCAGGCATTGGCCTGCCCGATCAGGCCGGTGGAAAAGCAAAACGGTGTGGCAGCAGATCGCCGGCGATCACGGTCAGCCACTGGCCATCCGGGCCAATAAAGTCGACCTGCGCTTGCGGGCCGAACTCGATCAGGGCCTGTCGGCAGGCACCGCAGGGTGGCGCCGATAACTCCCGCCCCCGTGCATCGCGGGCAACGATGGCGATCGACTGCAATTCGAAGGCCTTGCCTTCGGCCAGCACCGCCGCCGCCAGCGCGGCGCGCTCGGCGCAGTTGCCGACCGGGAACGAGGCGTTCTCGACGTTGCAGCCCGCATAGACCCGGCCTAGCGCCGAGCGCAGCGCCGCACCTACGAAGATATGCGAGTAGGGCGCGTAGGCGCTATTGGCGGCGGCTGACGCCGCGGCGCGCAGCATTGGCGACATGAGGCTGTCCACTGAAAAAGCTCGCGTGGAGACAGAAGCGAGCTCTGATCGTACAACGAGTCCGATGAGTGCGGTGCCCCTGCACACAGGATCAATGCGGTGCCTGCGGTGCGCTGGCTGCTGACGCGGGGTCGAGGTCCGGCACCAGCGGGCGTGCCTTGGGCAGGGTCTGGATCCGATGCAGTTCCCTGATCGTTTCCGGCGTCAGGATCTCGGGTGCCGGGCCAAAACCGCAGCCGGCCAGCAGGGCCAGCGGCAGCGCAACGCACTTCATCACCACGTTGCCCGGCAGCTTGACCGTTTTCTCGACCATGGTCTTGCGCACCAGTTTGCTCAGCGCATCCTCGTGGTCGGGAACCCACCATTTCTCGAATTGCGTCGGCTTGTAGGTCAATAGTGGTTTGGGGTGCAGATCGATGCCGCCCTGCGGTCGTGGCGCGACATACGCCGGCGTTGCCGCCGGCGCGCCGGCGAAATCGCTTTTCGGCAGCAGCAGCGCGCCGTCGGGCGCGTACAGATGCAGCGCTGGCGCCGTGGTCGTCGGCGCTGCGGTCGGTCTGGGCAGCGGCGCCGCGCTGTGCCTCTCGATGCGCGCCACGGTGCGTTCGACGGCAGGCGTCGCGGCTGCGGCGGGCAGCGACGGCAAAGCCAGCGCCGCAGGCGGCGGCGCCGGCTCGATCAACTCCACCTCGATGGCCTGGCGCTGCGGCAGCAGCCAGTGGCCCGGTGTCGGCCGCGAGCCGGTCAGCAGGATGACGAACAGCAGTCCATTCACGATCAGGGTGAGGATGGCGGCGACCGCGATGCGCCAGCGGTCCGGCGGCGGTCGCCGCCGATACTGCGCGCGCAGCAATGCGTGACCCTCGTGATCGAACCCCGAAGAGGACTGCGGCAGCGCGTCCGCCGCCAGCCGGAAGGGTTGCGGCGGGCGGTACATGCGGACAGCGTCGAGGGCGGCGCGAATGGGGCCTGCGGGCATGGGCAGCCAAGGTGTGGCGCGAGGAAACGCCGCGCTCAGGTTACGCCGCGCACGCTAAGCCGGCGTTAGGGACGGGACTCATAGCCATTCGCGATCCAGACACGAAAACCGCGCAGCCAGATGCAGCGCAGCGGTATCCGGGAATGACGCTTGATCGGGCACCGGGTTCCGCCCCCATGGGGTTGGATCCGGAGGCTATCCATCGCGATTGAACGCAACCGGGTATCAGTTGACCGGAGTGACGTACTGGTCGACGCGAACGCGCAGGCGTTCGCCGGGATCGTAGGGCGTGCGCGTGCGATAGGTGCGACCGTCGTAACGATAGGTCACGTCGTAGCCGATCACGCGATCCTGCTGGCGCCATTGCGTCTGCATGCGGCAATCCTCATAGCCCGGCACGTAGCCGCGCTGCGACTGGTAGTAGCCGTCACCGCGGGCGCTGTTGTTGCCGACCGCGCCGCCGATCATCGCGCCGGCGATGGTGGTCGCCGCGCGGCCGTCACCGTGGCCGATGGTGTGGCCCAGCGCACCGCCGATGATCGCACCCAGCAGGGTCGCCGGGCCCTGGTCGGGATTGACGTAACGCGTGCGTTGGACCTCGTAGCCCGGTTGCTGGTAGCAGACCTGGCGCGACACCGGCTGGCGGTCGGTGCCGTAGATCGGCTGCGCGTCCAGGACCCGCGCCCAGGCGTAACGGGCGCCATCGTCGTCGTGGCGGCGCCAGCCGTGTGCGGGTGCCCAGTCGGGCGGGTCCGCCAGTGCTGGCGCGGCGACCGCGCACAGCATGGCAGCGGCGAGGAGGATCGACGTGGTTTTCATGGCGTACCCCGCAGAGATCGCGTTCTGTCCCGCGGCTTACGCTAGCGCGACGTGATGAATTGCGCTTGAACCACGGCGTCCTCGCTGCTGCTGTTCAGCCGCCGTCGCCACCGTCACGGCGGTCACCGCCACCGCCACCGCCGATCCGTACACGCGCGCCTGGATCGTGGTCCATGCGCCGGCGGTAGGTGCGGCCGTCATGCTGGTAGGTGACGTCGTAATAGGCGGGCGGTCCGCCGCCCTCGTTGCGACACTCGACGCGATAGCCCGGGCGCGGGGTGCTGTTGGCGGCGATTGCGTGGCCGACCACCCCGCCGACCACCGCGCCGCCGACAATCGCGGCGTTGCGGCCGTTGCCGCGGCCCACGGTGCTGCCGACCACGCCGCCGACCACCGCGCCGAGCACGGTGGCGCCGGTGGTATTGGCGCGGCGCTCGACCGGCACCTCGTAGCAGCGCCGGCGTGATGCGGCATAGACCGGCACCACCGCGACCACGCGTGCGTAACCGCCGCCCCCATTGTCTTCGTGATGACGGCCGTGCGACCACGGCGGCGGGTCGGCGAGCGCGGGGGCGGCAAGCAGGACGAGTACGGTCAGGGCGGGCAGGGGGTGCAGGCGCATCGGGGCATTCCGTGGCGGGGGTGCGGTCAACTTAGCACCGTGGTGGGTGTCGTGCGGGCGCGACGCAACACTTGTGCAGCGTGCAGTCATGCACAGCGTGCCCGCGACAGCGCAGGCCGCGGCGAGCCTGCGCGCGATTCGCTTGACCGCGGCACGCCATCGGACAAGGCTATGCGAGTCGACGCGAGCGACAACGATGCTCGCGCGGCCCCGCCATCACCGTCCATCGCGCCGCAGACGCCAAGGGGCTCGCGCCCCCGCGCGGACGAGATGGCGGCCTCTTTCGCAGCCATCGAAGCGAGGCAGGTCATGTCCTATTCCCCGCAACAGATCCGCAGCGTGGCGCTGGTCGGCCACGCCGGCGCCGGCAAAACCACCCTGTTCGAAGCCCTGCTGCATGCCGGCGGCGCGGTCCAGACGGCAGGCAGCATCGAGCGCGGCAGCACCGTGTCCGACTTCGATCCGCAGGAGAAGGCGCGCGGCCATTCGATCGGCGTCGCGCTGGTGACCGTCGACCGCCCCGACTGTCGCCTGCAACTGATCGACACCCCGGGTTACGCCGAATTTCGCGGCCCGACCCTGGCCGCGCTGGCCGCGGTGGAAACCTGTGCGGTGGTGGTCAACGCCGCGATCGGCATCGAGCACGGCACGCGTCGGATGATGCACTACGCCCGCGAACGCGGCCTGGCGCGGCTGCTGGTGATCAACCGCATCGATGCCGACGGTGCCGACCTGCCGGGGCTGCTGGCCGCGCTGCGCGAGGAATTCGGCGGCGAATGCCTGCCGGTGAACCTGCCCGCCGACGGCGGCCGGCGCGTGCTGGACTGCTTTTTCCACGCCGCGGGCGTGACCGATTTTTCCTCGCTGGCGGCGGCGCACGCCGCCATCGTCGACCAGGTGGTCGAGGTCAACGAAAAGGTGATGGGCCGCTATCTCGATGCCGGCGAGGGCGCGCTGTCGCGCGAAGAACTGCACGACGCCTTCGAGCAGTGCCTGCGCGAGGGCCATCTGGTGCCGGTGTGCTTCGTCTCGGCGCGCAGCGGCGCCGGCGTGCGCGAGTTGCTGGAGCTGGCCGAGCGCCTGTTGCCGAATCCGGCCGAGGCCAATCCGCCGCCGTTCCTGCGTGGGGCCGAGGGGCAGCCGGTGACGGCGCTGCCGGATCCCGTGCGCCACGTCATCGCCGACGTGTTCAAGATCATCAACGACCCCTTCGTCGGCAAGCTGGCGGTGTTCCGCGTCTATCAGGGCACCGTGCGGCGTGACGCGCAGTTGTTCATCGACGACGGCAAGAAGCCGTTCAAGGTCGGCCATCTGTTTCGCATCAAGGGCAAGGATTACGTCGAGATCGAGCGCGCCGGCCCCGGCGAGATCGCCGCGGTGGCCAAGATCGAGGAGATCCACTTCGACGCCGTGCTGCACGACTCCCACGACGAGGACACGATCCACCTCAAGCCGCTCAGCTTTCCGCAGCCGATGGTGGGGCTGGCGGTCGAGCCCGCGCACCGCGGCCAGGAGCAGAAGCTGGCACAGGCACTGGCACGCATGGCCGAGGAGGATCCCTGCTTTCGCATCGAGCATCACAAGGAGCTCAACGAGATCGTGGTGCGCGGATTGTCGGACCTGCATCTCAAGCTGATGCTCGAACGCTTGCGCGAGCGCTACGGCGTGGAGGTGCACACGCATCCGCCGCGCATCGCCTACCGCGAGACGGTCAGCGCGACCGCCGAAGGCCACTATCGCCACAAGAAGCAGACCGGCGGCGCCGGCCAGTTCGGCGAGGTGTTCCTGCGCGTCGAGCCGCTGCCGCGCGGCGCCGGCTTCGAGTTTGTCGATGCGGTCAGGGGCGGCACCATCCCGCACCAGTTCATCCCCGCGGTGGAAAAGGGCGTGCGCCAGGTGCTCGAGCACGGTGCGGTCGCCGGCTATCCGCTGCAGGACGTGCGCGTGACCGTGTTCGACGGCAAATACCACCCGGTGGACTCGAAGGAAATCGCCTTCGTCAGCGCCGGCCGCAAGGCCTTTCTCGACGCCGTCGCCAAGGCGCGGCCGCTGGTGCTGGAGCCGATCGTCGACCTCGAGGTCAACGCGCCCGAGCCGCACGTCGGTGATGTCACCGGTGGGCTCGCCGCCAAGCGTGCGCGCATCCTCGGCACCGACACCCTGCGCGGCGGCGAGACCGTGATCAGGGCGCAGGTGCCGCTGGCCGAACTGGCCGACTATGCCACCGAGCTGAAATCGATGACCGGCGGCCGGGGTCGCTACGCCATGGATCTCAGCCACTACGAGCCGGCGCCGCCACCGGTGCAAAAGCAGCTGGCGTCTGCATGGAAGCCGCGTGCCGAGGACGACTGAGCCGCCTCATGAGTCGTGCTTTCACCCGCGAATCCGATCTGCCCGTGGCGCTGCCCGAGCGGCCGCTGAGTCCGCATCCCAACTATGTCACCGCGCGCGGTCTGGCCCAGTTGCGCCAGCAGTTCGCCGCAGCCGAGTCGGAGCGTACACGGCTGCAGCTGGCCAGCGAACGCGCGGCGGATGCCGCAGCCCTGGCCGCCGTCGAGCGCGACCTGCGCTGGCTGCAGGCGCGGCTGGCGACGGCGATCGCGGTGGATGCCACGGCGCAGCCGCGCGATCGTGTTGCGTTTGGCGCGGCCGTCCGCGCCGAGGACGACGCGGGCGGTACGCATTGCTATGCGATTGTCGGCGAGGACGAGGCGGACGCCGAGCACGGTCGCGTCAGCTGGCGGTCACCGCTGGCGCGGGCGCTTCTGGGTGCGCGACCCGGCGACGAGGTGGTGTGGCGCCGCCCTGCGGGCGACCTCACGCTGACCGTGCGGACGATCGACTATCCGGCCTGATCCGCAGCGACACCGCCAGTGCGCGGCTCCGCGCGCCGCAGCGGTTCGCAGCGCGCCGCCAGCGCCGCGGCCACTGCAAGCGGCGTCTGACCGTGAGTGTCGAGCGCGAAATGGCCATCGCCGCAGGGCGCGTAGGTTGCCAGGTCGGTGACGCTGAACAACCCCGCCGTCGGTACCCCTGCCGCCACCGCCAGATGCATCACGCCGCAGTCGG
>DATLSL010000104.1:0-3024 GCA_035534135.1 Rhodanobacteraceae bacterium | reverse complement strand
GCAGGGGGCGTCCTGGCGCAGGGGTTGCGGCGGGGTTCCTGTATTCTGCGACACCGGATTGACCCGCCGCCCGCCGCTGCCGCGCATGCTCGACCGCCTGATTTCGCACCCGTTCCGCCACCGTGGCGTGATCGCCGCGCTGACCCGGCGCGAGATCGCCAGCCGTTACCGCAGCTCGCTGTTCGGCAGCGGCTGGATGGTGATCACGCCGCTGCTGATGCTGGGCATCTACACCCTGGTGTTCGGGGTGATCTTCCGCTCGCGCTGGCCGGGCGCCGAAGCGCAGGGGGTGGGCGGCTATGCGATTCACATCTACCTCGGCCTGCTGCTGATCGGCGTGCTGCAGGAAACCCTGGGCCGTGCGCCGGGACTGATCCTGGAGCAGCCCAACTACGTGAACAAGGTGGTGTTTCCGCTGGAGACGCTGCCGTGGGTCAGTCTGCTGACCGGGCTGTTCCACTTCGCGATGGGCTTTCTGCTGCTGGTCGTGTTCGGCCTGCTGCTGGGCGGGTCGATCGGCTGGAACGCGCTGTGGCTGCCGCTGGTGCTGGCACCGTTCGCATTGTGTTTGCTGGGGTTGTCGGCGCTGTTCGCCGCGCTCGGCGTGTATCTGCGCGATCTCAAGCAGGTGATGGGATCCTTGATCACGATGCTGATGTTTCTGAGTCCGATTTTCTATGTGCGCGCGCACGCACCGCTGCTGATGCAGCATCTGATGGCGTTCAATCCGCTGACGGTGCCGGTCGAGCAGGCGCGCGTGGTGGTGCTGGCCGACCAGGCACCGGATTTCGTCGCGCTGGGCGAATATGCACTGGCGGCGATGCTCGTGTATGCGCTGGGTTCAGCCGTGTTTGCGAGACTGCGCCCCGGTTTTGCGGATGTGCTGTGAGGATGATCGATGGAGTCGCGCTTGCTGGGTGAATTGCTGATCGAACGCGGTCTGGTGACAGCCGCCGACGTGCAGCGCGCGCTGGACATGCAGGGCCGCATCGGTGGCCGCATCGGCGCGCTGCTGATGCGCGTGGGCGCGGTGTCGGAGGACAGCCTGCTCGATGTGCTCGGCGCGCAGCTGGAGCTGCCGCTGCTGGGCCGCGAGCTGGCGCTGCCCGACGAGGGCGCGATCCGCGACGGCGCGCTGGCCAACGGCATCAGCGTGGACTGGATGCTCGACCAGCAGGCGCTGCTGTGGGAGGACGCCGAGGGCATCTGGTGGTGCGCGGCGCGCGACGCGCAGGCGCCGGCGCTGGCGGAATCGCTGCGTTTTCTGCTCGGCGCGCGCGCGCTTCGGCACTGCCTGGTGCGCGCGCAGGATCTGGAGCGCAGCCTGGATGCGCTGGCGCGCCTGCACGAGGGCAGCCGCGGCGACGGCGACGGCGACGTGCGCCATCTGCGCGAGATGGCCGAGGAAGCACCGGTGGTGGAGCTGGTCAACAACCTGATGGCGCAGGCGGTCGAGCAGCGTGCCTCGGACATCCACTACGAACCGGACGAAAAGCAGTTCGCGGTGCGCTTTCGCATCGACGGCGTGCTGTACAGCCGGCTGCAACTGCCGCGCGACCGTTTCAACGCGGTGGCGTCGCGACTGAAGCTGATCTCGGGCATGGACATCGCCGAGCGCCGGTTGCCGCAGGACGGCCGCATGAGCACGCGCGTCAGCGGCAAGGACATGGACATCCGTGTGTCGGCGCTGCCCGGTGTGCACGGCGAGTCCATCGTCATGCGCCTGCTGCCCAAGGAGCGCCGCGACCTGCGCCTGGACCGCCTGGGCATGCTGCCCGACCACCTTGAGCTGATGCAGGCGTGGACGCGCGAGGCGCACGGCATCGTGCTGGTCACCGGACCGACCGGTTCCGGCAAGTCCACCACGTTGTACGCGGCGCTGGCGGCGGCCAACGACGGCCTGAAGAAGATGATCACGGTCGAGGACCCGGTCGAATTCCAGCTGTCGGGGGTGACCCAGATCCAGACCCACAGCGAGATCGGGCTGAACTTCGCGCACGTGCTGCGCTCGGTGCTGCGCCAGGACCCGGATGTGGTGATGATCGGCGAGATCCGCGATCTGGAAACCGCCGAGATCGCGATCCAGGCCGCGCTCACCGGCCATCTGGTGCTGTCCACGCTGCACACCAACGATTCGATCAGCGCCTTCACGCGGCTGGTGGACATGGGCGTGGAGCCGTTTCTGGTGGCGACGCCGATCAAGGCGGTGCAGGCGCAGCGCCTGGTGCGCCGACTGTGCCCGCAGTGCGCGCGACCGGCGCTGCCGCCGAGCGGGCTGGAGGCGTCGTTTCCGGCGCTGGTGACGCGCGTGCTGGGCGATGTCGCGTCGAACTGGCGCGAGGCGGTCGGTTGCGCGCACTGCCTGCACACCGGTTATCACGGGCGCCTGGGCATTTATGAACTGGTCTCCATTTCGCCGCGCATGCGCGAGATGATCACCGCCGGCACGGCGGTGAGTGCGATGGTCGAGCAGGCGCGCGCGGAGGGCTTCCGCCTGCTGCGCGAGGACGGTCTGCTCAAGGCCTGGCAGGGCCTGACCTCGGTCGAGGAAGTCCTGCGCGTGACCAGCAGTTGAGCGGTTTGAAAAACCGCTCCGGCACAGGGACGTGCTGCCGCGACGAGCACGCAAGTGCTGGTTGCGGCAAAGGTGGCGCGGCTATGCCGCGCCCGTTTGCTTGCAAACCGCGGCAGGATCCCCGGTTTTGCAAACGGATCACTTGAGACGGCGATGCCGCGATATCAATACGAAGCCCTGAACGGCGACGGCGTGATGCTCAACGGCGCGCTGGTCGCCGACGGCGAGCGCGAGGCGCTGCGCGTGCTGGAGCGGCGCGGCCTGACCGCGCTGCGGCTGCAGGTCGACACGGCGGTTTTCAGCGCATCGCCATTGCGCCGCCGCCGGCTGACCACGCCGGATCTGACGGTGGCGTTCTACGAGCTGTGCATCATGCTCAACGCCGATGTCGCGCTGGCCGAGGCGGTCGCTGCGCAGGGCCGCTCGGCGCATCATCCGCAGGTGGTGGC
>DATLSL010000103.1:0-4588 GCA_035534135.1 Rhodanobacteraceae bacterium | reverse complement strand
CAGACGCAGGCCCGCGGCCTGCTGCCCGATCTGCAGGCACTGTCCGGCGAAATCCGCGCCCAGCAGATCGGCTGCGCGCTGCAGTCGCGCCGACGCGTCCAGCGCCGGCCGCAGCATGCGCAACGGACGGCCGTTGTGGCTGAGACGGAACTCCACCTCCGGCCGCGCCAGCGCCAGCGATTTCAGCAACTCGTCGATGTGTGCCAGCTCGGTGCGCTCGGCGCGCAGGAACTTGCGCCGCGCCGGCACGTTGTAGAACAGGTCGCGCACCTCGACCGTGGTGCCGACCGCGTGCGCCGCCAGCTGCGGCGGCTGCGCCTGGCCGCCGTCGACCTCGAGCCGCAGCGCGGTGTCTGCCGCGCGCGGACGCGAGACGATCGCGAAGCGCGCCACCGAGGCGATCGAGGCCAGCGCCTCGCCGCGAAAACCCATGGTGCCGACGCGTACCAGGTCGTCGAAACTGGCGATCTTGCTGGTGGCGTGCGGCGCCGCTGCCAACGCCAGCTCGGCAGCGGGAATGCCGGCGCCGTCGTCGCGCACGCGGATCAGCCGCACACCGCCCTCCTCGATCTCGACCTCGACGCGGGCGGCGCCGGCGTCAAGGCTGTTCTCGACCAGCTCCTTGACCACCGACGCGGGGCGCTCGATCACCTCGCCGGCGGCGATCTGGTTGACCAGCGCGGGAGGCAGCGGACGGATCGACGGCATGGCGGCGGGCCTGAGGCGAGCCTCTAGTGTGGTGTCTCGGAAATACGCATCCATCATTCCAGCGTCTTGCAGCGCGATACGGCGTTGCTCCTCGTCGCCATAGCGAGGCTATGCCTCCTCGTCGCGCCTGGTCTCGCACCGCAATCCATCTGCAATCGCTGGCGCGTACTTCCGGGACACCACACTAGCTTAACGTCTCCGCCCGCTCAGTTGGCCGGTGCAACCGCACGGGTTTCGCCGTCGGCCGCCAGCCGCTCGGCATGGGCCGCGCGCGCGGCCGCGGTACGCAGGCGCTTTTCAGCATTCTGCGCGTACCAGGTGCCCGGCGGCGGTGTGACCTCGAAATAGTTTTTCAGTCCGCCCAGCACCGCCCTGGCTATCTTCTCGCGATAGGCCGGATCGGCCAGCCGGCGCGCGTCGCTGGGATCGGTGATGAAGGCGGTCTCGATCAGGATCGATGGCACGTCGGGCGAACGCAGCACCACGAAGTTGGCGCGCTCGACCTGCGGCTTGTAGATCGGCCCGATGCGCGCCAGCGAGGTCAGCACGTCGCGCGCGACGCGGTGGCTGGCCTGCATGCTGGCGCCCTGCGACAGATCCAGCAGCACCGAAGCCAGGGTCGGACTCTTGTCGTTGAGCGACACGCCGCCGACCAGTTCGGCGGATGCGTTCTCGCTCTGCGCCAGCCAGCGCGCCGCGGTGCTGGACGCGCCTTTGGTCGACAGCATCCACACCGAGGCCCCGTGCGCGTCACAGTCGCCCGGACAGGCGTTGGCGTGGATCGACACGAACAGATCGGCCTTGTCCTTGCGCGCGATCGCGTAACGGTCCTGCAGCGGCACGAAGTAGTCGCCGTCGCGGGTCAGCACCGCCTTCATGCCGGGCTGGGCATTGATCAGCCGCGCCAGATCCTCGCCGACGGACAGCGTGACGTTCTTTTCCTCGAGACCGCCATAGCCGATCGCGCCGGTGTCATGGCCACCGTGACCGGGATCGATCGCGATCACCACCTTGCGCCCGATCGGTTCCGGCGGCAGCGCGGCCACGACGCCCTTGCTGCCGGCATCGAGATCGACCACCAGCCGGTAGCCCTGATCGCCGGCCGGCTGCAGCAGGAAACTGCGCGGTTGCGTCGTCGTATCCAGATCCAGCACCACGCGGGTACCGCCGTCGCCGTGCGCGCCGGTGCGCGCGTCCTTGAACAAGCCGAGGCCAGCGGGTGCGCGAAAGCCGTCGGCGAGACGCGTGTTGCTGAAGTCCAGCACGATGCGATCGGGCTTGGCGAGCTGGAACAGGCGGTAGTCCACCGGTCCCGACAGGTCAAACACCACACGCAAGCCGCCGCCGGCGGCTTCGGAGACGCGCAACGCCTTGATTTCACGTCCGGCGGCGGCAGCATTCGGCGCAGGCGCCGCCGTCGCCGCCACGGCGAAAACGAGAGCGACCAACCCGACGCTGGCGCGGATGCATCCCCACATGGCCCGGATTCAAGCGCAAGCCACCGCGTTTTGCAAGAACTTTTTCCTTAAGAATCCGACTTCTGCAAGATATTTGTCAGAAACGACCTGAGCGATTGAGCAGACTCGGTGATGGACAATCGCGCCGTCCGCCCGCAACCCGCATGCCGCAGTTCGATCCGCAGATCCGGCGTCGGCAGCGCACCGGCGCCGCGCTGCGGCCATTCGATCAGCGTCAGGGATGCCGGCGCGTCGAGCGCATCCAGACCCAGCCATTCCAGCTCGCCGGGGCCGGCGATGCGGTACAGATCGAGGTGCCAGACCGTGAGCGCGGGCAGCTCGTAGCGCTCGACCAGGCTGTAGGTCGGGCTCTTGACGCGCTCGCCGGCACCCAACGCGCGCAACAGGGCGCGCGCAAAACTGGTCTTGCCGCTGCCGAGATCGCCCTCGAGATAGACCACGCCGCCGCCGGCCAGCGCCGGGGCCAGTCGGCGCGCCAGCTGCGCCGTCGCCTCGGCATCGGGCAGATCGATGTCCACCGGCTCAAGCATCGGCGGCGCCGTTGAGCAGAGCGCGCAGTGGCACGAACAGGTCCATCGCACACAGCCCGCGCTCGCCGCCGGAGCGCGCGGCCGCATCGCCGGCACGCGCGTGCAGGCCGGCGCCCAGGCAGGCCGCGTCCCAGGGCGCCAGACCCTGCGCCAGCAGGGCCGCGATCACGCCGGTCAGCACGTCGCCCATGCCGCCTGCGGCCATGCCGGGATTGCCCCACGGACACACTGCGATGCGCCCCGCCGGATCAGCGATCAGGCTGCCCGCACCCTTGAGCACGACCACCGCGCCATAACGCGCGGCCAGCGCGCGCGCGGCGGCGTAGCGGTCGCCCTGCACCGCGGCGATGTCGCTGCCCAGCAACCGCGCCGCTTCGCCGGGATGCGGCGTCAACACCGCCGGCATCGGCAACCGGCGCGGCGCGCGCGCCAGCTGGTTGAGCGCATCAGCATCGACCACGACCGACCTTTCGCCAGCCACCAGCGCAGCGGCAAACAGGGCCTCGCCCCAGCGGCCCTGCCCCAGGCCCGGACCCAGCGCCAGCACGCTGGCGCGTGCCAGCAGCGGGGTCAGTTCCTTGGCGGCATCGATCGCATGCACCATCAGTTCGGGACGCGCGGCCAGCAGCGCAGGGACATGCGCGGCGCGGGTGGCGACGCTGACCAGACCCGCGCCCGTACGCAGGGCGGCTTCGCCGGCCAGTCGCGCCGCGCCGCCCATACCGTGATCGCCGCCGATCACCAGCACATGGCCGAAGGCGCCCTTGTGCGCCGCGCGATCGCGCGGCGGCAGTGCGGCGACGGCGAGCAGCACGGCATCCGACCGTTGCGAGGCAAGCAACGCGTGCGGCAGATCCAGCGTCGCCAGCGTGCACACGCCGACATGCTCCGCCGCCCGCCCGGTGTAAAGCCCGCGCTTCCAGCCGACGAAGCACACCGTTGCGGCAGCGCGCACGGCCACGCCCCGCGGCATGCCGGTATCGGCATCGAGCCCGGACGGCAGATCCAGCGCCAGCACGCGCGCCGCCTGCGGCTGCAACGCGGCGATCAATGCCGCCGCAATAGCCGTCGGCGCGCGGTTGAGGCCGCTGCCGTACAGCGCATCGACATAGACATCCGCAGCGGACAGCAACACCGCGTCGGCGTCCGCCGCCATGATCGGCACGCCGGCCGCGCGCGCGACTTCGCGCGCCGTGGCCGCATCACCGCCGGACTGCGCGGTCAACGCCTGCACGCGGGCATCGAGTCCTGCCGCACGCGCCAGCGCCGCGAGCAGGAAGCCGTCGCCGCCGTTGTTGCCCGGCCCCGCCAGCACGACGATGCGGCGCGCCTCGGGCCAGCGTGCGCGCAGCACCGCCAGCGCCGCGGCCGCGGCACGGCGCATCAGATCGCTGCCGGCGATGCCGCCCGCGATCGCCGCCGCATCCAGCGCACGCGCCTGGGCGGCGGTGTACAGCGCACGTGCGGGCTCGATCTCGCTCATGCCGCGATTATGGCAGCGCGGCGCCGTAAGCCGCCTACAATGCCCGCGAGGCCTGCATGTCCGACAGTATCCCCGCCGTGGCCACCCCCGATTACGTCGCGCTGCGCGGCGACATCCAGCGCTGGGCGACTGATCTGGGCTTCGGCGCCGTCGGCGTCGCCGGCATCGCGCTGCCCGAGGATGAGGCGCATCTGCTCGACTGGCTGGCCCAGGACCAGCACGGTGCGATGGCGTACATGGCGGCGCATGGCGTCAAGCGCAGCCGCCCCGCCGAACTCGCCCCCGGCACCCTGCGGGTGATTTCGGCGCGCATGGACTATTGGCCGGATGCCGCCGCCGAACCGTGGTCGGTGCTCGCCGACGGCCGCCGCGGCTATGTCGCGCGCTAC
>DATLSL010000102.1:0-16285 GCA_035534135.1 Rhodanobacteraceae bacterium | reverse complement strand
GCACGCCGTGGCGATGGCCGTCGGCCTGGCTGCGGATCTCGGATGCGACCCGGGCGCGCTCAGCATCAAGGCGACCACCAGCGAGACGCTGGGTTTCACCGGTCGCGGCGAGGGCATCGCCGCACTCGCGGTCGCGCTGATAATTGCCAAGTAATAGCTTATATATTTCAAATAAATAGGATTATAAATGGAAGTGATTTCGCGATGATGATAGGGCGCGGGTCAATGCCCTTGCCGCAGGCTGCATCGCATTGAGCGCGCTGCCGTTCGCCCACGGCGGGCCGCCGCTGACCGTGCAGTTGCGTGCGGCGCCCGCGGATTTTGTCGTCGAGGAGGTGCTCGGCTACGCCGCCGATGGCGACGGCGAGCACGTCCTGCTGACGGTCGAGAAGACCGGCGCCAACACCGAATGGGTGGCGCGCGAGCTGGCGCGCTTCGCCGGAGTCACGCCGCTGGCGGTGGGCTACGCCGGCATGAAGGATCGCCACGCCGTCACCCGCCAGAGCTTCAGCGTGCAGCTGGGCGGCCAGGCCGAGCCCGACTGGGCGACCTTCCCGCATGCCGAGGTGCGCGTGCTCGCCAGTACGCGGCATCGCCGCAAGCTCAAGCGCGGCGCGCTGGCCGGCAACCGCTTCGTGCTGGTGTTGCGCGATGTGCAGGGTGATCGCGATGCCGCCGGGCGCGTTCTCGCCGCGATGGCGGCGCGCGGCGTGCCCAACTATTTCGGCGAGCAGCGCTTCGGCCGCGGCGGCGCCAATGTCGAGCGCGCGCAGGCGATGTTCGCCGGCAAGCGCGTCGACCGCACCCTGCGCAGCTTGCTGTTGTCAGCCGCTCGCGCCGAGGTTTTCAACGCCGTATTGGCCGCGCGCGTCGAACGCGGCGCGTGGGATACGGCGCTCGCCGGCGAGTTGTGGAATCTCGCCGGCTCGCGCAGCTGGTTCGGGCCGGAGCCGTGGAACGACGCGCTGGCCGCACGACTGGCCGCGTTCGACATCCATCCCTCGGGGCCGCTGTGGGGCGCCGGCCCGCATCCCGCGGCCGCTGCGGCGGCGGCGCTGGAGCAGGAGATCGCCGCGACGCTGCCCGAACTCTGCGCCGGTCTGGTTGCTGCAGGTCTGCAGCAGGAGCGGCGCGCATTGCGGCTGCATCCGGCGACATTGGAATGGAGCTGGCGCGAGGATGCCGCGCTGGAACTGCGCTTCACGCTGCCAGCAGGCGCCTACGCCACCGTGGTCGTGCGCGAGCTGGCCGCGGTCTGAAGCCGTGCGGGCGGCAGGCCGCGGCGCTGCCGCCCGCGAACGGCCCACACGGACCCTGGAGCGATTCACCGTTGCGGCCGCAGCAGCACCAGTACGGCACCGGTGCCCCCTTGCGTCGAGGGCGCCGAGGCAAACGCCACCACGTCGCCGCGCAGCCGCAGCAGGCGATCGGTCAGCACCTTGAGGACCGGTCCGCCGCGCGAACGCAGGCCCTTGCCGTGGATGATGCGGACGCAGGTCTGGCCCTCGCGGTGACACTCGGCGAGGAAATCCGTGATCGACGCGCGTGCAGCCGCGGCGTTCATCTGATGCAGGTCGAGCTCGGCCTGCACCGCATACGCGCCGCGCCTGAGGCGCTTGAGCAGGCGCGGATCGCGTCCGGCGCGCAGATGGGACAGCTCCTCGCCGACCTCGAGCAGGGCCGGGTCGATCGCGTGCGTCAGCAGTTCGGTGCTCACCGCGGCTTCGTCGGCTTCGCGCATGCGCGCGCGCGGCGCCGGCGGTGGGCGTCGCGGCGGAGCGACCGTGAGCTCGCGCGGCAGCGGCCGCACGCTGCCGACCGCCTCGCGGAACAGGCGTACGGCGTCGGCATCGGGTGGCGGTGCGGGCTTGCGGGCCATGCCTGAAACCTAGCAGCAGAAGGGTGCGCGCGGGAGGCCTCGGCGGCGCGGTCAAATCCGCTAAACTCGACGAGCGATCGGCGCTCACGATGGCAGCGCGCCCGTGGGGCGCCGATGAAACGCGCCGCGAGCGGGGTCCGATGCGAGTTCTGGTCAGCAACGACGATGGCGTGGACGCGCCCGGTATTCGCCTGCTCGCCGAGCGCCTGCGCGTGCTGGGCGATGTGGTCGTGGTCGCGCCCGACCGCGACCGCTCCGGCGCCAGCAACTCGCTGACGCTGGATCAGCCAATCCGCGTGCTGCGCATGGACGACGGCCGCTACCGCGTCGCCGGCACGCCCACCGACTGCGTCCATCTCGCCTTGTCGGGATTGCTCGAAAACGAGCCCGACATCGTCGTCTCCGGCATCAACAACTCGGCCAATCTCGGCGACGACGTGATCTATTCCGGCACCGTGTCGGCGGCGATGGAGGGGCGCTTTCTCGGCCTGCCGGCGGTCGCGGTGTCGCTGGCCAGCAGCGATAACCACGGTGAGCACTACGATTCGGCGGCGCGCGCGGTGCTGCTGCTGGTGCGGCGCCTGCTGGTGGATCCGCTGCCGGCCGATACCATCCTCAACGTCAACGTGCCGGACCGCCCGTGGGCGGAGATCCGCGGCTTCGAGGTCACGCGCCTGGGCCGGCGCCACCGCAGCGCGCCGTGCATCCGCGACCGCGACCCGCGCGGGCGCACGATCTGGTGGATTGGCCCGGCCGGCGAGGCCGAGGACGCCGGTCCCGGCACCGATTTCGACGCCGTGCAGCGCGGCTATGTCTCAGTGACGCCGATCCACGTCGATCTGACCCGCTTCCAGGCGCTGGAAAAGGTCGGCGAGTGGGTGGGTGCGCTCGAGGCCGGCATGCGCGCCGACGCGGCCGCCTGAAACCCATGACGGCATCGATCCGCACCCCGGAAGCCGCCGGGCTGGGCATGACTTCGCAGCGCGCCCGCGACCGTCTGGTGGCGAAGCTGCGCGAAGAAGGCATCGCCGATCCGCGCGTCCTCGACGTGATGCGCACGTTGCCGCGGCACCTGTTCGTCGACGAGGCGCTGGCGCCGCGAGCCTACGAAAACACCGCGCTGCCGATCGGCCACGGCCAGACCATTTCGCAGCCGTGGGTGGTGGCGCGCATGACCACGGCGCTGCTGGAACACGGCGTGCCGAAGCGCGTGCTGGAGATCGGCACCGGCTCGGGTTACCAGGCGGCGGTGCTGGCCCAGATGGTGCCCGAGGTCTTCACCGTCGAGCGCATCGAGGAACTGCTGCGCCAGGCGCGGCGACGCTTTCGCAAGCTGAAACTGGAAAACATCCGCTCGCGCCACGACGACGGTCATCTCGGCTGGCCGGCCGAGGGGCCGTTCGACGCCATCATCCTCACCGCCGCCGGTGAATCGGTGCCACAGGATCTGCTGGCGCAGCTGGCGCCGGGCGGTGTGCTGCTGGCGCCGCTGGGACCGTCCGGACATCAGCAACTGGTGCGCGTGCGGGTCGATGCCGAGGGCGGCGTGCAGCGCGAGGCGCTGGCCAACGTCAGCTTTGTGCCGCTGCTGGGCGGGGTCGGCTGATGGCGCTGTTCGCGTCGCTGTACCGGCGTGTGCTGGGCTGGGCGCAGCATCCGCACGCGCAGCGTTACCTCGCCGGGCTGAGTTTCGTCGAGGCCTTTGCCTTTCCGATTGCGCCCGAACTGATGCTGGCGCCGATGTGCGTGGCACAGCCACGCCGTGCCTACCGCTATGCCGCCATCAGCCTGGCGTTTTCGCTGCTGGGATCGCTGCTCGGCTATGCGCTCGGCTACTTCGCCTTCGATCTGCTGCAGCCGCTGCTGACGCATCTGGGCTGGATGGATGCCATCGATCGGCTGGTGCTGGAACTGCGCGTCGATGTCATGCTGCACCCGTGGACGGCGTTCTGGCTGCTGGTCGCCGCCGGCTTCACGCCGGTGCCGCTGAAGCTGTTCACCTGGGCGGCCGGCATCGTCGGCGTGCCGCTGGCGGCCTTCATCGCCAGCATGGTGGTTGGCCGCGGCAAGCGCGTGTTCCTGCTGGCGTTGCTGATCCGCCTGATGGGGCCGCGCGCGGAAGCGTTCCTGCAGCGCTGGATCGAATGGCTCGGCTGGAGCGTGCTGGCGCTGTTCGGCGCCGCAGCACTGTGGTGGTTCGGGTGGCGCTGAGGACCGCTATGCTTGCCGGCATGACCTTGCGCATCACCGCATCGCGTCTAGCCGTGATCGCCGGACTGCTGGCGCTGCTCGCCGGCTGCGCCGAGCCGCGCGTGGTCGCGGTGCGCCGCATGGCGGGTCCGGCGCCGGTGCGCGGCAGCGAGCCGGCGCACGGTCGCTATCGCGTGGTCGCCGGCGACACCCTGTACAGCATTGCCTTCCGCCACGGCCTGGATTACCGCGCGCTGGCGTGGATCAACGGCATCGCGCCGCCGTTCACGATCTATCCCGGCGAAGAGATCCGGTTTTCCGGGAAGCCGATGGTGCCCGCGACCGTCGCGCGGGCACCGGCTCCGCGCCCGTTGCCGCCCGCGCGTCAGGTGCCCCCGTCAGCGCCGGCAGGACCGATATCCGCCGCCGCGGTCCCGGCTGTCGTGCCGACGCCGGTCGTGGCTGCGCCGGTGCCGGAAGCCACGGCAACGTCGGCCGCAGCCATGCCGGCTACGGTGCCTGCCGTGGCCGCCACGCCGGTGCAATCGCCGCCCGCGCCATCGCGCCTGGTCGGCGGCATTGCCTGGCGCTGGCCGACCGACGGCGCGATTATCGACGGCTATCAGGCCAACGATCCCGGTCGCCAGGGCATCGACCTCGGCGGTCGCAGCGGCCAGCCGGTGTATGCCGCGGCCGACGGCGTGGTGGTCTACAGCGGCAACGGCCTGATCGGCTACGGCGAGCTGATCATCATCAAGCATTCCGACAGTTACCTGTCGGCCTACGGCCACAACCGCGTGCGCCTGGTCAAGGAAGGCGAGCGCGTGCGCGCTGGCCAGGAAATCGCCGAGATGGGCTCCTCGGGCGCGCCGCGGGTCGAGCTGCACTTCGAGATCCGCCGCGACGGCAAGCCGGTGGACCCGCTCGATTACCTGCCTCCACGCTGAACGCGCCGGGCGTACTCAGAACTTGTGAAGCAATTGTCGCGAGCGGCCCGGGCCAAGGCGGACGGAGCGCAGCGACGAGGCAGTCCATGTCAGTACAGCGAGCAGGCGAGCACCGCCCAACGCAGGGATCGGGCCGCGCAGCAGATGGATTCACAAGTTCTCAGCCGGGCAGGATGAAGGCCGCGACCACCGCGCGGTCTTCGCCCGCCAGCACCGCATAGGTGCGTGCCGCGGCGGCGTTGTCCATCACCTCGCAGCCGATGCCGCGCGCCAGCAGCGCGGCCATCACCGCGGGTGCGGGGAACCGCTGGCGTTCACCGGTACCCAGCAGCACCACCTCGGGTTGCAGGGCCAGCGCTGCATCCAGCATGGCCGGATCCAGTGCCGCGACGTCGGTCACCGGCCAGTTCTCGATCACGCGATCGCGAGCGAGGATGAAGCTGCGGGTCAGCTCGCGGTCGCCCAGGGTGATGCGATCGGCGCCGACGCGGCGCACGAACAGGTAGGAGCCGGGGTGTTGCAGCGTCAGATCCATCGCGTCAGCGCGGCAATGCCAGCCGGGGGGCATCGGGATTGCGCCGGTACAGCGCGGCGACGTGACCGATCTGCTGCACCAGCTCAGCGCCGCTGGCGGTCAGCAGCGCATCCACCTGTGCGCTGCGCTCGGCGCGGTCGGCGCCGGCCAGCTTGACCTTGACCAGTTCGTGATGGTCGAGCGCGCGGCCCAGTTCGGCGAGCACGCCGGGGGTGATGCCGCGGGCGCCGAGCAGGATCAATGGTTTGAGGGGGTGCGCGCTGCTGCGCAGATAGCGGCGCTGGGAGGCGGATAGCGGCATGAGGTCGCGGCAGGATCAGGGTGGGAAAGGGCGGAGAAGGTATCATGCCAGCCCGTTTCATCGGCATGATCATGGTTCGCAGCAAGAGCAGTTCGCGCTGGTTGCGCGAGCATTTTGACGATCCCTACGTCAAGCGCGCCCAGGCCGAGGGTCTGCGCTCGCGCGCGGCGTACAAGCTCGACGAGTTGATCGAGCGTGACCACCTGCTCAAGCCCGGCATGACCGTGGTGGACCTGGGTGCCGCGCCCGGTGGCTGGTCGCAGGTGGTGCGCCAGCGCCTGGGCGACAGCGGCCGCCTGCTGGCGCTGGACATCCTGCCGATGCAGGGCATCGCCGGCGTCGAGTTCATCGAAGGCGATTTTCGCGAAGCCGAGGTGCTGGCGCGTCTCGAGGTCCTGCTGGATGGCGCACGCGCCGACCTTGTGCTGTCGGATTTGGCCCCCAATATCACCGGCGTGGCCTCCGTCGATCAGGCACGTGCGATGCATCTGGCCGAATTGGCCGCCGACTTCTGTCGCGGCTGGCTGCGGCCGGGTGGTGTACTGCTGATCAAGTTGTTCCAGGGCGCCGGCTTCGACGATTACGTCCGCGACTTGCGCCGCGACTTCGCGCGCGTGACGATGCGCAAACCCAAGGCTTCGCGCGCACGTTCGCGCGAGGTCTACGCGCTGGCGACCGGCTTCCGCGGCGGTCCCCGGCCTTTGAGCGAGTGACGTTATGAACGACATGGCCAAGAACCTCCTGCTGTGGCTGGTGATCGCGGTGGTCCTGCTGACCGTGTTCCAGAGCTTCGCGCCACAGGGTGGCTCGACGCAGCCGATGACGTACACCGAGTTCGTGCAGCAGGTGCAGAACAACAACGTTACTGCGGTCACCATCAGCGCCAGCAACCCGCCGGCGATCACCGGCAAGCTGCGCGACGGCGCCCCGTTGCGCACGGTGGCGCCGTTCTTCGACGACAGCCTGATGCCGAAGCTGCTCAAGCACGGCGTGCAGGTCACCCAGCAGCCGGCCGACAGCGGCAACATCCTGTGGAAGATCCTGCTCGACTGGGTGCCGTTCCTGATCTTCATCGGCATGCTGATCTGGTTCATGCGCCAGATGCAGTCGGGCGGCGGCGGCCGCGGCGCGATGTCGTTCGGTCGTTCGCGCGCCAAGCTGCAGGGCGAGGACCAGGTCAAGGTCACCTTTGCCGACGTCGCCGGTTGCGACGAGGCCAAGGAGGACGTGCGCGAGCTGGTCGAGTTCCTGCGCGATCCAGGCAAGTTCCAGAAGCTGGGCGGCCGCATCCCGCGCGGCGTGCTGATGGCCGGGCCGCCGGGCACCGGCAAGACCCTGCTGGCCAAGGCGATCGCCGGCGAAGCCAAGGTGCCGTTCTTCTCGATCTCCGGTTCCGATTTCGTCGAGATGTTCGTCGGCGTCGGCGCCGCGCGCGTGCGCGACATGTTCGAGCAGGCCAAGAAGCACGCGCCCTGCATCATCTTCATCGACGAGATCGATGCCGTCGGTCGCCATCGCGGCGCCGGACTCGGCGGCGGCCATGACGAGCGCGAGCAGACGCTCAACCAGCTGCTGGTCGAGATGGACGGCTTCGAGGGCAACGAGGGCATCATCGTCATCGCTGCCACCAACCGTCCCGACGTGCTCGATCCGGCGCTTCTGCGCCCGGGCCGCTTCGATCGCCAGGTGGCGGTGGGCCTGCCCGACGTGCGCGGTCGCGAGCAGATCCTGCGCGTGCACATGCGCAAGGTGCCGGTCGCGGCCGACGTCGAGCCGATGGTGATCGCGCGCGGCACGCCGGGCTTTTCCGGCGCCGATCTCGCCAACCTGGTCAACGAGGCGGCGCTGTTCGCCGCGCGCGAGAACAACCGCGACGTCGGCATGAGCCATTTCGAGCGCGCCAAGGACAAGATCATGATGGGCTCGGAGCGGCGCTCGCTGATCATGAGCGAGGCCGAAAAGAAGCTCACCGCCTATCACGAGGCCGGCCACGCCATCGTCGGCCTGTCGGTGCCGGACCACGATCCGGTGCACAAGGTCACCATCATCCCGCGCGGACGCGCGCTGGGCGTGACCATGTTTCTGCCCGAGCAGGATCGCTACAGCTACAGCAAGACCCATCTCGAAAGCCGCCTCGCAAGCCTCTATGGCGGCCGCGTCGCCGAAGAGCTGATCTTCGGCGCCGACAAGGTCACCACCGGCGCCAGCAACGACATCCAGCGCGCCACCCAACTGGCGCGCGACATGGTCACCAAATACGGCCTCAGCGAGGAACTCGGCCCGATGACCTACGGCGAGGAAGAGGACGAGGTTTTCCTGGGCCGCTCGATTACCCAGCACAAGACGGTGTCCGAGGCCACCGCGCGGCGCATCGACGAGGTGATCCGCAACGTGATCGACACCGCCTACACCAGCGCGCGCAGCATCCTCACCAAGAATATGGACAAGCTCACCGCGATGGCCGAGGCGCTGCTCCAGTACGAAACCATCGACAGCGGCCAGATCAGCGCGATCATGGCCGGCCGCGAGCCGGGCCCGCCGCGCGACTGGACACGTGACGCCAACGCCGGTGGCGATGCCGGCGCAGCGGACGGCAGCGCGCGCGGCGCCGACGGCATCGGCCGCCCCGGGCCCAGCGGCGGTGTGGCGACGCCTGCCGGCAGTCCGCCCTGAGCGTGCTCGACTTCGACCCGGCCGCGCGCAGTCTCGATTGCCGCGGTCGCCGGCTGTCGCTCGACCAGCCGCGCATCGCCGGCATCGTCAACGTCACCCCGGACTCATTCTCCGACGGCGGCGAGCACGCCGATGCCGCCAGCGCCATTGCCCACGGCCTGAGACTGGCGGAGGAGGGCGCCGATCTGCTCGATATCGGCGGTGAATCCACCCGCCCGGGCGCGCAGCCGGTGTCGATCGAGGACGAACTGCGCCGGGTGATTCCGGTGATCGAGGCGCTGGCGGCGCGCTGCGCGCTGCCGATCGCGATCGACACCAGCAAACCCGAGGTGATGCGCGCCGCGGTCGCGGCCGGCGCCGGATTGATCAACGACGTATGCGCGCTGCGCCGTCCGGGTGCGCTCGAGGCAGCGGCCGAACTGGGCGTGCCGGTGTGCCTGGTGCACATGCAGGGCGAGCCTGGCAGCATGCAGACCGATCCGCGCTACGACGATGTCGTCGGCGAAGTGCACCGATTCCTGGCCGATCGCGTGTTCGCCTGCGAGCTGGCCGGCATGCCGCGCGGGCGCGTGCTGGTGGACCCGGGTTTCGGGTTCGGCAAGACGCTGGCGCACAACCTCGCCCTGCTCGGCGCACTCGAGCGCTTTCGCGGCCTCGGCTCCGGCCTGCTGGTCGGGCTGTCGCGCAAAGCGATGATCGGCACGCTGACTGGTCGCGATGATCCGCGCGCGCGCGCGGTCGGCTCCGCGGCGGCTGCGCTGGTCGCGGCCCAGCGCGGCGCCGACATCGTGCGCGTGCACGACGTGACGGCGACGCGCGATGCGCTGCGCGTAGGTCTGGCGGCACCAGCAGTCGCTGCGGCGGCGGCGAAAGCGAAAACGCCGCGCTGGGGCGACGACGACTGATCCGCCCCGTTGCTGCCGTGCGCGACTCGCGTGCCGAACGCGCGGCCAAGAGGATAAGCTTCGCGTCCATGGTCGAGTCCCGAGTCCAGCGTCCCGAGTCCAGCCGATTGTTCGGCACCGACGGCATCCGCGGCCGCGTCGGCGACTGGCCGATCACGGCCGAGTTCATGCTCAAGCTCGGCCGTGCAGCCGGCGAGGTACTCGGTCGCGACAGTCGCGCCATGGTGCTGATCGGCAAGGACACGCGCGTTTCCGGCTACATGTTCGAATCGGCGCTGGAGGCGGGGTTGGTCGCGGCGGGTGCTGACGTGCGCCTGCTCGGGCCGATGCCGACGCCCGCGGTCGCCTGGCTGACGCGCGAGATGGGCGCCAGCGCCGGCATCGTGATCAGCGCCTCGCACAACCCCTACCTCGACAACGGCATCAAGTTCTTTTCTGCGGCCGGCGAAAAGCTCGATGATGCCACCGAGTGCGCGATCGCCGCGGCGATCGCTGCCCCGTTCGTCACCGTGGCCGCCGAGCGACTCGGCAAGGCGGCGCGCATCAACGATGCCGCCGAGCGCTACGCGGTGTTCTGCCGTGCCACCGTGGCGGCGGGTTTCAGCCTGCGCGGTCTGCGCATCGTGCTCGACTGCGCGCACGGCGCAACCTATCAGGTAGCGCCGCGAGTGTTCGCCGCGCTGGGTGCGGAGTTGAGCACGATCGGCACCGCACCGGACGGTTTCAACATCAACGCCGATGTCGGCTCGATGCACCCCGAAGCGCTGATTGCCGCCGTGCGCCTGGCGCGCGCCGATCTCGGCATCGCCTTCGACGGCGACGGCGATCGTGTGCTGATGGTCGACGCCGACGGCGCGCTGGCGGATGGCGATGATCTGCTCTACATCCTGGCTCGTGACCTGCACACGCGCGGCACGCTGCGCGGCCCGGTGGTCGGAACGCTGATGAGCAATTGCGCCCTGGAAACGGCGATCGTTGCGCTGGGCGTGCCGTTCGTGCGTGCCGACGTCGGTGATCGTCACGTCCTGCGCGCCCTGCGCGAGGGCGGCGGCGTGCTCGGCGGCGAAGCCTCCGGCCACCTGCTGTGCCTGGACCGCACCACCACCGGCGACGGCATGGTCGCCGCGCTGGCGGTGCTGGAGGCGCTGATGCGCAGCGGCGAAACGCTGTCCACGGCGCGCGCGCGCCTGGCCAAGCTGCCGCAACGCACCGTCAACGTGCATGCGGTCGGCGCTGCCGCGCTGCTGGCCACGCCCGGTGTGCAGCAGGCGCTGGCTGCGGCGCAGGCCACGCTGGCGGACCGCGGCCGGGTGCTGCTGCGGCCCTCCGGCACCGAGCCGCTGGTACGGGTCACCGTCGAGGCACCGGATGCCGCCGAGGTCGAACGCGTCGCCGCGGGTCTGGTCGCCGCCGTAACATCGGCGGCGCACCTCTCGTTCGGCAAGACTCCGGCATGAAACAGATTCCCACCCTCGACATCCGCCGCTTCGAGCACGACCGCGCGGCGTTGGTCGCCGAACTGGGGGCGGCCTATCGCGAATTCGGCTTTTGCTGCATCGGCGGGCACGGCATCCCGCAGGCGCTGATCGACGGCGCCTATGAGGTATTCCAGCGCTTCTTCGCGTTGCCGACGCAAACCAAGATGCACTATCACGTGCGCGGTGGCGGCGGCGCGCGCGGCTACACCCCGTTCAAGGTCGAGACCGCCAAGGACAGCCAGTACCCGGACCTGAAGGAGTTCTGGCACATCGGCCGCGAGATCGCGCGCGATTCAAAATACGCCGAGGTGATGCCGCCCAACCTTTGGCCGGCCGAGGTCGCCGGCTTCCGGGAACACGGTTACGCGCTGTATCAGGCGCTGGACCAGCTGGGCACGCGTGTGCTGCGCGCGCTGGCACTGCATATCGACTTGCCGGAGCACTGGTTCGACGACAAGACCGACCAAGGCAACTCGATCCTGCGCCCGATCCACTACCCGCCGATCGCGATCGACGATGTGCCCAACGTGCGCGCCGGCGCGCACGAGGACATCAACTTCATCACCCTGCTGGTGGGCGCCAGCGCGGAGGGGCTCGAGGTGCTGGGCCGCGACGGCCGCTGGATTCCGATCACTACCGCCGGCGACGCCATCGTGGTCAACATCGGCGACATGCTGCAGCGCCTGAGCAACCACGTGTATCCATCGACCACCCACCGTGTGGTCAATCCGCGCAACGCCAATGCGCGCAAGCCGCGCTATTCGGTGCCGTTCTTCCTGCACCCCAATCCCGACTTCATGATCGACGTGCTGCCGGCGTGCATCAGCGCCGACAACCCCAGCCGCTATCCGCAACCGATCAGCGCACACGGCTATCTGCTCGAACGGCTGCGCGAGATCCGCCTGATCTGAATCCCCGCATTGCGCCGGCCGGCGCTTGAAATCACACCATGCCGAGCGTTCCCCACAGCGAAAAACACTTCAACGCCTCCGACAGTGTTCGCGACGTGGTGATCGGCATGGCCGACGGCCTGACGGTGCCGTTTGCGCTGGCTGCCGGCCTGTCCGGCGCTGCCGCCGCCAGCCGCCTGATCGTCACCGCCGGCGTGGCCGAGATCGCCGCCGGCGCGGTCGCGATGGGGCTGGGTGGTTATCTGGCCGCACGCAGCGACGCCGAGCATTACGCCAGCGAGCGCCGGCGCGAGCAACGCGAGGTGATCGAACTCGGCGCGCACGAGGAAGATGAGGTCGTCGAGATCTTCGCCCGCTACGGTCTGACCCGTCAGGACTGCGAACCGATCCTGACCGCCTTCCACCGCGACCACGACGCCTGGGTCGATTTCATGATGCGCTACGAGCTGGGCTTGGAGCAGCCGCAGCCGGGCAGGGCGCTGCGCAGCGCCTTGACCATCGGAGGCGCCTACATCGCCGGCGGTCTGGTGCCGCTGTTGCCGTACATGCTGGTCGAGGGCGTCGAGCGCGCGCTGATGGTCTCGATCGTCGCCACCCTCGGTGCACTGGCCGCCTTCGGCGCGCTCAAGGGTCGTCTCACCGGCGCCGGCGCGCTGCGCGGCGCGTTGCAGACGGTGGTGATCGGCGGGCTGGCCTCGGCGGCGGCGTTCACGCTGGCGAGGCTGATCGGCGCGGGATCATGAACAGCAGGGCCCTGCCGCCGATACAAACGGTAAAGTTCTCTGACCCTGTTGTTTGCTGTTCTCCACGCCATGTCCTGAACGCTGAAAGGGAAATTTTGATGATCTGCAAGCAACGGATCCAACGGGCTTTCGCATCCGCATGCGGCCTCGCGCTGCTGGCCCTGGGGACGGCGTGTGGTGTCCATGCCGCGTCGCCACCGGCAGCGGAGACCGTGTACGTCCACGTCGACGCCAAGGCCCCGGGGACGGCGTTTCCCCATTTCTGGGAGCAGATGTTCGGTTCCGGCCGCGTGGTGCTCGCCCTGCGCGACGATTACCGACGCGACCTCATCAAGGTCAAGCAGGCCACCGGCTTCACCTACGTGCGGGCACACGGCATCTTCGACCGCGGCGTCGGCCTGTTCCACCTCGACAAGCAGGGCCAGCCGGTCTATGACTTCTCCTACGTCGATCAGATCTACGACGGTTTGCTGGCCCGCGGCGTGAAGCCGTTCGTGGAACTGAGCTTCATGCCGCCCGATCTGGCCTCCGATCCCAAGGACCTGTTTGGATTCTGGTACCACCCGGACGTCTCCCCGCCGAAGAGCTACGTGCTGTGGGACGGCATGATCAAGGCCTTCGCACGGCATCTGATCGAACGCTACGGCATCGATGAGGTCGCCAGCTGGTACTTCGAGGTCTGGAACGAGCCCAATCTGCGCTTCTGGGGCGGCAAGCCCGCGCAGGCGTCCTACTTCAAGCTCTACGATCACACCGCGCGTGATCTGAAATCGGTCAGCCCGCGGCTGCGCGTCGGCGGCCCGGCCACGGCCCAGGCGGCATGGGTGCCGGCATTCCTTGCGCACACCTGGAAGGATCGGGTTCCGGTCGACTTTGTGAGCACGCACGTCTACGGCGACGACACCGCGCAGAACGTGTTGCATGTCGACGAGAACATCCCGCGTTCGGACATGGTCTGTCGCGCGGTGGACGCGGTGCACGGGCAGATCGAGGCCTCGCCGTATCCCCACCTGCCGTTCATCATGAGCGAGTACAACGCGTCCTACAAAAACCTGCCGAACGTGACCGACTCGGTGTACATGGGCCCGTGGATCGCCAACGTGATCCGCCAGTGTGCCGGCAAGGTCGAGATGATGAGCTACTGGGCCTTCTCCGATGTGTTCGAGGAACAGGGCGTGGTCAAAAGCCCGTTCTACGGTGGCTACGGACTGATCGCGGAGGATCGCATTCCCAAGCCGGCCTTCAATGCATTCGCCATGCTGCACAAGCTGGGCCACACGCGCCTGCCCGTCGACAGCCGCCTGGCTCTGGCCACCCGCCGCAAGGACGGCAGCGTGATCCTGGCCTTGTGGAACTACGCGCCACCGGTGGGCACCTCGGCGACCTATACCGTCGGCAAGCCCAAAGGCGCCAGCAAGCAGTACATCGTGGAGGTCTCGCACCTGGCCACCGGCGATCACGCCACCGTTTGGCGGCTGGACCGCAACCACGGCGACGTGATCGGGACCTTCAACGCCATGGGCCGCCCGGCGTTTCCCAGCCGCAAGCAGATCAGGGAGCTGCGTCAGGCTGCCAAGCCAAGTGCACCGCAGCAGCTGGCTGTGCACGACGGCACATTCCGTGTCGATATCCCGCCACAGGGCCTCGTGGTGGTGGATCTGCACTGATGGATCTGCTCCGCGGTGCCGATGTCCGGCCCGTCGAAGTCCATCGTCTGTTCTTCGCCCTGCTGCCGGACGCAGCCACGCGCGGGCAGTTCGTGGGCGTCACTGCGGCTCTCAAGGCCAACCACTCCTCCCTCCGCGCCCGTTGGGTGAAACCCACCCGCTACCATGCGACGCTGTATTTCCTCGGCGATTACCCCATGCTGCGGCCGGAGATCGCGGCCGCCGCCAAGGGCGCCGCCGATATCGTGCGCGGCGCGCCGTTTGCGTGGATGAACGATTGCGTGTCGAACGAGTCATAGAGGAACCCAACGGTAAACGGGGTGCGTCATGAGCAAGCAGACATCGGGGTGGAGCGGAGTGAGCGCCGCGGTCGTCGTGGTGGCCGTGCTTGTCGCAGGCGCGTATCTGGCGCACCGGGCGATGGTCGCTAATACGCAGTCGCCCGTACCGGCGGTGCCGGCTCCCGCAGCGTCCGCTGCGCCATCGATCCGCTACCCCATTGCGCAGGCTGTTTCCGGGCCGACCGTCGCGACAACGGTGCCCTTGCCGGCGCTGGACCAGAGCGATACGAGCGTGGCGGATGCGCTGACAGCCCTGGCCGGCGGCGACAGTCTGCGGGTGCTGCTGGTGCCGCGGCAGGTCATCGCACATATCGTGGCGACCATCGATGCGCTGCCGCGGCATGCGATCGGGTCGCGCATCCTGCCGTTGCACACGCCGCAGGGCGCGTTCGTCACCGATCAGGCAGGTGGCATCACCGTGATTAGCGACCGCAACGCCGCGCGCTACGCACCCTACATGCGCATCGTCGACAGCGTGGACCCCCGGACGCTGGTCGCCTGGTATGTGCGCGACTACCCGCTATTCCAGCAGGCGTACCAGCAGCTCGGCTATCCCAAGGGCTATTTCAACGACCGCCTGATCGCGGTGATCGACAACCTGCTGGCCGCGCCCGATCTGGCGCAGCCGCCCGCGCTGGAACTGCAGCACGGACATTACGTGTACCTCGATCCCGCGCTGCAATCACTCTCGGTGGGCCAGAAGCTGCTGATCCGCGTCGGCCCCGCCGACGCTGCGCAGATCAAGGCCAAGCTGCGGGCGATCCGCGCCGATCTCGTCGGCAAGGCGCTGCCACCGGCACCGGCGTCACACTGAGCGGAATGGCGTCGCGCCGACTGTTGCGGCGCAGCGAGTCCAGTACGGCGCGCGGCGTATCATCCTTGGAGCTGCACAGGGTGTGCAGCGGCACAGTTCAAGCATTTGCCTGGAGGCGCCACATGATTACTTCGTACCGTTCGTGGGCCGCGTTGCTGGCCATCGGTTTGGGTTTCGCCGTCGTTGCCCCGTCGGCGCAGGCCGCGGACAAGCTCGTCGGGAACGCCGATGCCGGACAGGCCGAGGTGTCCTCGGTCTGCGCGGCCTGTCATGGCGCGGACGGCAATTCGACCGACCCGCAGTACCCCAAGCTGGCCGGACAGCACGCGGCCTACATCGAGCATCAGCTCTTGTCGTTTCAGAGCGGCAAGCGCGCCAACTCGATCATGTCGGGCATGGCCGGCATGCTGTCGAAGCAGGACATCGCCAACGTGGCGGCCTACCTGTCGCAGCAGAAGACCTCGCCGGGGCCGGTGGACACCTACCAGGTCAAACTGGGCGAGTCGATCTACCGCAACGGCGTCGCGTCGGTCGGGCTTCCCTCCTGCGAGTCCTGTCATGGCCCGGCGGGCCTCAGCGACGGCGCCAAGCTGTATCCGCACATCGCCGGCCAGCACGCGCAGTACGTGATGCAGGTGCTGACCGGCTGGCACAACGGCCAGGCCTGGGGCGACGGTCCGCACGCCAAGCTGGCGCTTTCGGTGGGACAGAAGCTGACCATCGAGCAGATCCAGGCGATCGCGTCCTACGTGCAAGGTCTGAATGCCGTCAAGTAACGGTCCGGGTGACGCTGCGATGACGTCTGCGGTTGAGCCGGCGGCCGCGGCACCCGTCGCGTCGCCGCGCATCTTGAAGATCGACTTCGTCTCCGACGTGGTCTGCCCATGGTGCGTGATCGGGC
>DATLSL010000101.1:0-4266 GCA_035534135.1 Rhodanobacteraceae bacterium | reverse complement strand
CGGTTCCAGAGCGTGGGCGAGGAGTGGGCGTTCATGCGTCGAGGGCGATCCGGAGCGCGGCGGCGCAGGCGGCAGGCGCCAGCACCAGGGCAAGCACGAAGGCTGCGCCCAACCAGGCGAGCGGTGCGATGAAGGGAAGGCCTTGCTGGGCGGCGGACACCGCGCCGGCGGCGAAGATCACCACGGGCACCATCAGCGGCAGCAGCATCAGAGCCAGAAGCATACCAGAGCGGCGCGTGCCGACGGTCAGCGCGACGACCAGCGCGCCGAGCAGACTCATCAGCGGTGTCGCCAGCGCCAGCGCGGCCAGCAGCACCGGCAGCACCGCGACCGGCAGATGCAGCATCGCCGCCAGCAACGGGCTGGCCAGCAGCAGCGGCAGCGCCGTGGTCAGCCAGTGCGCGAAGATCTTGGCCGCCAGCAGCAGGCCCAGCGGCTGCGGCGCCAGCAGCAGCTGTTCGAGGCTGCCGTCCTCGTAATCGGGCCTGAACAGGCCGTCCAGCGACAGCAGCATCGCCAGCAGCACGGTGACCAGCACCACGCCGGCGGCGATCCGCGACAGCAGGGCGCCTTCGGGGCCGAGCGCAAACGGGAACAGGGTGGCGACGATCAGCGCATACAGCACCGGGAACGCCGCCTCGCCGCGGCGCCGCCAGGCCAGCAGCAGATCGCGGCGCAGGACCGCGGCATAGCCGGCGCGAGCGGATGGCGCGCTCATGACAATGCGATCCGGCGCGTGGCGTGATCGCGGAACGACACCGCGCCATGCGTGGTGACCAGCGCCGCGCCACCGCCGGCGACATGGACATCGAGCAGGCGGTTGACCAGCGCGATGCCGGCACGATCGAGGTTGGCGAACGGTTCGTCCAGCAGCCACAACCGCGCCGGCAGCAGGCGCAGGCGCGCCAGCGCGGCGCGCTTTTTCTGGCCCGCGGACAGCTGCCGCACCGGCTCGTCGGCGTAGCCGTCCAGACCGACCTCGACGATGGTGTCGGCGACGCCGCAGCCTTCGCGCTGGCCATACAGGCCCGCGGCGGTGGCGAGGTTTTCGCGCACGCTGAGATCGGCCTTGAGGCCCAACTGGTGCCCCAGCAGCAGCGCCGTGCCGGCGGCGGCGGGATCGCCTGGGGCGAGGCCGGCCACCCGCGCCGTGCCGGAGCTGGCACGCAGCAATCCGGCCAGCACGCGCAGCAGGGTGGTCTTGCCGCTGCCGTTGTCGCCTTCGATCAGTCCGATTTCGCCGCCATCAAGATCAAAATCCAGCGGCCCGAATACCGGCTCGTCGCGGCGCGCAAAGGCGAGTTCGCGGACCTCCAGCAAGGCCGCGGCGGCAGTGAGGGGGCGAGGATTCATGAGCAGGGGAACTCCACCGCCCATTCTGCCCACTCGCTGCAGGCAGTGTCCACGCGGCCGAGCGCCGCAGCCCAGTCCGCGCGATACAGCCGCAGTCGCGCCGACGCCGCGCCGCGGCCGGCCAGCAGCGCGTTCTGACCGCAGCGCCGTGCCAGTGCATCGCTGACACCGGGATCAAGGCCGATCACCAGCAGGCCGGGTTCGACTCAGAGTTCGGGGTCGTCATAGCTGACCGCCAGAATGCAGTAGCGTCGCCGTCCGCCGGGCAGTTCGGCCTCGAACTCGTCGTCGACGCGCTTTTTCAGGATCGCGCGCGCCAGCGGCGAATCCACGCTGATCCAGCCGCGGCGGGCATCGGTTTCGTCGGGGCCGACGATGCGATAGCGATGCTCGTCGCCGCGCTCATCCTCGAGCCGGATCCAGGCGCCGAAATACACCGCGCCGCGGTCGCCGGGGGCGCTCTCTGTCACCTTCAGCAGCGGCAGCCGCTTGCTCAGATAACGCACGCGGCGGTCGATCTCGCCCAGCTGCTTCTTGCGGTAGGTGTACTCGGCATTTTCCGAGCGATCGCCCTCGGCGGCGGCGGCGGCCAGCGCGCGCACGACTTCGGGGCGCAGGCGCAGCCACAGCTCGTCGAATTCGGCCTTCAGGCGCACGTGGCCTTCGCGGGTAATGATTGCCGTCGATGCCGGCGCGGGCGGACGCCAGCGGCCCATCAGCGTGTTGCACGCCGGCGCGTGGGTTGCGTCGCAGATGGCGGATGCCGCGTGGTGTCGGATCGAAATGCGCTCATGCAAGCTCCGTGGGAAGCGGTCATTGTAGACAGCGCGCGGTCGCGAGCGTGACTCACGCCGTTGCGCGTGCGCAGGATATGGTCGATATTCGTCGTGCCCGGCGGCTCACCTTTGCCACGCCGCTGCCGACTGACTGAGGTTGCCCCGCCCGTGTCTGCCCATCCCGTTCTCTCTCGCGTGTCCGTGGCTCTGAGCGTGGCTGCCACGATCGCCCTGTCCGGCTGTGCGGCCGCGCCCGCGCGCGCGCCGGTTGCCGCCGCCGTCTCCTCCACCAATGCCGAACTGTATGCGCGCCTGGATGCCGATGTCCGCCAGTACAACGATGCCCAGAACCAGCTCGAGGCCGGCGACCCCGCCGCCGCCGCCGCCCGCAGCCAGGCGCTGGCCGACCTGCGCATCGCCGCGACCGCCTGCACCGCCAGCCGTGGCTGCGACAGCGCGCGTTTCATCGTCGCCTACGATCGCCTGCTGCGTGTCGAGGCCGGAGAAAGCGACGTCAGTGCTGCCGATGGCGACACCGTCACCGCCGAAAACGGCGAGCCCTCGCCGGTGCTGCAGGCGATCCCGGAGGCGCAGCGCTCGGTGGCCCTGCTGCGCAACCATCAGCTCTCCGAGCTGATCGCCAGCAACGGTCCGATCAAGGCCGCGCTGGAGGAATGGCTGACGCAGATGCGGCCGCAGCTGATCAACACCTACGTCAACTACCAGTTTCTGCGTGCCGAGATGGAGCCGGCCTACCGCAAGGCCGGCCTGCCCGAGGCGTTGCTGTTCGGCATCATGGCCAAGGAGTCCGGTGGCCGCGTGCATGCGGTCTCGCGCTCGGGCGCCGCCGGCCCGCTGCAGTTCATGCCGGCGACCGGCCAGCGTTTCGGACTCGGTACCGTGGACGGTTTTGATCAGCGCTTCGACCCGCGGCTGGAGGCGAAGGCCAATGCCGCGTACATCAACGAGCAGCTCAAGGTGTTCAACGACAACCTCGAGCTGACCATCGCCGCCTACAACGGCGGCGAGGGCTTCGTCAGCCGCCTGGCCGCGGCGCATGCGGCCGATGCCAGCTTCTGGAATCCGAAGATCTATTTCAGCCTGTCGCCGGAGACCCGCGAGTATGTGCCGATGGTGCTGGCCGCGGCGTGGCTGTTCCTGCACCCCGCGCGCTACAACCTGCATTTCCCGCGTGTGGAGGGTGCGCCGGGGCACGTGGATCTGCTGGCGCCGGCCTCACTGGCCGAGCTGACGGTATGCCTGGGCCAGGCCGGCGGCATGACCGACGGCTGGTTCCGCACGCTGCGCAACCTCAATCCCCGGCTCGACCCGCAGACCGAGCAGCCTGCCGGCACCCGCATCGCCGTGCCGGATGTGCTGGAAAAGCCCTACGCCCGCTCCTGTGCCAGCGGTGGACCATGGATGAAACTGGCCTCGGATCTGCATGACGCCGTGGTGCCGGCGCCGCCGGCCGAATTCGCCGCCAGGCGCCGCGAGGCGACCTTGCGTCGCTATACCGTGCGCCGTGGCGACACCCTGTTCGGCATCGCCCATCGCTTCGGCTGCAACAATCTGCACGAGCTGGCGTCGGTCAATCGCCTGCGGGCGCCGCACTACGAACTCAAACCGGGGATGGAACTGCGCATGCCGATGTGCCGGCGCGGCTGAGTGGGCACTCCGCCAGCTCTGTCAACGCGATGCCGGCGACACGCTGGCGGCATCGAGCCGTGCAATGCGGGAGTTCTTGCGCCCTCGGTGTCCTTCGCGGACCCGCGCTCTGTCTGTAGCCTTGCCGCCGAATCCAATCCAGTCCGTGAAGGACGTGAAGATCGCAAAGTTCAGCATTGGAAAATTAGAGATTCAAGCCGCTTCGTGACTGGCAGCCCACTGCGTCACCGGGTTGGCCTGTGCGCTGGCGGCGGTTTCCTTGAGTTGGCGCATCACCCGCAGCAGGCTGCGATGCAGCACCTGTAGATCGGCGATCGGCGCTTCGCGAGTTTCGTGAAATGCCACCGCCAGCCATAGCGCGATGCCGCGCATGCGCACCTGCGGATTGTCCGAGCGCGCGCGTTCGTGGCCGATGTCGGTGCCGCCGCCCCATGGCAGGTATTTCAGTTCCGAAGGGGAGCCGTACAGA
>DATLSL010000100.1:0-20985 GCA_035534135.1 Rhodanobacteraceae bacterium | reverse complement strand
GACACGCCCTACCTCACCGAGACCAGTTCCGGCCTGACCTACGCGGTGGACCGCTTCAAGGGCTGGCAGCACTCGGCGCACATCACTCTGCGCCGCGGCGAACGCTCGCGGCTGGCGGATTTTGCGTCGGAGGCGCTGTGAAAGAGCCGGGACCGGGGACCGGGGACCCGGGACCCGGGATATCGCGCGAAGCGGTTCGTGATGCAGGTGCGTTCGCTGAGGCCTCATCACGCGAGCCGTCGGCAGCATGAATACGCGCCCTGCACGCCGCATGGATTCTCCCCGGGTCCCGGGTCCCGGGTCCCCGGTCCCGGCCTTTCGGTCCCCGGTCCCGGCTCCGCCCACCGTCCTCACCATCGCCGGCTCCGACTCGGGCGGCGGCGCCGGCATCCAGGCGGACCTCAAGTCCTTTCATGCCCGCGGCGTGCACGGCACCAGCGCGATCACCGCGATCACCGCGCAGAACACCCGCGGCGTCAACGCCGTGCATGCGGTGCCGCTGCGCCATCTGCGCGCGCAGATCGCCGCGGTGTTCGACGACTTCCCCGTCGCGGCGGTCAAGACCGGCATGCTCGGCGGCGCGGCAGCGGTGCGGCTGGTCGCCCGCGAACTGGCGCGCCGGCGACCGCCGTGGGTGGTGGTCGATCCGGTGATGATCGCGACCCGCGGGGCGCGCCTGCTGGACGCCGACGCGATGGATGCGCTGATCGGGAGCCTGATTCCGCTGGCCGACGTGCTGACGCCGAACCTGCCGGAGGCGGAAGCGCTGGTCGGCTTCGCGATCCGCAGCAGCCGCGACGCCGACGCGGCCGCCGAGGCCCTGATGACGATGGGCGCGCGGTCTGTGCTGCTCAAAGGCGGCCATGCCCGCGGCACAACCGTTGTGGATCGCTACTACGACGCGCGCGGCATGGTCGAGATCAGCCACCCGCGCCGGGCGATCGAGGGCCACGGCACCGGCTGCACGCTGGCCTCCGCGATCGCCGCCGAGCTGGCCAAGGGCGCCGCGCCGCGTGTCGCGGTCCGCCGCGCCATCGCCTATGTGCAGCGCGCGCTGGCGGCAGGCTACCGGCCGGGCGGCGGCGCGGCGTACGTGCTGCGGCACTGAATCCGCCCGCGCGGGTCGGCCGCGTCACGGCGGACTTCCGCTCCGGCCCGCGTGCGAGGCGGCACTCCGTGAATCAGGCCGCGCGGCTATGTCCGGCGCGCACGCGCTCGACCAGCGCGTCGGCAAAGGTGTCGGTGCTGCCGCTGCCACCGAGGTCGGGCGTCAGGCGATCGCGCGCCTGCAGGGTGTCGTGGATGGCGCGGCGCACGCGGCGCCCCGGCTCGACCAGATCGAGATGATCGAGCAGGTCGGCCGCCGCCAGCAGCAGCGCGCAGGGATTGGCCACGCCCTTGCCGGCGATGTCGGGCGCCGAGCCATGCACGGCTTCGAAGATCGCCGCATCGGTGCCGATGTTGGCGCCGGGCGCCAGACCCAGTCCGCCGACCAGCCCGGCGCAGAGGTCGGAAAGAATGTCGCCGAACAGGTTGGTGGTGACGATCACGTCGAACTGCTCAGGCCGCATCACCAGCTGCATGCAGGTGTTGTCGACGATCAGCTCGTTGCACTCGATCTCGGGATAGTCGCGGGCGACCTCGCGCGCCACCTTCAGGAACAGACCCGAGGTGGTCTTCATGATGTTGGCCTTGTGCACCACCGTCACCTTGCGGCGGCCCTTGCGACGGGCCAGCTCGAAGGCGTAGCGCACGATGCGCTCGGAGCCGCGGCGGGTGATGCGGATGATCGACTGCGCCGTCTCGCCGTCGGCCGACACGGTCTGGCCTTCGGGCAGATAGGCACCCTCGGTGTTCTCACGCACGGTGAGGATGTCGATGTGCTCGTAGCGCGCTTTGGTACCGGGGAAGCTGATCGCCGGGCGCACGTTGGCATAGAGATCGAAGCGGCGGCGCAGCTCGACGTTGAGCGAGCTGAAGCCGCCGCCGATCGGCGTGGTCAGCGGCCCCTTGAGCGCGACGCGGTGGCGCGTGATGGCATCCAGCGTCGCCTGCGGCAGCAGTTCGCCGGTGCTCTCGTACGCCGCCATGCCGGCCTCGGCGAAGTCGTAGGCAAGACCGCAGTCGAGCGCGTCGAGCACGCGCAGGGTGGCGGTCATGATCTCGGGGCCGATGCCGTCGCCCCGGATCACCGCAATGGTCTTGCTCATGCAACCAGCTCCTCGCGGCGCTCTGCGCCACGTAGCAAGCCTGCGATTATCGGTCAGCGGCACCCTCCGCGACAAGCAAAGGCGCGGCTTGGTGGGCCCTCGTGCAGGCTGCCAGGCCGCACACCGAAGGCTTGCAGCCGCAAGACGATGTCCCGCCGCCACGGGAACCCCGTCGCCAGAAAGGCCCTTCGCTGCGCTCAGGGTGACAACTTCGTTGTTGCTGAGGGCGCAGCCCGAAGGATCTGAACGTCGGCAGCGGGGCGGTGATGCCCCGCCTCCGCACGAACAGTTCCCTCGCTGTCATCGCTATGCAGCGCGCGCTCGTCACGCCGGCGGCGCTTTCTCCGCAGCCTCGAGGTCATCGAGGAAATCCACCGCGCGGCGCAGGTGCGGGATCACAATCGACCCGCCTACCACCAACCCCACCTGCAACACCTCGAGCATCTCCTCGCGGCTGATGCCGGCCTCCTTGCACTGGGCGACGTGATAACTGACGCAATCGTCGCAGCGCAGCACCAGCGACGCCACCAGCCCCAGCATTTCCTTGGTACGGACATCCAGCGCGCCATCCTTGTAGCACTGCGTGTCGAGCGCAAAAAAGCGCCGCACGACCTGGTTGTCATGCTCGAGAATGCGCTGGTTCATGCGCTGGCGGAACGCGGTGAACTCCTTGACGCGGTCGCTCACGGCGCGGTCTCCGCCAGCAGCGTGGCCAAGCGACCGTCGCGGTCGGCGGCGGCCAGATCGTCGAAGCCGCCGACGTGGTGGCCGTTGATGAAGATCTGCGGCACCGTACGCCGGCCGGCGCTGCGCGCCAGCATCTCCTCGAGCTTGGCCGGATCGCCATCCACGCGCGACTCCGTCCACTGCAGGCCCTTGCTCTTGAAAAGGTTCTTGGCCGCCACGCAGTAGGGGCAGACGGCCGTGGTATAGATCTCGATGGCAGGCATTGCAGGTTCCCTGGCGCTCGCGCGGTACGGTTTCGCAAGGTGCTACAGGATGCGGTCGGCACAGACCGCGCGCAAGGCCTGCAACCGCGGGTGAATGCCGGCGTGCGCATGCTGGCGGGGCGCGCAACGGCGCGCTAACGTGGATGCCGCGATGATGATGACCCGTATGCGCAAACGCTCCTGCTGCCTCGTCCTGCTGGTCGCCGGTATCGCCTTTGCGGCCGGCGCGCAGACCTCGTTTCGGCTGCCGGACCTGGGCAGCTCGGCGGCGGCGCTGATCTCGCCGGCCGAGGAGCAGGCCTACGGCGCCGACATGCTGCACCAGATGCGCGCCATGGGCCTGGTACTGGACGATCCGCTGGTCGACGCCTATGTCAACAGTCTCGGTTACCGCCTGGTGGCGGTCAGCGACGAGCCGAAGCACAAGTTCACTTTCTTCGTGGTGCGCGATGCGCAGATCAATTCGTTCGCGGCCCCCGGGGGCTATATCGGCGTCAACGCCGGCCTGATCACTGCCACCCGCAGCGAGAGCGAGCTGGCCGCGGTGCTGGCGCACGAGATCGCGCACATCACCCAGCATCACCTCGAACGCGCCTTCGAGGACGCGCGCAAGACCACGCCGCTGCTGGCGCTGGCGCTGCTGGGCGCACTTGCCGCCGGTGCCGCCGGTGGCAGCAACGGCAATGCGCCGATCGCGATCCTGGCCAGCGGCGAGGGGCTGGTCGCGCAGCGCCAGCTCAACTTCACCCGCCACGACGAGGAAGAAGCAGATCGCGTCGGCATCGGCACGCTGGCGCGTGCCGGTTTCAACCCCGAAGCGATGGCCGGTTTCTTCCAGCGCATGCAGGAAGACCTGCGCCCCGACCGCGGCGGCGGCGATCTGCCGCAGCTGTTGCAGACGCACCCGGTGACCTCGCAGCGCATCAGCGAGGCCGAGGCGCGTGCCCACGTGATCGAGGAGCAGATGCGCGCACATCCCCCCGCGACCTACGCCTTCGGGAATCACTGGCAAACCAGCATCGCGCCGTTGCCCTACGTGCGTCACCCCGGCGAGTTGCTGGCCTTCGCCCGCAGCGCCGACGGCGCGGAAAAGACCGGAGCCTATTCCTTCTATGCCCTGATGCGCGAACGCGTGCGCGTACTGATGAGCGGCCAGCTCAACGCGCTGGCCGCCTATTATTCCAAAAACCTGCAACTGCATCGGGCATTCGACACGCCGGCCAATCGCTACGGCTACGCGCTGACCCTGATCCGCCTCGGCGAGGGCACCCCGGCCCTGCAGCAGCTCAAACCGCTGCTGGCCGCGCGCCCGGACAACCTGCCGCTGCGACTGGCCACCGCGCACGCCGAGCTGGTCGCCGGCGCGCGCGCAACATCGCTGCAGCGTTACGCGGCGATCACCCGCGACTGGCCGCGCAATCACGCGGTGGCGCTGGCGTACGCCAAGGCGCTGCTGGACGACGGCAAGGCCGACGGCGCGCCTGAAGCCGCGCGCTTGCTGAAGCCGCTGCTGGACGACGCCGATGAGCCCGACCTTTATCGCACCTACGGGCGTGCCGCCGACCTCGCCGGCCAGCCGATACGTGCCGCCGAGGCCTACGCCGACGCCACCTTCCTCGCCGGGCAGCCGGCCGACGCCCTCGACCAGCTGCAGCGACTGGCCAAGCGCAGCGATCTCGATTACTACCAGCGCGCGCGCATCGAGGCGCGCATCGCCTGGATCACGCCGATCGTGCTGGAGATGCGCACACGCCACCTGCGCCAGCAGGACGGCAGCGGCTCCGGCTGAGCCTGCCGTAGCGGAGCTGTCATCGAAAAGCGCTCGATTGTCACTGGCGCGTAACAGGATCACGCTGCAATCATTGCGTCACAGGCAAGCAAAGGCGTAAGCCGCGTGCAAAAACGCATCCTGATCGTTGAAGATGAAGCCTCGATCCGCGACATGGTGGCGTTTGCCCTGCGCAAGGCGGGCATGGAGCCGGTGCATGCCGCCGACGCACGTGCCGCGCAGCTGGCGATGGCTGAGCAGGTACCCGACCTGATCCTGCTCGACTGGATGCTGCCGGGCATGAGCGGACTCGACCTGGCGCGCCGGCTGCGCAAGGAAGACCTCACCCGCGAGATCCCGATCATCATGCTGACCGCGCGCGGCGAGGAGATGGACCGCGTCAACGGCCTTGAGGCCGGCGTCGACGACTACGTGATCAAGCCGTTCTCGACCCGCGAGCTGCTGGCGCGCATCCGCGCCGTGCTGCGGCGCAGCCAGGGCGACGACGGCACCGGCATGGTCGAAATGGGCGGATTGCGCATCGATGGCCCGGCGCATCGCGTGTTCGCCGGCGAGGAAGCGGTGCCGATCGGGCCCACCGAGTACCGCCTGCTGTACTTCTTCATGACCCACGCCGAACGCGTCTATTCGCGCACCCAGCTGCTGGATCACGTCTGGGGTGGCAGCGTGTACGTCGAGGAACGCACGGTGGATGTGCACATCCGCCGCCTGCGCAAGACGCTGGAGCCGTGGCAATTCGACCGCATGGTGCAGACCGTGCGCGGCACCGGCTATCGCTTCTCGGCGAGCTTCTGATGGCCTGCCGCAGTCTGCCCGCGCCACGCAGCAGCGGCGGCGACCCGCAGGCGGCATGTCCCTGAACACGGTTCGTCTCGGCGTCGGCTGCGCAGCCGTGCTGCTGACCGCCGCTGCCATCGGCCATGCGCTGGGCGCAACGTCGATCGCGCTCGCCATCACCGCAGCCATCGCGCTGGTCATCGTGCTTGGGCGATTGCACCACGAGGAATCCCGCATGCCTGCGAGCGCGTTGCCACCTGCACTCGCCGAGGCGGCGCGTCACGCCACGCGTACGCGCCGGCTGGCCGGCCAGCTGCGCGCGCTGCGCAACGCCGCCGCGGCGCTGCCCGACGCCCTGGTGCTGCTCGACCGCGAAGGCCGAGTGCGCTGGTTCAACGATGCCGCCATGCGTCTGCTGCGGCTGCGGCGCCCACAGGACCGCCACGTCGTGCTGAGCACGCGGCTGGCCGGCACCGCGATCGCCGGCTGGCTCACCGGCGCCGGCGATGAACCGCTGGACGATGTGCCCGCGCCGGCGGATGCAGCCCTGCATCTCTCGCTGTCACTGCTGCCGATCAGCCGCGACCAGCGGCTGCTGATCGCGCGCGACATCAGCAACCTCAATCGCCTCGAACAGGTGCGTCGCGACTTCGTCGCCAACGTTTCGCACGAGCTGCGCACGCCGCTGACCGTGATCCACGGCTATCTTGAACTGCTCGATCCGGAGGACACGCCCGAACTGGAGCCGATCATTGGCGAGATGCGTCTGCAGTCCAGGCGCATGGCCCAGATCGTCGAGGACCTGCTGACACTGTCGCGGCTGGAAACGCAGCCCAGGCTGGTCGAGGAGCACGTCGCAATGCGTGCGCTGCTGGCCACCCTGCGCAAGGAGGCTGAGGCACTCAGCCACGGTCGCCACACGGTGACGCTGGAGATCACGGACGACGCCGATCTGCTGGGTTCGCTGAAGGAGCTGCACAGCGCGTTTTCCAACCTGGTCAGCAACGCGGTGCGCTACACCCCGACCGGCGGCCGCATCAGCATCCGCTGGCAACGTACGCCGGAAGGCGCGGTGTTTGCAGTCAGCGATACCGGCTACGGCATTCCGCTCAGCCATCAGGCGCGGCTGACGGAGCGCTTCTACCGCGTCTCCTCCAGCCGCTCGCGTGAAACCGGCGGCACCGGACTGGGCCTGTCGATCGTCAAGCATGTGCTCAACCTGCACCAGGCCCGGCTGACCGTCGCAAGCGAGCCCGGGCGCGGCTCGACCTTCGCCGCGATTTTCGGCACCGAACGCGTGCTTGATCCCGCCAGCGAGGAAGCCTGAACCGGTGCCGGTTGCCGCGCGCGCGCGCTGCCGCCATGCTCAGCGTCCCGCAGGATCGCAACCGATGACCCAGGCGTCCGATCTCGACCGCCCCGAGCTGTACCTCAACCGCGAACTGGCCGCACTCGAATTCAATTTTCGCGTGCTGACGCAGGCGCGCGACCCGCGCATGCCGCTGCTGGAGCGGCTGCGCTTCCTGTGCATCGCCAACACCAATCTCGACGAGTACTTCGAGGTGCGCGTAGCGGTGCTCAAGCAGCACCTCGCCTTCGGCGACGCCCGCCCCGGCGCCGACGGCCTGCCACCCAGCGAAGTGCTGACGCGCATCCGCGAGCGCGCGCTGGAGCTGGTGCGCGAGCAATACATGACCTGGTCGGACGAGCTGCAGCCGGCACTGGCCGAGGAAGGCATCCGCTTCCTGACCCGCGACAAATGGACGGCCAGGCAGAAGCGCTGGCTGCAGGGCTACTTCCAGAACGAGATCCTGCCGGTGCTGTCGCCGCTGGGACTGGATCCGGCGCATCCGTTCCCGCGCATTCTCAACAAGAGCCTCAACATCGCGGTCGTGCTCGAAGGCCGCGACGCCTTCGGCCATGCCGGCCACATGGCGCTGGTGCGCGCGCCGCGCTCGCTGCCGCGGCTGATCCGCCTGCCGGCGCAGGTTTCGCAGTCACCGTACGAATTCATTTTCCTGGCCGGCCTGCTGCAGCAGTTCGCGGACGAGATGTTCCCAGGCTTCCGCGTGCAGGGGTCATACCAGTTCCGCGTCACCCGCAACAGCGAGCTTACGATCGAGGAGGAGGAAGTCGAGAATCTGGCCAATGCGCTGACCGAGGAGCTGATCGGACGCGGCTATGCACGCCCGGTGCGTCTTGAGATCGCCGAGAACTGTCCCAAGGCGATCACCGAGATGCTGATGGCGAATTTTGAACTGAACGAGGCCGACGTCTACCGCTGCGCCGGTCCGGTCAACCTCAACCGTGTGTTGGCGATCTACGACCAGGTCGACCGCACCGATCTCAAGTTCGCCAAGTTCACCCCGCGGCTGGCGCCAGCGCTGTTGCGCACGCCCAACGTGTTCGACGCCATCGGCCAGCGCGACGTGCTGCTGCATCATCCCTACGAATCGTTCCAGGCGGTGATGGAGCTGTTGCGCCAGGCCGCGCAGGATCCCGATGTGCTGGCGATCAAGCAGACGCTGTACCGCGTCGGCACCGATTCACCGCTGGTCGAGTCGCTGGTCGAGGCCGCACGCGCGGGCAAGGACGTCACCGTGGTGGTCGAATTGCGCGCGCGCTTCGAGGAGGAGGCCAACATCCGCCTCGCCAACCGGCTGCAGTCGGCAGGCGTGCAGGTGGTCTACGGCGTGGTCGGCTACAAGACCCACGCCAAGATGCTGCTGATCGTGCGCCGCGAGGGCCGGCGCCTGCGTCGCTACGTGCATCTGTCCACCGGCAACTATCACCAGCTGACCTCGCGTCTGTACACCGACATCGGCCTGATGACCGCGCATGCGGAGATCGGCGAGGATGTACACAAGGTGTTCCAGCAGATGTCCGGGCTGGGTCCGATGATCAAGCTCAAGCGGCTGCTGCATTCGCCGTTCACCCTGCACAAGGGCCTGATGGCGAAGATCGAACGCGAGGCCGGGCACGCGCGCGGCGGGCGCGCCGCACGCATCATCGCCAAGATCAACGCGCTCAACGAGCCGGGCGTCATCCAGGCGCTGTACCGTGCCTCCTGCGCCGGCGTCGAGATCGACCTGATCGTGCGCGGCGGCTGCACCCTGCGCCCCGGCCTGCCGGGGGTTTCCGAACGCATCCGTGTGCGTTCGGTGGTCGGCCGCTTTCTCGAACACAGCCGCGTGTACTGGTTCGCCAATGACGGCGCTCCCGAGTTGTACTGCGCCAGCGCCGACTGGATGGAGCGCAATCTGCTGCGCCGGATCGAGGTGGGATTTCCGATCCTCGACCCCGAGCTGGCCGCGCGCGTGTTCGAGGAAACCCTGGCCAACTACCTCGCCGACAATACCCAGGCCTGGCAACTCGGCAGCGACGGCCGCTACACCCGCGTCGCCGCCGGCGATGCCATGCCGCATTCGGCGCAGCGGACTTTGCTGGCGAAGATCTGCGGCTGACCTGCCGCAGGGCACGCGCATGAGCGCGAACGCGCCGCGCTGGTGGTAGCGGCGGCCACGCTCGCGCGTCTCGACTGAACGCGCTCCGCCGCCGCACTCGTCACCTTCCTCGCAAGCAAAGCAACCTAGGCCCTCCCGCTCGAACGCTGCCTTCAGGCCGCTCGCGACTTCCGGCCCAGCAGCGCCAGCAGGGCCGCCAACTTGTCACGTTGCTGGCGGCGATCGAGGATCAGGTCGATGGCACCGTGATCGAGCAGGAACTCCGAGCGCTGAAAGCCCTCGGGCAGGGTCTCGCGCACGGTCTGCTCGATCACGCGCGGGCCGGCGAAACCGATCAGCGCCCTGGGTTCACCAACGTTGATGTCGCCGAGCATGCCGAGACTGGCGGAAACACCGCCGGTGGTGGGATGCGTCAGCACCGACACGTAGGGCACGCCGGCGTCGTGCAGACGCGCCAGGGTGGCGGCGGTCTTGGCCATCTGCATCAGCGACAGCAGGCCTTCCTGCATGCGCGCGCCGCCGGTGGCGGCAAAGCACACCAGCGGGATGCGCTCGGCCAGCGCACGCTCGGCGCCGCGGGCGAACTTTTCACCGACCACCGAGCCCATCGAGCCGCCCATGTAGGAGAACTCGAACGCCACCGCCACCAGCGGGCACTGCTTGAGCAGCCCGCGCATCACCACCAGCGCGTCCTTCTCGCCGGTGGTCTTTTGCGCGGCGGTGATGCGGTCGCGATATTTCTTGGAATCGCGAAAGTGCAACGCATCCGCCGGGGCCAGGTCGGCGTCGAGCTCCTCGCCGCTGCCTTCGTCGAGGAACGCCGCCAATCGTGCGCGCGCGCCGATCGGGTGATGATGACCGCACTTGGGGCATACCATCAGGTTGCGCTCCAGCTCGGGCCGGTACAGCGCCGAGCCGCAGCCGGCGCATTTTTCCCACACACCTTCCGGCACCTTGCCCTTGGCCGGCGCGCGCGGTTTGCGCTCGCGAGTACCCGGCAGCAATCGGTTCAACCAGCTCATCGTCGCCCTCTCCCGTGCAGATACCGCGCTCGCTGCGCGTGTCGTTGTGTGCTTCAGGCCGCCGCGCGCGCGTTCAACGCATCGCGGATCGGCACCAGGAACGCTTGTGCCCGCGCGCAGGCCTCGGTGGCATCCGCGCTACCGGCGATCCGTTCGACCAGAGCGCTGCCGATCACCACCGCATCGGCGTAGCCGGCGATCGCCACCGCACTGTCGGCGTCGCGCACACCAAAGCCTACCGCTACCGGTGCGCGTGCGGCGGCGCGGATCGCGGTGACGCGCTGGGCGATGTCGGTCGTGCTCAACCGCGCGGCGCCGGTGATGCCTGCAAAACTGACGTAATAGAGGAAGCCCTCGGCCGCCGCGCACAGGCGCGCCAGGCGATCGGGCGCCGTGGTCGGCGCGGCGAGGTGGATCTGGCGCAGCCCGGCCGCGCGGATCGCCTGCGCGGTGTCTTCCTCTTCCAGAGGACAGTCGACCAGCAGCACGCCGTCCACGCCGGACGTCACGGCTTCAGCGGCGAAACGCGCGTAACCGAACATTTCGACCGGATTGAGGTAACCCATCAGCACGATCGGCGTGGTGCCGTCGCGCAAGCGGAACTCACGCACCCAGCCGAGGATCTGCCCCAGCCCCACGCCGCGCGCCAGCGCGCGTTCGTTGGCGTGCTGGATCACCGGACCGTCGGCCATCGGATCGGAGAACGGCACGCCGATCTCGATCAGATCGGCGCCGGCATCCGCCAGCGCATGCAGCAGAGGCACGGTCGCCTCGGGCAATGGATCACCGGCAGTGACGAACGGGATCAGGCCGGTGCGGCCGGCGGCCTTGAGCTGGGCGAAGCGTTGATCGATGCGGTTCATGTGTTCAAAATTTCCGTCGCACCATGAGATGTTTGCACGCAAGCGCACCCTCGGCGCTGCAGTATCCGCAGCGATTGAGCACCGCTCATCCCAACCAAGCGCGAGTACCGGACTTCGGTGTCGGGTGTGTAAAGGTACAGCGTCTTGACTCCGGCTGTGGTCGCCACGTCGTTCACCACCGCCATGGCGGGCGCAACCACGCGCCTTTGGTCGCATTGACAGCCGTTTACCATGCCTCGCAGAATTTCCTGGGATCAGTGCTCGGTGCCCATCGCGAGTCACCTGCCCGACTCCAGAAAAATAACCCGCGCCACGGTGAGACAACAAGGAAGCCTGATTCGGCCCGGCCGGCGGGTCCGGCCCATGCATCTTCGGCACTCGCGTTCACTCCACAGGAGACTCGCATGAAACCGACCTTCCGAACTGCCCGGCTGCTGCTGGGCCTGATGGCCGCATTCGCGGTCAGCCTGCCGGCCTATGCCGACATCACCCTCGGCGCCTCGGTGCAGGAAACCGGCCCGGTGGCCAATACCGGCCGCTACTACCGCGACGCCTACCAGTTCGCGGTCGACAGGATCAACGCCGCGGGCGGCGTGACCGTGGACGGCAAGAAGGAAAAGCTGGCACTCAAGATGTATGACAACCAGTCGGACATCAACCTGTCGGTGCGCCAGTACGTGCAGCTGCTCAGCGAGGACAAGGTCAACTTCCTGCTCGGCCCGTTCGACAGCAGCTATGTGCTGGCCGACTCGGCGATTGCCGAGAAATACCAGATTCCGATGGTGCAGGGCGGCGGCGCGTCCAACCAGATTTTCAGCCGCGGATTCAGGTATGTGTTCGGCACCCTGCCGGTGGCCAGCGACTACTTCGGCAGCACGTTGCAGTTGATGAAGCAGCTCAGGCCGGTGCCCGCGAAAGTGGCGCTGCTCTATGCCGATGATGCCTTCGACACTTCGGTGGCGCAGGGAACCGAGCCGAAAATCAAGGCCGCAGGACTGGACCTGGTGATGAACCAGAAATACGCCAGCAACAGCGCGGATTTCGGTTCCACCATCGCCGAGCTCAAGTCCAAGGGCGTGCAGGCGGTGCTGGTGGCCGGGCATGAAACCGAGGTGCTGAACTTCATCCGCCAGGCCAAGAGCCTGAACTTCGACCCGCTGATGTATTCCTTCACCGTCGGCGTACCGAGCGCTGACTTCCGCCATGCCCTGGGCAAGGACGCCGACTACGCCTTCGGCATGACGCCCTGGTTGCCGTCGACGACCCTGAAGGATCGGTGGTTCGGCAACGCCGCCGACTTTGCCGCGGCTTACAAGGCCAGGTTCGGCTATGCCCCGGACTACCATGCCGCCAGCGCCGTCGCCGATGTCGAGACCTATGTGCATGCGATCGAAGCGGCGAATTCGCTCGATCCGAAAACGGTCCGCGACGCGCTGGCCAGGGTGAACTTCGAAAGCCTGTACGGTCCGATCCGCTTCGCCGCGACCGGCCAGATCAGCCTGCCGCAAAACGTGATCCAGATCCAGGATGGCAAGGTGGTCGAAGTGTTCAGCGACAGGCTGCTCGCCAAACCGCAATACCCCATGCCCGGCTGGGCCAAGCGCTAGTTTTTGCGCTCTGCCTGACATCCGCCCGCGCCCAGCGCAAGCTGCGCGGGCGGTTTTGCATGGACGGCCCCTGATCAAGGCAATCGGATCCGATGCAACTTTTCCTCCAGGTCCTGCTTAATGGCGTGCTGCAAGGCGGTCTGTACGCGCTGATGGCGCTTGGCCTGGCGCTGGTGTGGGGCGTACTCAATATCGTCAACCTGGCGCACGGCGCGTTCATCATGCTGGGCGGCTATGTGTGCTGGGCGCTGTTCACCTGGGCCCACCTCGATCCCTTCCTCGCGCTGATCCCCACGGCCGTGCTGCTGTTCGCGCTGGGCTACGGAATACAGCGCACCGTGCTCAACAAGGTCGTGCGCGGACCGATGTTCAACACGCTGCTGATCACCTTCGGGCTGGAGGTGGTGCTGACCTACCTGGTGCAACTGGCGTTCAGCGCCGATTTCCGCACCATCAACCCGTCGTACTCCGGCGCGAACATCAGCCGCTTCGGACTGACCTTGCCGCTGGTCAACCTCGCGGTGTTCGCGCTGGCTCTGCTGCTCACCGTCGCGATGTGGCTGTTCCTGCTGCACGCCCGGCTGGGCCGCTCGATCCGCGCCACCGCGCAGAACCTCACCGCCGCACGACTCTACGGCGTGGAGCCACGGCATTTGTATGCGCTGACCTTCGGCCTGGGCACGGCGCTGGCCGGGGCCGCAGGCGGGCTGTACGGCCAGGTATCGCAGCTCAATCCCTACATCGGCGCGACGCTCACCGCCAAATGCTTTGCGATTGCCATCATCGGCGGGCTCGACTCGCCGCTGGGGGTGATCGCAGGCGGCTTGATCCTGGGTGTGGCGGAAGCATTGACCGCGCTCTACATCGGCCCGACCTACGTGGAACTGGTGAGTTTCGGCATCCTGGTTCTGGTGCTGATCGTGCGGCCCACCGGCCTGCTGGGGCGTGCGACATGAAGCGCACCTTGCTATGGGGAGTCCTTGCTGCGCTGGCAGTGGCCATCGGTGCCCTGCCCTGGTGGGGTTCGGACGTGCTGGTGCAATTCGGCATCAACGCCCTGCTGCTCGCGGCACTGGCGCAGAGCTGGAACATTCTCGGCGGTTACACCGGCTACGCCTCGTTCGGCAATTCGGTGTTCTACGGCCTTGGGGCCTACGGCGTGGCGATCGCGATGGTGCAGTTCCAGTGGTCGTTCGCTGCCGGCATGGCGCTGGGCGGCGCGCTGGCGGTGGTGTTCGCGCTGCTGCTTGGTGTGCCGGTGCTGCGTCTCAAGGGGCATTACTTCGCAATCGCCACCCTGGGCATTTCACAGGTGATGGGTGCGGTGGTGGCCAATCTGCCGATCGCCGGCAGCAACATCGGCCTGGTGCTGCCGCTGATCAACAACAATGTGCTGTTCTATGAACTGTCGTTCGCGTTGGTTGTGGCCGTGACGCTGGTGGTGTGGTGGATTGCGCGCAGCCGCTTTGGCTACGGGCTGATCGCCATCCGCGAAAACGAGGAAGCGGCTGCCGCCATGGGCATCAACACCACGTGGTTCAAGGTGGCGGCCTATGCGCTGTCCGGACTGTTCGCGGCGCTGGCCGGCGGTATCCACGCCTACTGGATCACCTTCCTCGATCCCGGCGGGGCGTTCGACCTGACCCTCAACGTGAAAATGATCATCATGGCCGTATTCGGCGGCCCGGGCACGGTGCTCGGACCCGTGGTTGGCGCACTGCTGCTGTCGGCCATTTCCGAAGTGCTGGCGGCCAAGGTCACGGGCGTTGCGGCGCTGTTTTTCGGCGCCGTCATCGTGGCGGCCGTGGTGTTCATGCCACGCGGCATGGCTGATGTGCTGCGCCGCTGGCCGCAACAGGGCTGGCGCTATTTTGGCCTGAACATGCGCAAAAACCGGTTATGAGCAGCACGCTGGCCTCTGCCCATGCCGCGCCTGCCGGCGAGCCGATCCTGCGGGTCGATTCCCTGACCAAGCGCTTCGCCGGGCTGCTGGCGGTCAACGCCGTGGACCTTGAATTGCGGCACGGCGAAATTCTCGGCCTGATCGGACCCAACGGCGCGGGCAAAACCACGCTGGTCAGCCTGATCGCCGGCGCTTTGCAACCCACCAGCGGCGATATCCGCTTCGAGGGTCGATCGGTGACGCGCATGCCGGTGTTCCGGCGCGCGCAAGGCGGCATCGCCCGCACCTTCCAGATCATGCGGCCGTTTCCGGGCCTGACCGTGCTGGACAACGTGGCGGTGGGTGCGCTGTTCGGCGGCCGGCGCGAGCGTCATCTGCCGCAGGCGCGCAAGCAGGCGCTGGCATGTCTCGATCGCGTCGGCCTGGCGCACCGCGCCAAACTGCTGGCCGACGACCTCGGCGGCCCGGATCGCAAACGCCTGGAGCTGGCCAAGGCGCTGGCGATGAATCCTCGGCTGTTGCTGCTCGATGAAGTGATGGCCGGACTGAATCGCGTGGAAATCGACGAGGTGATTTCCGTGATTCTGCAATTGCGCAACGAGGGCATCAGCATCCTGGTGATCGAGCACGTGATCAAGGCGATTCAGAAGCTCTCGGACCGGCTGATCGTGCTGCATCACGGCGTAAAAATCGCCGACGGCGCACCCGACGCCGTACTCGCCAGTCCGGCGGTGGTCGAGGCCTATCTCGGCAAGCGCAGAACATGAGCGGCATCCTGCTTGACGTGCAGGAACTCACCGCCGGCTACGGTGAAGCGGCGGTGCTGCAGGCGGTATCGCTGCAGGTGCGCGAGGCTGAAATCGTTGCCCTGGTGGGCAGCAATGGCGCTGGCAAGACCACCCTGCTGCGCACCCTGTCGGGACTGGTCGTGCCCAGCGACGGGCGCATCCGCTTCGCGGGCGAGGACATCACTGACGCCCGCGCCGATGAAATATTTCGCCGCGGCCTGGTGCAACTGCCCGAAGGTCGGCAATTGTTCGACCGCATGAGCGTGGAAGACAACCTGGCGATGGGCGCACAACTGCGCGCTGACCGCGCAGCCGTGCGTGCCGACATGGAACGGATGTATGCGCTGTTCCCGCGCATGGCCGAGCGCCGCCGACAACTTGCCGGCAGCCTGTCGGGGGGCGAGCAGCAGATGTGCGCCATGGCCCGCGCGCTGATGGCTGCCCCGAAGCTGCTGATGATCGACGAAATGAGTCTGGGCCTCGCACCCGTGGTGGTGCAGCAGTTGCTGGACGCCCTGCTGCAGGTGCGCGCGACGGGAGTGACGGTGCTGCTGGTCGAGCAGGATATCCATCTCGCGCTCGAACACGCCGACCGCGGCTATGTGCTGGAAACCGGCCGCCTCGTCCTGACCGGTGCTGCGCGGGACTTGCTGGGCAACCCCGAGGTGCAGAGGGCGTATCTGGGGGTGTGAGGACCGGGCGCGATCGCATACCGGCTGGCCATCGACGAGGGGGCCGATGCGCGCCGGTCGATCGAGACGTCCTTCACGCAGCCAGATGCCCGGACATCAGCGAAACATCAACGTCGCGGAATTTGCAGCGCTCGATGACCGCCCATCCGAGGCGCGCGTAGAGTGCCTCGGTGCCGGGCGTGTAGATGTAAAGTGTCTTGGCTCCGGCTGCGGTCGCCGCGTCGACGGCGCGCTGAATCAAAGCGGCACCGAGCCCCTTGCGGCGCCGTGCCGGCACGACATAAACGCCTGCTACCAGGGTGAGAGATCGGGGCGGGTCTCCATGTCATGCGCCACCAGCATGGCCGAACCGCAGACATTCTCCCCGGCAACAGCGACCAGCACCGTCGGCACCCCGCCTCGGCCGCAGCAAAGACGAAGCCGATGGGTGCGCTCAGCCAGGGTTTCATTCGGCCGCAGCCAGCTCCACTCGGCGAAATGCAATGCGGCCAACTCGTCAACGAAACCGGGGTGATCGGCGAGATAACCGATGCGCATGGACGTCATGACGCTCACCCTGTCCTGCCCCCGCGGAATCAGCCTGGCCCGCGCGAAGTCACAACGTGATCCCCTCGCGCGCGGCGATGGTCTGCACGTCCTTGTCGCCGCGCCCGGAGAGATTGCACAGCACCAGCGCGTCGCGCGGCAGCTCGCTGGCGAGCTTGATCGCCTGCGCCACGGCGTGCGCGGATTCGAGCGCGGCGAGGATGCCCTCGCTGCGCGCCAGGCGATGGAAGGCCTGCATGGCCTCGTCATCGGTGATGCCGACGTATTCGGCGCGGCCGGTGTCCTTGAGAAAGGCGTGCTCCGGCCCGACGCCGGGATAGTCGAGACCGGCCGAGATCGAGTGCGTTTCGGTGATCTGGCCGTCGTCGTCGCAGAGCACGTAGGTGCGGTTGCCGTGCAGCACACCGGGCCGGCCGGCCGCCAGCGAGGCCGCATGGTGGCCGGTCGCGATGCCCTCGCCCGCCGCCTCGGCACCGACGATGCGCACGTCGCGATCGTTGAGGAAGGCGTGGAACAGGCCGATCGCGTTGGAACCACCGCCGACGCAGGCGGTGAGCACGTCGGGCAGGCGACCGTATTCGGCCAGCATCTGTGCCCGCGCCTCGCGGCCGACGACGGCGTTGAAGTCGCGCACCATCATCGGATACGGGTGCGGGCCGGCCACGGTGCCGATGATGTAGAAGGTGTCGTGGACGTGACTGACCCAGTCGCGCAGCGCCTCGTTGAGCGCGTCCTTGAGCGTCTTCGAACCCGAGGTCACCGGCACCACCGTCGCGCCCAGCAGCTTCATGCGGAAGACGTTGATCGCCTGGCGCGCGATGTCGGTCTCGCCCATGTAGACGACGCATTCCATGCCCATGCGCGCGCACACCGTCGCCGTGGCGACGCCATGCTGGCCGGCGCCGGTTTCGGCGATGATGCGGCGCTTGCCCATGCGCCGCGCCACCAGCGCCTGGCCGACGGTGTTGTTGATCTTGTGGGCGCCGGTGTGGTTGAGGTCCTCGCGCTTGAGCAGGATCTGCGCGCCGTCGATTTCGCGTGACAGCCGCTCGGCGTGATAGATCGGACTGGGCCGGCCGACGTAGTGCCGGAGGTCACGCTCGAATTCGGCCTGGAACGCGGCGTCCGCGCGCGCGGCGAGGTAGGCGGCGGTCAGTTCGGCCAGCGGCGCCATCAGGGTCTCGGCGACGTAGCTGCCACCGTAGGCACCGAAGCGCCCGCGTGCATCCGGCCAGGCGTGGTAGTCGATGGTCACGGGTGAGTCCGGTTGTGCTGCCATGGTGATGTCCGTGTTGCCTGAGTGGGCCGGCGGCTCAATCCTGCCGCTGGGCCATGCCGGAATCCGGTGTCGCCGCGTCGCGCTCGGTCGCGCGCACGGCGGCGATGAACCGCCGCAGGCGCAACGGGTCCTTGATGCCCGGCGCACGTTCGATGCCGCTGGAAACGTCGACGCCGTAGGGCCGCGCGGCGCGGATCGCCGCCGCCACGTTGTCCGCATCCAGCCCGCCGGCCAGCAGCCAGGGACGGTCAGTGTGCCGCGGCACGCGCGTCCAGTCGAACGTCTGTCCGCGACCGCCGGCCTCGCCATGCCCATGGCCGTCGAGCAGGAATCCCGCCGCCCGCGGATGCGCGGCCATCTGCGCCGCCGGATCGCCGGCATCCGCCATCGCGATCGCCTTCAGATAGCGCCGGCCGAACTGCTGCGCGTAACCGGCGTCTTCGTCGCCGTGGAATTGCAAAAGGTCAGGCTGCACATGCTCGATGACCTCGCGCACCCAGCCGGACTCGTCATCCATGAACAGCGCCACGGCCACGACCAGCGGCGGCAACGCCGTGCGGATCGCCCGTGCCCGTTCGAGGCCGACACAACGCGGGCTGCGCCGGGCAAACACCAGGCCGATGGCGTCGGCGCCAAGCGTGGCCGCGAGCACGGCATCCTCGACGCGGGTGATGCCGCAGCATTTGACGCGCAGGCGCGTCCACTCGTTCACAGGGTGACCTCGGCAGGAAGGCCCCATGCTGCCGGATACAGGGGTCCAAGAAAGGTGAGGCCGGCGGGCGGCGCGGTCGGGCCGGCAACGTCGCGGTTGCCCCCGGCCAGCAGTTCGGCGACCCAGCCCGGCGGCTGCTCACCGCGGCCTACCGGCAACAGCGAGCCGACGATGTTGCGCACCATATGGTGCAGAAAAGCGTTGGCCGCGATCTCGATGTCGACATAGGCGCCGAGACGCGCCACGGTCACCGCGTGCACCTCGCGCACCGCGCTGGGCGCCTGGCAGGAAATCGCCCGGAAAGCGGAGAAGTCGTGGCGTCCGACCAACGCCTGCGCGGCCGCATGCATGGCCACGGCATCCAGCGGCCTGCGCTCCCAGGTCACCCGCCCGGCCTCCAGCGCCGGACGCACCGCACGGGTGAGGATGCGATAGCGATAGCGCCGCGCGCGCGCGCCATGGCGGGCATGGAAGTCGGCAGCCACCGGCTGCGCCCACAACACCGCGATGCTCGCCGGCAGCAGGCTGTTGGCGCCCAGCGTCCACGCCCGCGGCGTGCGCGCGGCATCGGAGTCGAAATGCGCCACCTGGCAACGCGCATGCACACCGGCATCGGTGCGTCCGGCGCAGCTGACCGCGACCGTGTGCGCGGCAACCTTCGACAGCGCCGCCTCGATGGCCGCCTGTACGCTGGGCCCGTGGCTCAGGCGCTGCCAGCCGAGAAAGTCGCGGCCGTCGTATTCGATGCCAAGGGCGATGCGCATGCGGGCTGAGCCGGAAATCGGGAGGCGGCAATGGTGTCAGGAGCCGGGACTCGGGACCCGGGACCCGGGACCCGAGGTAGAACGGAGAATCGCGAATCACTCGAGCGAGAGCGCGGAACTGAAAGCGAGAGATTGATGGCAAAAGCCTGAAAGACAGATCGCGGAGCCGCGGCACCGGCACGAGCACCGCGCTTGGAGATCTTCAGCTTTTCCCGAGTCCCGAGTCCCGAGTCCCGGCTCTTATCCCAACTCACCCAGCAGGCGGTGTGCCTCGTCCTTCTGCGCCGGGCTGCCATCGGCGATGACCTCCTCGAGCATGGCACGGGCACCCTCGCGGTCACCCATGTCGAGATAGGCACGCGCCAGATCGAGCTTGGTATCCGCCGGATCGTCGCTGAACGCCGGCGCTTCCGGGGCCGCCGGAAGATCTTCGCCGGCAGCGCGGCGCAAACTGTCCTCATCCACGAAGTCCAGAGGCGGCAACCCCGGGCCATCGGGCAGATCATGGCCGGCCAGCGGCGGTTGCGGTACATGCATGCCCGGCGCGGCGATATCGGCATGCGCCGGCGAGAGATCAAAATCGAAGCTGTAACCGGAAGCCACGGTCGGCGCATGGCCATCGTCATCGGCGTCGGTCGCGGGCTCGGCGTACGCATCCGTCACCGGGTCGGCTGCGGGTGAGGCACGCGCAAACAGCGGATGGTGCGGGCTGAGCTCCTCGCCCATGGCTTCCACAGCCTGCCACTCGGCTGAGGCGGGATCGACCTCGGCATGCATCGCTTCGGCGGCAGCCTCGAAGCCGTCCACGTCACGGCGGGCATAGAACAGGCTCACCAGCTCCAGATGCAGGCCGGCATCGCCCGGATATTCGGCCATCTGCGCATGCAGCGACAAGACCTCGGCATCACCCTCGTATGTGGATGCGGATTCGGTGTGGGCGTCAAAGGGATCATCGCCAAACTGGTCGGCAATCGAGCCCGCTTCGGTTACAGCCGCAGACGTCTGCGTGCCGCGGCGGATGCGCAACACGAGCAGGAGCATGAGCAGCACGATCAGACCACCGGTAGCCAGCGCCCACACTTGCAGATACCAGGGCTTGATGGCCTCGGTCGGCACGGGCACAGGGGCCGGAGCGGGCAGCGGCTTGGTCGCGACGGGCTTGCTGGCGCTGACGGCGACAGCGGGGCGCGCGCTGCCCGCAGCAGCCGGAGCCGGAGCCGGAGCTGATACCGCCGCAGCGGCACTGGCGGCCGGCGCCGCTGCGCCGGCGACCGCCATCGATGCGGCAGCGGCCGGCTTGGCCGCGCTGGCCGCCGCTGCCGCCGGATTCGACTTCGGCAACAGCTCGGGCTTGAGCGCACCCGGTGCCGTCGCCACGACAACCGTTGCGGAGCCGGTCTTGCCGACCTGCGCCAGCTTGCGCTGCAACTCGGCGATCTCGTCGTTCTTCAATGCCAGCAGTTGCTGGTTCTTGCCATTGATGCCCTCGATTGCCTTCAGTCGCGCCTTCAGATCGTCGCTCTGCTGGCGCTGGCTGGCCAGCGACTCCTGGGTACGGGCGAGGTCGGACTTCAGCCCTGCGATGGCGGCACTGCCGGTACCACCGGCCACGCCTGCAC
>DATLSL010000099.1:0-3871 GCA_035534135.1 Rhodanobacteraceae bacterium | reverse complement strand
GACGGCGGCCAGACCTGGGCCCGGGTGCTGTACAAGAACGAAAACACCGGCGCGATCGACCTCGCCTTCGATCCGGCCGACAGCCAGGTGATCTACGCCGCGCTGTGGCAGACGCGGCGGCCGCCGTGGAACGTGTACCCGCCCTCCAACGGTCCCGGCTCGGGCCTGTACAAGTCCAGCGACGGCGGCGCGCACTGGAGCGAGATCAGCCAACCCGCGCACGGTTTCGCCGCCGATCCCGGCCGCATCGGCATCGCGGTCGCGCCCGGCGATCCGCAGCGCGTGTATGCGATGGTCGATGCCAAGGCCGGTGGCCTGTACCGCTCCGACGACGGCGGCGCGACGTGGACTCACGTCAGCAAGGATGTGCGCGTCTGGCAGCGCGGCTGGTATTTCGGCGGCATCAGCGTCGATCCGCGCGATCCGAACCGGATCTACGCCAGCAATACCGCGCTGTACGAGTCGCGCAACGCCGGCAAGACCTTCGTGCCGATCAAGGGCGCGCCCGGCGGCGACGACTACCACGTGCTGTGGATCGATCCGGCCGACCCGGCGCACCGCATCCTCGGCGTCGACCAGGGCGCGGTGGTGTCGGTGGACGGCGGCAAGGTCTGGTCGAGCTGGTACAACCAGCCGACCGCGCAGATGTACCACGTGGTCACCGACAACCGCTTCCCGTACCGGGTCTGCGGCGCGCAGCAGGACTCCGGCGCGGCCTGCGTGCCCAGCCGCACCGGCACCATCGACGGCATCAGCATGATGCAGTTCCACGAGACCCGGGCCGGCGGCGAGAGCGGCATGCTCGCGCCCGATCCGAGCGATCCCGACATCGTCTACGGCGGCACCGTCGACAAGCTCGATCTCAAGACCCAGCAGACGGAGTCGGTCGATCCGACCCTGGCCCTGCCCGGCACCTACCGCGTCACCTGGACGCTGCCGCTGGTGTTCTCGGCGGCCGATCCCAGGGCGCTGTACTTCGGCAACCAGCGCATCTTCCGCACCACCGACGGCGGCGCGCACTGGGCCGCGATCAGCCCCGATCTCACCCGCGAGGATCCCGGCGTGCCGGCCAATCTCGATGCGGTCACCGCCAAGGACAGCCCGGTGCCAGGCCCGCGCCGCGGCGTGGTCTATGCGATCGCGCCCTCGCCGCGCGACGCCAAACTGATCTGGGCCGGCACTGACGACGGCCTGGTCTGGATTACCCGCGACGGCGGCGCGCACTGGGCCAATGTCACCCCGCCGGCGCTGACACCGTGGTCCAAGGTCGGCAACATCGACGCCTCGGCCTTCGACGATGCCAGCGCGTACGTGTCCGTCGATCGCCACCGCCTCGACGACCGCAACCCTTATATCTTCCGCACCCATGACGGCGGCAAGACCTGGCAGGCGATCGTCCACGGCATTCCGGACGGCGATTTCGTCAACGTGGTGCGCGCCGATCCGCGGACGCCGGGCCTGCTCTACGCCGGCACCGAACGCGGCGTGTTCGTGTCCTTCGACGACGGCGACCACTGGCAGGCGCTGACGCAGAACCTGCCGATGACTTCGGTGCGCGACCTGGTGGTCAAGAACGATGATCTGGTGATCGCCACCCACGGCCGCGGCTTCTGGATCATGGACGACGTCACCCCGCTGCGGCAGATGGCGGCCGCCGTCGCCACGCGCGGCGCTTTCCTGTTCGCGCCGGCCGTCGCCTATCGTGTGCGCCCCGAGGGCTTCACCGGCACGCCGCTGCCGAAGAGCGAGCCGCGCGGCGCCAACCCGCCGGACGGCGCCTACCTCGACTACACGCTGCCGACGGCGGCGAAGACGGTCACGCTGACGATCACCGACGCGGCCGGCCATCGCGTGCGCCGCTACCGCAGCAGCGACAAGCTGCCCACGCCGGATCTCGCCACGATCCAGATCGCGCCCGGCTGGATCGTGCCGCCGATCGCGCTGGCCACCACGCCGGGCCTGCACCGCTTCGTCTGGACCCTGCGCTACGCCGCGCCGGCGCCGCTGGCCGGCGACGATGGCGTGTGGAGCAACGGCGTCTGGGCGCCGCCGGGCGCGTACCACGTCACGCTCGACGTCGACGGCCACGCGTTGACGCAGACGCTGAACGTTGTGCCCGATCCGCGCGTGCAGGGCATGACCGCCGCTGACTACGCCGCGCAGTTCGCTCTGGCGCAGCGGATCGAGACCGACCGCGCCGCCGTCGCCAGCGTGCTCAAGCAAGCCGGTGCGCTGCATGCTGCGCTGCTGGCGCGCGCCGCGGCGGTGCCCGCGTTGAAGGTCGCGCTGCTCGACTACGACAGCCATTTGCGCGCGCTGTCGGATTTGCCGATGCAGGCCGATCCGCGCAACTCGATGGGCGCGCCGATCGACCATGAGGACAGCCTGCGCGCACTGGAGCACCGGCTGGCAGCGCTGGACAAGGCGGTGGACGCGGCCGACGTGCCGCCGACGGCCGACGCGAAGAGCGGCTACGCGCAGGCCCATGCGGCGCTGGGGGTGACGCTGGCGCACTGGCAGGCGCTGACCGCGCAGCCGCTGCAGGCACTCAACCGCAAGCTCAGAGCCGCGGGGCAGCCGCCGCTCGCGCTGTAGTCCTGCCATCCGGGCTGCGCCGTTTGCGTGTCTTGATCGCGAACGCGGATCAGTCCTGCATCTGGGCGAAGTTCGCCTCGATCTGCGCCAGCAGCGTCCGCAGCTGCGCCTGCGCCGCGTGCACGGCCCCGATGCCGGCGTTGCCGGCGAGTTCGCGTACGCCCGCGCGCGCCGCGTCCCAGGCGGACAGACGGCCGTAGCGGCCGGCACGCTCCTCGAACCATGCCAGCAGGGCGTTGTCGGCACCCTGCTGCAGGCGCGCCAACAGCGCCTCGGGCCGCTGCAGCGCGCTGCCGATCAGGATCAGGTCGCGCAGCGGAGGGGCTGCCGTAGGCCGCGGCAGCAGCCGCAGCGCGTCGATCCAGTCCGCCAGCGCGGACTCCGGCATCGGCCGCCCCAGCCAGTAGCCCTGCGCGTAGCGACCGCCCATGCGCAGCCACAGCTCCAGCTCCTCACCGGTCTCGATGCCCTCGGCCACCAGCGGTTTGCCGAGCATGTGCGCCAGCAGGATCGCCGCGCTGGCCACGGCGAACTCGCTGCTGCCGGTTGGCAGGCCGGCGATCAGGCTGCGGTCGAGCTTGAGTTCGTCCACCGGCAGCCGCGCCGCCTGCTGCAGCGACAGGTGCCCGGAACCGAAATCGTCCAGCGCGATGCGTGCGCCCTGCGCCTGGGCCGCCTGCAGCACGCGCTGCGCCCGCGGCAGGTCGGCGATCAGCGCCGCCTCGGTCACCTCCAGCACGATGCCGCGCGCGCTGGGACCGAGCAGCTGCTGCAGGTCGTCGGTGAAGCCCGGATGCAGCAGATGGCCGCTGCCGATGTTGAGCGCCATGCTGAGTGCGCGCCCGCGGTCCGCCAGCACATCGCGCAACCGGCGTGCCGTGGCCAGTGCATGCCGGCCCAGTGCACGCACCAGCGCAGGATCGCGTTCGACCTCGGCGATGAAGACGGCAGCGGAACGCACACCGCTGTCATCCACCCAGCGCGCCAGCATCTCGAAGCCGAGCAGCCGAGCCGCGGCGAGATCGGCCACCGGCTGCATCCAGAACCGGATAGCGCCGCCCTCCAGCGCCAGTGGAAACGCGTGGCGCACCGCCAGCCGGCGTTCGGCATGCGCAGCCACCTCACCCTCGTAGACGCGAAAGGTCGCGCGGCCGGCGCTCTTGGCCGCGTACATCGCCTCGTCGGCATGCATCAGCAGCTCGCTGAAATCGCGACCGCCGCGCGGGGCAACGGCCCAGCCGAGACTGCCGGAGACACGCTCCAGCTCGGGGTCGCC
>DATLSL010000098.1:0-4349 GCA_035534135.1 Rhodanobacteraceae bacterium | reverse complement strand
TGCGCGCGGTCGCGCTGCTGGTCGAGGCCGAGGCGGCCTGGCGTCGCGGCGAGCCCGAGCGCGCGCTGGAAGCGCTGGACGAAGCCACCCAGCTCGCGCCACGCGCGGCGCGCGTGCTGCGCGCCCGCGTGCTGCGGCGCGAGGGTCGTGCCCAGGAGGCCCTGGCGCTGCTGGTGCCTGAGGCCGAGACCCAGCGCCTGGCCCCCGCCGGCTGGATGGAATTGGCCGAGGCCGCGCTCGCCGCCGGTCGCATCGATCGCGCCCGTGCCGCGCTCGATCCGCTGCGCGCCAGCGGAGCGCTGAGTGCGCGCGCCTATGCCGCATTCGAGGCGCGCGTGCTGGCGGCCGCGCTGGCCGACGCCTCGGGTGCAGCGGCGTTGAACGCGCTGTGGGCCGGACTCTCGCGCGGCCAGCGGCATGCACCCGACGTGGTGGCCGCCTATGCGCATCGTGCCAGCGCCTGCGGCGCCGGTCTTGCGGCGCAGGACGAGATCGAGACGGCGCTGGCAAGCGACTGGTCGCCGGTGCTGGTCATCGCCTATGCCGAACTCGATGACAGCACGCTCGACGCGCGCCGCCGCCGCGCCGAGCAATGGCTGGAGGCGCACCCCAACGACGCCGCGCTGCTGATCGCGCTAGGGCGCATGGCGGTGCGCCAGCAGCAATGGGCAAATGCGCGCGACTGGCTGGAACGTGCGGTGGCGCTGGAGCCTTCGAGCCTGGCGTGGGAGTCACTGGGCGATGCGCACGGCGGACAGGGCGACGTGGCGCGAGCCGCCACCTGCTACCGCAACGCATTGCGACTGGCACGCGGTGAGACCACCGATGTGCTGGCGGGTCGCGGCGGGCGCATGGACACGCGCCCGATCGCGGTCGAGGAACGCAGCGAGCTGGGCGTGCCGCGACTGCCCGGCGGCGCGCCCGCACCGCGCTGAGCGTCGACTTAGGCGGCGAGGCGTCCGCGGGCCTCGCTTCGGAGGCTCGTCGATGGCTCGAACATTCGCCCTGAGTCATTCGACCTGCTCAGGGCTGGCCCTTCGACCTGCTCAGGGCAGGCACTTCGACTTCGCGCCTGCGGTGCTACGCCTGCCCTGCGCCTCGTCGAAGGGCTCGACGAACGGCATTTCAAACTGAGGCATTACCGCGGCGTCACATTCGTTGACAGTGCGGCCCGGTGCGCGTGAGCGCGCGCACGGTTGTGCCGGCGCACCTCATCCACACTGACGTCACAGCAGGGCAGCATTGCGCCGCCCCGCGACGTCAAGGCGTGAAGCGATGCGCTCGTGCCCCTGCGGGCACGGCAACGAGGTGCGGGCATGAATGTTGACGTGGTCGAGCAGTTCTTTGACGAAGGCCTGGTGTCCCTGTTGCCGCGCACGCCGATGGCGCCGGTGGTGGTCGCCCCGCTGGCTGGAACGATCGCGTTCGTGTCCGCCGATGCCGCGCTCGGAGCGCGGTTGTGCGAACCGCTGCGCAAGCACGGCATCGCCCTGGTGCATCGGACCGACGATCTCGGCGCGCCCGGTCGCGAGCCCCAAAGTCTGAGCGGCGCCCTGCTCGATTGTCGCAACGAGCCCGAACTGACGCCACTTGCCTCGCGGTGGCGCACCGCCTGCCGCGCGCAGGGGGTACCGCTGTTCGCGCTGACCGCACATGCCGACCGCGAACGCCGCGTCGATGTGCTGGCCAACGGCATGGCGTTCGTCGACGATCATGCCGGCGACGTCGCGGCGATCGCGGCCGGCCTCGCCGCGAGCGTCGCCCTGCTCGACGAGGAGCCGATCCGGGTGATGATCGTCGACGACGACTTCGGCACGTCGTTCTGCGTCAAGAAGATCCTCGAATCGGCGGGCATCGGCTGCCATGCCTTCATCGACGCCGACATGGCGATCGCGAGCTTGGACAAGATTCGCCCTGATGTCATCGTGCTTGATTTCATGATGCCGGGATACGACGGCGTGGACGTTTGCGACCGCATCCGCGCGCGGCCCGACGGCGGCGCCATGCAGATCCTGTTTTTCTCCGGCAGCATCGACGAGCCCTCACGCGTCGGCGTTCTGGGCGTGCTCGGCGACGACTACCTCAGCAAGGCCGCGCGTCCGCGCGACCTGATCGCCACGGTGTTCGCGCGTGGTCTGCGCGCGCGGACGTGGCGCCGCAGTGTTCGCTTTGCCGCGGGGCTGGCCTAGGCCAGTACCAGCCACTTGGCGCCGGCGTCCGCGAAGTTGACCTGCACCTGCACCCGTGGACGTGGCCGCGCCGCAGCGCTCACAGCGCCGCGAGGTTGGCGTAGGCCAGTACCAGCCATTTGGCGCCGGCGTCCGCGAAGTTGACCTGCACCCGAGTGTGCGCGCCGGAGCCTTCGGCGCTGACCACCACCCCCTCGCCGAAGCTGGGGTGGCGCACGCGCTGGCCGAGCTTGAGCGGCAGGCTGTCGTCGACCAGCGCGGCGCTGGCGCCGCGGCCGGCGTACACGGGCCGGCTGACCTGCACGCGCGGCCGCACCTCGTCGATCAGCGCGGCCGGAATCTCGCCCAGAAACCGCGAAGGCCGCGCCAGCATTTCCATGCCGTGCAGGCGCCGCGACTCGGCGCAGGTCAGCAGCAACCGGCGCTCGGCGCGGGTGATACCGACATAGGCCAGTCGGCGTTCCTCTTCCAGTCGGCCCTCTTCCTCGGTGGAGCGCTGGCTGGGGAACAGGCCTTCCTCGAGGCCGACCAGGAACACCACCGGGAACTCCAGGCCCTTGGCCGAGTGCAGCGTCATCAGCTGCACGCAGTCGTCCCCGCGCTCGCCCTGTGCCTCGCCGGCTTCCAGCGCGGCGTGAGCGAGAAAGGCCGCGAGTTCGCCGAGTCCGGCCTCGAGGTCATCCGGCGTCTGCTCGAAGCGCGCCGCGACGTTGACCAGCTCGTCGAGATTTTCCACTCGCGACTCGGCATTGCCGCGACTGTCCTTCTCGTAGAACGCGCGCAGGCCGCTGACGGCGAGGGCGTGCTCGACCTGTTCGGGGAGCGAAAGGCCGGGACCTGAAGAGCCGGGACCGGAGACCCGGGACCCGGGACCCGGGAAAGCCGCCGTCGCAGCTGATCCGATCGAGGAGAGGGAGTCAGGCTTGGCACGCGTGGCCGATGCCGGACCGGCACGTTCCAGCTCCTGCCCTCCGAATCCCGGAGCCAACGCCGGGCTATCTCCGCGCCCCAGCCCCTGATTCTCCCCGGGTCCCGATGCCAACGCCGGGTTCTCCCCGAACCCCGGCTCTTGATTCTCCCCGGGTCCCGGGTCCCGGGTCCCGGGTCCCGACCCCTGAAGTCCATCGATCAGCAGGAGAAACGCCTTCAGCGCATTCTTCGCGCGCCCGGCCAGCTCGGCCGCCGCCAGCTCGCCCAGCGTCGCCTCCCACAGCGACACGTCATCGCCGCGCGCGCGCCGGCGCAACGTGTCCAGGGTGCGGTCGCCGATGCCGCGCGGCGGCGTGTTGACCGCGCGCTCGAAGGCGGCATCGTCGTGGCGGTTGGCGGTCAGGCGCAGGTAGGCGAGTGCGTCCTTGATCTCGGCGCGTTCGAAGAAGCGCTGGCCGCCGTAGACGCGATAGGGCATGCCGCGCTGGACCAGCTGTTCCTCGAAGGTGCGCGACTGCGCGTTGGAGCGATACAGGATGGCGTGATCGCGCAGGTTGGCGCCTGCGTCCACCGACTCGCGAATGCGCTCGATCACGAAACGCGCCTCGTCCTGCTCGTTGTAGGCGGTGTACAGGGCGATGCGTTCGCCGGGCGCGCCGGCGGTCCACAGCTGCTTGCCCAGGCGGCCGCCGTTGCGCGCGATGACCGCGTTGGCGGCCTCCAGGATGATCGCGCTGGAGCGGTAGTTCTGCTCCAGCTTGAGCGTGCGCGCGCCGGGAAAATCGCGCAGGAAGTGCTGCACGTTCTCGACCCGTGCACCGCGCCAGCCGTAGATCGCCTGATCGTCGTCACCGACCACGAACACGCTGCCGGTGCTTCCGGCGAGCACGCGCACCCAGGCGTATTGCAATGCATTGGTGTCCTGGAACTCGTCGATCAGCAGGTGCCGCCAGCGCTCGCGGTAATGCGCCAGCAGCGCGGCATCGCCCAGCATCAACTCGTGTGCGCGCAGCAGCAACTCGGCGAAATCGACCAGGCCGGCGCGCCTGCAGGCGTCCTCGTAGGCGCTGTAGATGTCTACCAGCGTGTGCGTGGCCGGATGGTCGCGATGCTCGATGGCCGCGGGGCGCCGGCCTTCGTCTTTCCACGCGTTGATCGTCCACGCCGCCTGTCGCGGCGGAAACCGCGCCTCGTCGAGGCCGAGCCCGGCGATCACGCGCTTGACCAGGC
>DATLSL010000097.1:0-4643 GCA_035534135.1 Rhodanobacteraceae bacterium | reverse complement strand
CAACGCGAGGCCGAGGCATTCGCCGCGCACCAGCGCGACTGGATCGCGCACGGCGTGCTGACGCTGCTGGAACCGTTGATCGCCGCCGCCGCGCCACGCCTGCTCGCCACCGGCGATGGCGAACGCGCGCTCACCGACCTGCGTCATCTTGCCGAGCTGCTGCAGGCGCAGCAGCCGCGCTGCCACGGCCCGTCTGCCCTGCTCGCCTGGCTGCACGCCGAGCGCAGCGCCGCCGCCGCGAGCCGCGGCAGCGATGGCGACGACGAGCGCCAACTGCGCATCGAAAGCGACGCCGCGCGCGTGCAGATCCTGACCGTGCACGCCAGCAAGGGACTGGAGTTCGACATCGTGCTGCTGCCGACGCTGTGGCATGCATCGCAGCGCAAGGGCGCGCCCGCGGTCGTGCACGTGCATGCCGACGACGACAGCGCCCTGCTGGATCCCGGCAGCGCCGGCTTCGACGACCATCTCGTGCGCTGGCGCGCCGAGCAGCTGGGCGAGCAGCTGCGCCAGCAGTACGTCGCCCTGACCCGCGCCCGCCACGCCTGCCACGTGTTCTTTCCGCCAGCACGGGTCGAAGCGGCAGCGTCCGGCGAGCGCGACGCGCTCAGTGACCATCTGCTGCAAATTCGCGCCCGATCCGGCACGGCCGACGCGCTGCAGGCGCTGCATGCGCTGAGCCAGCACTGCCCGGCGATCACGCTCGACGCGGCGCCGGCCATCACCCGCACACGCCATGTCGTCGTGCCGGAGCCGGTCCGCGCCCTCGTCGCGCGCAGGGACTGGCCGCTGCCGCGGCCGGCGTGGTGGCTGCACAGCTATTCCGGACTGACGCACGCCGCCGTGCGCACACCGTTGCTCGAGCCCGGCCCCGACGATGCCGGCGCGAACGAGCCCGCGCCGCCGCCCGACAGCGACGCGGCGCCGCATTCCGAGCTGCTGGCGCTGGCGCACCTGCGCGGTCCACGCTTCGGCGATGCGATGCACGCGGTGTTCGAGCATGCCGGACCGCAATCGCTGTGGCCGCAGCAACGCGCGCTGGTGCTGCAGGCATTGCGCCGGCAGGGACTGATCGATGCTGCCGGCGAAAGCGGCGCACAGGCCCTGGCGGCGCTGGTCGAGCGTGCGCGGCAGGCCGACCTCGGCGACGGCCTGCGCCTGAGCGCAATCGGCACGACCGATCGCGTCACCGAACTCGAGTTCCTGCTGCCGCTGCATGGCGTGCCGGTGGCGGCGATCGAGGCCGCCGCGCAGCGGCACGGCTATCCGCCGCTGTTGCCGGCGGGCGGCGTGCGCATGCTCAACGGCCTGCTCAAGGGCTACATGGACCTGGTGCTGCGCCACGACGGCCGCTATTACGTGCTCGACTACAAGAGCAACTGGCTGGGCGAGCGCGTCGCCGATTACGTGCCCGCGCGCCTGGCCGCGGCGATGCGCGAGCAGCGCTATCTGCTGCAGATGCTGCTGTACACGGTGGCGCTGCACCGCTATCTGCGCGAGCGGCTGCCCGGCTACGACGTCGCGCGTGACGTCGGCGGCGCGATCTACCTGTTCGCGCGCGCGGCGGGGCTGGCGCCCGCAGCCGGCGTCTATCGCGAGTGTCCGCCGCCGGGGCTGATCACCGAACTCGATGCGCTGTTCGCCGGCACCGCGGAGCGCGCGGCATGAGCGCCGCGCTGCTGGAAGCGATCCTGCGCGCGCCGGGCGCGCCGTGGCGGGCACTCGATCGCCACGTCGCACGCTGGCTGGCGACGCACAGCGGCGAGCCGCTGGTCGCGCTCGCCGGTCTCGCCGCGGCGGCGGCCGAGGCGGCCGGCAGCGCCTGCGTGCAGCTGCCGGCGCTGGCCACGTTGCCGGTCGCCGGCGACGGCACGCCCACGTGGCCGGACTGGCCGCGCTGGCAGGCCGCACTGATCGCCAGCGACTGGGTCGATGCCGGTTCCGGCGACAGCACGCGTCCGCTGGTACTGCGTGCTGGCGACTGCTATCTGCGCCGCAACTACGATCACGAGACGCGCCTGATCGCGGCGATCCACGCCCGTTTGCGCGCGCCGCCGACAATCAACGCTGAGGACCTGCGCGCCGATCTCGATGCGCTGTTCGGTCCGCCGACCGCCGCCGTGGTCGACGGCCAGCGCCTGGCCGCGGCGGCTGCGCTGGGCCGCGGCCTGTTCGTGCTCACCGGCGGCCCCGGCACCGGCAAAACCAGCACCGTGCTGCGCCTGCTGCTGCTGTGGCTGCGCCAGCGCGGCGCCGGCGGCGGGCGCATCGCGCTGACGGCGCCCACCGGCAAGGCGGCGCAGCGCCTCGGCGAAACGCTGGCGCAAGGACTCGGCCCGCTGCGCGCACGCCTGCCCGCGCTGCCGTGGGCGCCGCTGCTCGACGCGATCGCCGCGCTGCGGCCGCAGACCCTGCACGCCCTGCTCGGTGCGCGACCCGACCTGGATGCCTTCAGCGCCGGCCCCGACGCGCCGCTGGCGGCGGACCTGCTGGTGGTGGACGAGGCCTCGATGGTGGATCTGGCGCTGATGCGGCGCACGCTGGAGGCGCTGCGCGCCGGCGCCGATCTGGTGCTGCTGGGCGACGCCGGCCAGCTGGCTTCGGTCGAGGCCGGTTCGGTGCTGGCCGATCTGGTCGCCGCGGCAGACGACGGCAACGACGTGCCCGCGACCAACGCCGAGCGCTCGCCTCCGGCACCGGGCGCTGCCCCACCGACTGCGCGGACCGGCGCGGCGCCGCTGGCTGGCCACGTGCTGCGCCTGCACACCGTCTGGCGTGCATCTGGCGTCCTGCTCGAGCTCGCCGCCGCGATCCGCGCCGGCGACGCCGCGCGGCTGAAGGCGCTGGGCGCCGATCCGGCGCACGCCAGGATTCTGCGGACCGCGACCGTGGCCGACACCGCGGCGCTGGCGGGCGCCCTGCGCGACGCAATCGACCCCGCGCACGGCGCCGGCCTGTTCGATGATCTGCTGCAGGCGGTCAGCCCCGCGGCGGCGCTGATCGCGCTGCGCGGCGCGCGCGTGCTGACCGCGCTGCGATTGGGCGCGTTCGGCCAGCGGACGATCAATCGCCTGATCGAGGGCCTGCTGCGGCGTCGCTTCGGGCTGGACGCCGACGATCCCTGGTACGCCGGCCGGCCGCTGCTGATCACCGCCGGCGAGCGCAGCCTGGGTTTGGTCAACGGCGATCTCGGCGTGGTGCACGCCGACGGCGATGGCCGCCCGCGAGCGTGGTTCGAGGGCGCCGCGGGCCAGGAACCGCGCACGCTGGCGCCGCTGGCGCTGCCGGCGCACGAAACCGCCTATGCGATGACCGTGCACAAGAGCCAAGGCTCGGAGTTCGAGCACGTGGTGCTGATCCTGCCCGCGCAGCCGGGGCGCGGACTCAGCCGCGAGCTGCTCTATACCGGCGCCACGCGCGCGCGCCGCCGGCTCGAGCTGTGGGCGGGCGCCGAGGTACTCGAGGCCACGCTGGCCACGCGCATGCAGCGCGCCAGCCGCCTTGCCGAGCGCCTGCGCACGAACACGGGCGAAGACGCCGACCGCTAATAGCCGTTCGCGATCAAGACACGAACACCGCGTCGCCCGGATGCAACGCGGCGGAATCCGGGAATCAGGCCTGGTACGGCCCCGGATGGCGCCTCTCACGAGGCTCCATCCGGGCTGCCCAGCGTATCGATTGAATGCAACCGGGTTTCAGCCCACGCGCTGCCAGCGCCCGCCCGCCAGTTGGGCGACGCGGCCGTCGAGTTCGAGCAGAGACAACTCGGCGGCCAGTGCGGCGCTGCCGACACCGGTGCGCGCGCACAGCTCGTCCAGCGCCGCGGGCACGTGGCCCAGCGCGTCCAGCAGCGCCACGGTCGCGGCGGCATCGGCGATGTCCAGCGTGACGGGCGCGGGCGCGGCGTCGAGCCGGCTGCGCAGCTCGGTCCCCAGTGCGCGCGCCGCCGGCGTCAGCGCAGCGATCACTTCGGCGGGATCCTCCACCAGCGTCGCGCCCTCGCGGATCAGCGCGTGGCAACCGCGCGCCAGCGGGTTGCCGATCGCACCCGGCAGCGCGAACACCTCGCGATCCAGTTCGACCGCCGCGCGCGCGGTGATCAACGCGCCGGAGCGGGCGCCCGCCTCGATCACCAGCACGCCCAGCGCCAGCCCCGCCAGCACGCGGTTGCGCTGCGGAAAGTGTGCGGCCAGCGGCGGACTTCCGGGCGGGAATGGACTGACCACGGCGCCGTGCGCGGCGATCGCCGCGACCAGTTCGCGATGATGGTGCGGATAGACGCGATCGGCGCCGGTACCGACCACCGCCAGGGTACCGCCGGAACGATCGAGCGCGGCGCGGTGCGCGGCGGCGTCCACGCCCTCGGCGAGACCGCTGCCGACGGTGAGGCCGGCCGCTGCCAGCGCGGCGGCAAACCGGCTTGCCAGTGCCAGCCCGGCGGGCGTCGCCGCGCGCGCGCCGACCACCGCCACCTGCGGCCGCAGCAGCAGCGTCGCGTCGCCGGCGACGAACAGCGCGATCGGAGCGCCGGCGCCGGCCTGGAGCTGAGGCGGAAAGTCAGCCTCGTCGCAACACAGCAGGCGATGCCCGGACTGCTGCAACCAGGCCCGATCGGCAGCCATGCGCGCGGGATCAGGCGCCTC
>DATLSL010000096.1:0-7125 GCA_035534135.1 Rhodanobacteraceae bacterium | reverse complement strand
TCGGCCTGGTGTGGCGGGTCAAGCTGGCCGAGATCCTGGCCATGGAAGCGGCGCCGATCGGCGCGGCGTTCACCTTCGTCACCCTGGTCACGGGCTCGCTGTGGGGCAAGCCGATGTGGGGCGCGTGGTGGACCTGGGACGCGCGGCTGACTTCGGAGCTGGTGCTGCTGTTTCTGTATCTAGGCGTGATCGGGCTTTATCACGCCTTCGAGGACACCCGCCAGGGCGCCCGCGCGGCCGCCTTCCTGGCCTTGATCGGCGTGGTCAACCTGCCGATCGTGCATTACTCGGTGGTGTGGTGGAATACCCTGCATCAGGGCACCACGGTGCAGCTGTTCGGGCCGTCACGCATCACCTGGTCGATGCTGTGGCCGCTGTTGACAATGGCATTGTCGACGCATCTTTATCTCGGCTGGAGCCTGCTCGGCCGCGCCCGGGTCGCGCTGCTGGAACTCGAGGGCGGCAAAGACTGGGCGCGCGCGATCGCATTGAAGGAAACGCCGCATGGATAAATTCCTGGCCATGGGCGGCTATGCGGTCTACGTCTGGCCCGCCTACGCGGTGTTCTTCGTGGTGTTCGCCGCCGATCTGATCGCCACTGCGGCACGCCGCCGCAGGGTGCTGAAGGAACTTCGTGCCCGCATTGCCCGTCAAAGCGCGCGCAGGAGTCCATGAACCATGCACCCCGTCCGCAAGCGTCGCCTGATCTTCGTCGGCCTGATTCTCGGTGCGGTGGCATTGGCCACCGGCGCCGTGGTCTACGGCCTGCAGAAAAACATGAACTACCTGTTCACCCCCAGCCAGGTGCTGGCCGGCAGAGCCGCCGACTACCGCACCTTCCGGCTCGGCGGCATGGTCGAGAACGGCTCCATCGTGCGCGACCCGCACTCGTTGAAGGTGGACTTCACCGTCACCGACGGTGACCGCACGCTGCCGGTCGAATACACCGGCATCCTGCCCGACCTGTTCCGCGCCAACCAGGCGGTGATCACCACCGGCCGCATGCAGGGCGGCACCTTCGTCGCCAGCGAGGTACTGGCCAAGCACAGCGCGACCTACATGCCCAAGGAGCTGGCCGAGGCGATGGCCAAGGCGCACGCCAAGCATCACGTCGAGATGCCGCCGACCGCCGGGGGCGCGCCGTGATCCCCGAACTGGGCGAAATCGCGCTGATCCTGGCCCTGCTGCTGGCGCTGGTGCAGTGCGTGCTGCCGCTGCTGGGCGCCTGGCGCAACAACGCCGCGCTGATGGCGGTTGCGCGGCCCGCCGCCGCCGGACAGTTCGTCTTTGTCGCGCTGTCGTTCGCGGCCCTGACCTGGGCGTTCATGACCCAGGATTTCTCGGTCGCCTACGTGGCACAGAACTCCAACCTCAGCCTGCCCTGGTACTACCGCTTCTCGGCGGTGTGGGGCGCGCACGAGGGCTCGCTGCTGCTGTGGATCCTGATTCTCAATGTGTGGACGGTGGCACTGGCGGCGTTCTCCGGCCATCTGCCGCCGAAGTTCGCCGCGCGCGTGCTCGGCGTGCTCGGCTTCGTCAGCGTCGGCTTCCTGCTGTTCACCCTGTTCACCTCGAGCCCGTTCGGCCGCCTGCTGCCGGCGCCTAGCAACGGCATGGACCTCAATCCGGTGCTGCAGGACCCGGGCCTGATCATCCATCCGCCGATGCTGTACATGGGCTACGTGGGTTTCTCGGTGGCGTTCGCGTTCGCGATCGCCGCGCTGCTGGGCGGCGCGCTCGACGACGACTGGGTGCGCTGGGCGCGTCCGTGGACCAACTTCGCCTGGGCCTTCCTGACCGCCGGCATCGTGCTCGGCAGCTGGTGGTCGTATGCCGAACTGGGCTGGGGCGGCTGGTGGTTCTGGGATCCGGTCGAGAACGCCTCGTTCATGCCCTGGCTGATCGGCACCGCGCTGATCCACGCCCAGGCGGTCACCGAAAAACGCGGCGGCCTGCGCGCCTGGACCCTGCTGCTTTCGATCTTCGCCTTCTCGCTGTCGCTGCTGGGCACCTTCCTGGTGCGCTCGGGCGTGCTGACCAGCGTGCACGCGTTCGCCAGCGATCCGCGCCGCGGCGTGTACATCCTGGTTTTCCTCGGCGTGGTGGTCGGCGGCTCGCTGCTGATTTACGCCCTGCGCGCACCCAAGGTCGCCGGCGGCAAGCCGTTCGCCCTGCTCTCGCGCGAGACCCTGATCGTGATCGGCAACCTGATGCTGACCGCGGCGGCGGCGATGGTGCTGATCGGCACGCTGTATCCGCTCGTCGGCGATGCCTTTCACCTGGGCCGGGTCTCGGTGGGGCCGCCCTACTTCGGTTCGCTGTTCATCCTGCTGATGGCGCCGGTGGTGCTGCTGATCCCGTTCGGGCCGTTCGCGCGCTGGGGCAAGGCCGACGGCACCGCGCTGTGGCGGGTGCTGCTGATCGCCGGCGCGACCGCGCTGGTCGGCGGCGTGCTCGCCTTCGTGCTCGGCGGCGACGCGCGCGCGGTCCTGGGCACGGTCGCAGCGTGCTACGTCGGCGCCGGCGTCGTGCTCTATGCACGCAAACGCTGGCGCGAGGCCCCGCCCGGTCGCCGCTATCCCGCCGAGATGGTGGGCATGCTGGTCGCTCACGCCGGCGTCGGCGTGTTCCTGGCCGGCGCGCTGCTGACCACGGCGCTCAGCGTCGAGCGCGACGTGCGCCTCGACCCCGGCCAGAGCCAGCGCATCGGTGCCTATGATTTCCGTTTCGAGGGCGTGCATGAGGTCCGCGGCCCCAACTGGACCGCGCAGCAGGGCAAGCTGACGGTGTTGCACGACGGTGCGGTGGTGGCGGTGATGCACCCGCAGAAGCGGGTCTACAGCGGCGGCCAGGTGCAGACCGAGGCCGCGGTCAGTGCCGGGGTGATGCGCGATCTCTACGTCGCGCTGGGCGAGCCGCTCGGCAACCACGGCGCCTGGGCGCTGCGCCTGTACGACAAGCCGTTCGTGCGCTGGCTGTGGTTCGGCGGTGTGCTGATGATGCTGGGCGGCTTCATCACCTCCGGCGATCGCCGCTTCCGCGCGCGCAGCGCGCGCGCCATGCCCGTGCCCGGCACGGCCACGCTGGCGCCGCGCGAGTCCGCCGCATGAACCGGCTGCTGCCGCTGGCCGCCTTCCTGTTGCTGGTCGTGCTGTTCGGCTACGGCCTGTGGTGGAACGCCCACCACGACGTCACCGCGGTGCCCTCGCCGCTGATCGGCAAGCCGGCGCCGGCCTTCAACCTGCCGCGACTGCACGATCCGGCGCTGCGCGTGACCAAGGCCGATCTGCTCGGCAAGCCCTACCTGCTCAACGTGTTCGCCAGCTGGTGCTTTGCCTGTGGCGACGAGCATCCGGTGCTGATGGCCGAAGCGCGCGAGCTGGGACTGCCGCTGATCGGCTACGACTACAAGGACAAGCCCGAGGACGCCAAGGCATGGTTGGCCGCGCGCGGCGACCCCTACACGCTGGTGGTGACCGATCAGAGCGGCGACACCGCGATCAACTTCGGTGTCTACGGCGCGCCGGAAACCTTCCTGATCGATGCCGGCGGCATCATCCGCTACAAGCACATCGGCCCGCTGACACCCGGCGTGATCCGCGACCAACTGGCGCCGCAGCTGCGCAAGCTGGGCGTGCAGCCGGCGCCGGGCATCTGACATGCGCGCCCTGCTGCTGGCCCTCGCCCTGCTGTTGACCGCATCCGCCGCGCAGGCCGGCAGCGCGATCGATGCGCTGCCGTTCAAGAACGTTGCCCAGGAACAGCGCTTCCAGCACCTCACCGGCCAGCTGCGCTGTCTGGTCTGCCAGAACGAGAGCCTGGCCGATTCTAATGCCGATCTGGCCAAGGACCTGCGCTGGCAGGTGTTTCTGCAGATGCAGGCCGGCAAGACCGACGCCCAGATCAAGCAGTACCTGGTCGCGCGCTACTCCGACTACGTGCTCTACGACCCGCCGCTGAAGCCCTCGAACTATGTGCTGTGGTTCGGGCCGTTCGCGGTGCTGCTGGCCGGCGCCGCGGGCGCGGCGTTGTACCTGCGCCGGCGCACCCGCGCCGACGCCGCCCCGGCCGACAGCGGAGACGAAGACTGGTGAATGTCCCTTTTCTTGCCGCCTGCGCGGCGCTGATCGCGCTGGGCCTGGCGTTCGTGTTGATCCCGCTGGTGCGAGCCTCCCGTGGATTGTCGCAACGCCGAGGCCTGTACGTGCTGGCGCTGGGTCTGGCCTTCGTGCTGCCGCTGGCAACGCTGGGCCTGTACCGGCTGCTGGGTACGCCGGCGGCGCTGGTTCCGGGCGCCGAGATCGCGCGCGACCTCACCCCGCAGCAGGCGATCGCCGACCTGCGCCGCGAACTGGATGCCCACCCGAACGACGCCGACGGCTGGTCGACCCTGGGCCAGGCTTACGCCGCCCTGCAGCAGCCGGCGGACGCGGCGGACGCCTTCGCGCACGCGCTCAAGCTGCGGCCCGACGACGCCGATCTGCTGGTGGCCTGGGCCGAGGCCGATTCCATGGCCAGCCCGCAGCACACCATCAACGACCTCGCCCGCGCGCGGTTGCAGCGCGCGGTGATGATCAATCCCGAACACCAGCGCGGCCTGTGGCTGCTCGGCATCAGCGACTTCCAGCGCGGCCGCTATGCTGATGCGGTCGCGGTCTGGCAGCGCCTGCTGCCGCTGCTGCCGGCGGGCTCGCAGATCGCCCAGGCGGTCAGCCAGCAGGTGGCCCTGGCGCAGTCGCGCGGCGGTTTGCCGGTCACCGCACCGATGATCGCGCCGCCCGTCGCGGCGAGCGCCGCAGCCACAGCCGTCGCGCCGCACCTGCAGGTTCATGTCGTGATCGCGCCGGCGCTGGCCGCGCGGATTCCCGCCGGTGCGGTCCTGTTCGTGTTCGCACGCGCGCCGAATGGACCGCCGATGCCGCTGGCGGTGCAGAAGCTTCCCGCGCACCTGCCGGCGACCGTCGTCCTGACCGACGGCATGGGCATGTCACCGGCGATGAACCTGTCGTCAGTCCCCGACGTGGTGATCACCGCACGCATTTCCGCGTCCGGACAACCGCTGCCGCAGGCGGGCGATCTCGAGGGACGCAGCGCGGTCGTGCCGGTACGGCAAACCGCACCGATCCGGGTGACCATCGACAAGGTGCTTTGAGCCCAGCAAGCCGTCCATGACCACCGAGCACTGGAACGAACGCTACGGCGACGCTGCCTACCACTACGGCACCGCGCCCAACGCCTGGCTCGCCAGCCAGGGTTGGCGCCTGCCGCGCGCGGGCGATGCCCTGGCCATCGCCGACGGCGAGGGCCGCAACGGCGTCTGGCTGGCCGAACAGGGGTTGGCCACCACCAGCCTTGACCAGTCCGTCAAGGGCCTGGACAAGGCCAGCGCCCTGGCGCAACGACGCAGGGTATTGCTGACGACCCTGCAGGCGGATCTTGCACACTTCGAATGGCCGCATGCCGCGTACGACGTCATTGCCAGCATCTACGTGCACCTTCCGGCGGCGCTGCGTGTGCGCACCCATGCCGGCTGCGCGCAGGCACTGAGGCCCGGTGGCCTGCTGATCCTCGAGGCGTTCACCCCGGAGCAGATGCAATGCCATTCCGGCGGTCCGCGCGACCCCGCCCTGCTCTATACCCCCGAGTTGCTGCGCGGCGACCTTGCGGGGCTGGACATCCTCGAACTGCTCAGCGGTGAGGTGCTGCTGGCCGAGGGTCGCGGCCACACCGGGCCGGGCCGCGTCGTGCGCCTGCTGGCGCAACGGCGACGGTAGCATCGCGCTGATGGCGATGGTGTCGCGTGCGCTCTGGCTGCTGATGTCGATGAGTCTGCTGCGCGCGGCGGCGTGACCGCACCGAGCGCGCCATCCGATTGGCTAGCGCTATCGAGGCCGTCTGAACAATCAATTTCCATCGCGATCGCCGCAGGCACAGACTTGCACCCAAACCGCGCCGGTGCGCGGCGCAGCCGATGGTGCCCAGCATGTCAACCGAAACCCAATGCCCGTTCGCCCACACCGCCGCCAGCAGTCCGACCATCCGCGACTGGTGGCCCGAGCAACTCAACCTCGACATCCTGCGTCAGAACTCGGCCAAGTCCGATCCGATGGACAAGGACTTCGACTATGCCCGCGAGTTCAAAACCCTCGACCTGGCCAAGGTCAAGGCCGATCTGCGCGCACTGATGACCGACTCGCAGGACTGGTGGCCGGCCGACTTCGGCCACTACGGCCCGCTGTTGATCCGCATGGCCTGGCACGGCGCCGGCACCTACCGCATCGGTGACGGACGCGGCGGCGCGGGCAGCGGCCAGCAGCGCTTCGCCCCGCTCAACAGCTGGCCGGACAACGTCAACCTCGACAAGGCGCGCCGTCTGCTGTGGCCGGTCAAGCGCAAATACGGCCGCAAGATTTCCTGGGCCGACCTGATGATCCTGGCCGGCAACGTCGCGCTGGAGTCGATGGGCTTCAAGACCTTCGGCTTCGGCGGCGGCCGTGCCGACGTGTGGGAGCCCGACGAAGCCGTGTACTGGGGCTCGGAAAAAACCTGGCTGGGCGACGACAAGCGCTACAGCGGCGAGCGCGACCTGGAAAACCCGCTGGCCGCGGTGCAGATGGGGCTGATCTACGTCAACCCCGAAGGCCCCGGCGGCAAGCCCGATCCGCTGGCCGCGGCCAAGGATATCCGCGAGACCTTCGCGCGCATGGCGATGAACGACGAGGAAACCGTCGCGCTGATCGCCGGCGGCCACACCTTCGGCAAGACTCACGGCGCAGGCCCCGTCGATCACGTCGGCCCCGCGCCCGAGGCGGCGCCGATCGAGCAGATGGGCCTGGGCTGGGCCAGCAGTTTCCGCAGCGGCAAGGGCGGCGACCAGATCGGCAGCGGTCTCGAAGTCACCTGGACCAATACGCCGACAAAGTGGGACAACAGCTTCTTCGATCTCCTGTTCGGCTACGAGTGGGAGCTGACCAAGAGCCCCGCGGGCGCCCATCAGTGGGTGGCCAAGGACGCCCCGGCGATCACGCCCGATGCGTTCGACCCGAGCAAGAAGCACCGGCCCACGATGCTCACCACCGATCTGTCGCTGCGCTTCGACCCGATCTACGGGCCGATTTCCAAGCG
>DATLSL010000095.1:0-3171 GCA_035534135.1 Rhodanobacteraceae bacterium | reverse complement strand
CACCGCCAAGCTCGAGGACGAGCTCGACGCGGTCAGCCGCGGCGAGGAGGACTGGCATCCGCTGCTGCAGCGCTTCTGGACGCCGTTCAAGCAGCTGGTCGACGAGAAGACCGAGTCGGTCGATCGCGGCGAAGCCACCGGCACCCGCTCGCTCGGCGTCGATCCGGTCAGCGGCAAGGAAGTCACCGTGCGCCTCGGCCGCTACGGACCGTTCGCGCAGATCGGCAGCAAGGAGGCCGGCGATCCGCCGCGCTATGCCTCGCTGCGACCCGGCCAGAGCATGCACACGATCGCGCTGGCCGACGCGGTGGAGTTGTTCAAGCTGCCGCGCGACCTCGGCCTGTCGCCGCAGGGCGAGAAGGTCAGCGTCGGCGTCGGCCGCTTCGGGCCGTTTGTCAAGCAGGGCGACACCTACGCCTCGCTCAAGGCCGAGGACGATCCCTACACGATCGACCTGGCGGTGGCGCTGGAGCGCGTGCGCGAGAAACGCGAGATCGCCGCCAATCGCCTGATCAAGGACTTCGGCAACGGCGTGCAGGTGCTCAACGGCCGCTACGGGCCCTACATCACCGACGGCGAGAAGAACGCACGCATCCCCAAGGAGCGCGAGCCGGCCACGCTGACCGCCGAGGAATGCGCGGCCCTGCTGGCGGCCGCGCCAGTGCGGCCCAAGCGCGGCTTTGCGCGCGGCGGCAAGGGCGCCGGCGCCGCGAAGAAAACCGCCGCCCGCAAGACCGCCGCAGCCGCCGCCGCGCCGGCAAAACCGGCGGCCGTCAAGAAGACTGCCGCCAGGAAAACCGCGGCCGGGAAACCCGCAGCGAAGAAAACCACAGCAAAGAAAACCGCGGTGCGCAAGACCGCGACCCGGCTAGCGCCACCACCCGGGGATACCGACCGCTGACCACGTCGGCGCCCGTTATGATTTGCGCCGGGCCCCTTCCCGAGAGCACCCGCATGGCGGTCCCCGGCGACATCCTCAGCTCCCCGCTTCCACAGAGCCTGCCGCTGGTCGCGGGCGACCTCGCGCGCTCGCTGGCGCACCGCGGCGGGCTCGTGGTCAGCGCCGGCCAGTTCATCGCTCACGCGCAGGCGCTGGCCGCCGAGCTGCCGGCAGGCGATGCGGTGGTCAACCTGTGCGACGACCGCTACGCCTTCCTGCTCGGCTTTGCCGCCGCGCTGATCGCCGGCCGCACCACCCTGCTGCCGCCCTCGCGCGCGCTGCAGGCGGTGGCCGAGATCCTCGCCCAGCATCCGGGCGCGGTGGCGCTGGCCGACACTGCACTCGACCCGCCGCCACGGCTGTTCGTCGCGCGCGCGTTCGCGCTGCCGGCACAGGCGTTTGCGCCTTGCACCAACGCGCCGCGCATCGCCGCCACGCTCAACGCCGTGATCGGCTACACCTCGGGATCGACCGGCCTGCCGCGTGCGCAGGGCAAGACCTGGGGCGCGCTCAGCGCCAGCAACGCCGGCAACCAGGCGCTGTTCGAAGCCGCGCTCGGGCCGCGTTTCAACATCCTGGCCACGGTGCCGCCGCAGCACATGTACGGACTGGAACTGTCGGTGCTGCTGCCGCTGCTGGGCGCGGCCGCGGTCGACGGCGGACGGCCGTTCCTGCCCGCCGACATCGCCGCGGCGCTGGCAGCCCTGCCCGCGCCGCGCCTGCTGGTGGCCACGCCGGTGCATCTGCGCGCGCTGCTGGACGCCGGCGTCGCGCTGTCCTGCGAGGCGATCACCTCGGCGACCGCGCCGCTGGATCCGCGGCTGGCGGCGGCCATCGAGACGGCCAGCGGTGCGCCGCTGCTGGAAGTGTTCGGGTCCACCGAGACCTGCGTGATCGCCGCGCGCCGGCCGGCGCACGAGGTCCTGTGGACGCCCTACCGTGGCGTGCAGGTGCTGCCGCAGCCGGACGGCATGCGCGTCGACGCGCCGCAACTGGCCGAACCGGTGATCCTGGCCGACGTGATCGAACTCGAAGCCGATGGCCGCTTCCGCCTCGCCGGTCGCGCCGTGGACCTGATCGAGATCGCCGGCAAGCGCGCCTCGCTGGGTGACCTCACCCAGCGCCTGCTGGCGATCCCCGGCGTGAGCGACGCCGCGGTGGTGCAGCTGGAGCGCGCCGATGCCGCCGGCGTGCGCCGCATTGCCGCCGCGGTGGTGGCGCCCGGTCTGGACGAAGCGGCGATCCTCGCCGCGCTGCGCGCGGTCGTCGATCCGGTGTTCCTGCCGCGGCCGCTGCGACGCGTCGATGTCCTGCCGCGCAGCGCGACCGGCAAGCTGCCGCGCGCGGCGCTGCTGGAGCTGCTGGCGTCCTGAGCAACCCCCGCCGACCCGGTACGGACAGTCAGTGAAAGTGCACTCTGACCCGGGTTTTGAGATGTTAGCCAACAGCTCGCCGCGACCTGGGCGCCGACTTTTCCAGAGCGTCGGCCATGCGTGTTTGCCAGCCGGGTCCCGTGGCTCGCCAGCGCTCAATGACCTTGGGTGGCAAGCGCAGAGACAAGAGCTGACGCGGGTTGGCGAGCTTTGGACGCCCACGGCGCACCAGCTTCTCACCGTGATGCAAGTCGGCCTCGGAAATCCAGGCGTCCGTGATCTCCGGCGGGGTCTCCGGGTCATGAGAGATGGGGTTGGAGCTTTTTCGCTTCGCGCTCATGGCAATGCCTCATACTGATGATGCGTCTTGCGACGCCGCGCGGCGTCCATGCGAACACGACAAGCCGGGAATCGAGCCAACCCGCCGTGATGAAGCGAGGCTCGCCGTAGTCCCGGCGATCATCTGCACGCGTGAAGTGCGGCCCGGCAAAAGCCTCCTTGGCTCTGCGCATGTCCAAGCCGCGCTCCTGCAGCGTCCATTCGCGTTTTGCAGGATCGCAAGTGATCCGCATGGACTAACTGTAGCTACAACAAATGATGCTGTCAACAAGGTTGCGATGACGCTGAACCTGTTGGCCAACGCAAAGACAAGCGGCGGAGCGGTAGCAACGTCCGCTTGATCGCTTAGTGCCGCGCTGCTCGACGCGGCCGCTGCGGCGCGTCGATGCCCTGCCGCGCAGCGCCGCCTGCAAGCTGCCGCGCGCGGCGCTGCTGGAGCTGCTGGCGTCCTGAGCGCCGCAGCGCCGACGTTCCGCTGGAACGCGGTATCGAACGCCAGCGCGCCCTCGCCCCCGACCG
>DATLSL010000094.1:0-12428 GCA_035534135.1 Rhodanobacteraceae bacterium | reverse complement strand
GACGCGCGCCGCCGCGTCTTGACGCCGCGCTGACTCGCGGCGCGGCGCGTTGCGCGACAATAGACGATTGATCCTGCCGGAGTCCGTCCATGAGTTCCCATCCCCTGGCATCCCGGGTCGCCCTCGTCACCGGCGCTTCATCCGGCATCGGCGAGGCCACTGCGTTGGCGCTGGCTGCGGCCGGCGCGCGCGTGGCCCTCGTCGCGCGGCGCGCCGATCGGCTCGACGAGCTCGCCGCGCGCGTCCGCGCTGCGGGTGGCGAGGCACTGGTGCTGCCCGCCGATCTGCTGGACGAGCACGAGGCCCAGCGCGTGGTGCGCGAAGCCGAAGCCCACTACGGTCGGGTCGACATCCTGGTCAACAACGCCGGCGTGATGTATCTCGAACCGATCGAGACCGCCGATCTCGGCCGCTGGCGGCGCATGCTCGAGCTCAACGTGCTGAGTCTGATCGCCTCGACCCAGGCCGCGCTGCCCGGCATGCGCGCACGCCGCGACGGCCACATCGTCAACGTGGCCTCGACCGCGGGCCGCCAGGCCAACCCCAACTCCGGCGGCTACTCGGCGACCAAGTGGGGCGTGGTCGGCTTCAGCGAGTCGCTGCGTCGCGAGGTCTGCAAGGACAACATCCGCGTCAGCGTGATCGAACCGGGTGTGGTCGCCACCGAACTGCGCGAGCACATCGCGCACGCGCCGACGCAGCAGGCGATCAACAGCTGGGCCGAGGGCATGCGCCAGCTGCAGAGTGCCGACGTCGCCAACGCGATCCTGTTCTGCGTCAGCCAGCCCGAGCACGTCAACATCAACGAGATCCTGATGCGGCCCACCGATCAGGAGCGCTGATCCCGTGCCGCTGACGCGCGCCGTGCGACCAGCAGCCAGCTGTTGAACGGCGTGCGTCCCCACAACGGGCGCGTGGTCACGCTCAGACCCGTGTCCTCGATTTCGCTCTCGAGTTCGGTCCGCTTGGGAATATGCCGTGTTGCGGTATGCATCCAGCCGGCGAGGGCCAGCACGCGCTCTTCGGCCTGCGTCACGCGGTAGCGCCACGAGGCATCGCGCAGCACACTGCGGATCAGCAGCAGGCCATCGCCGGCCAGCCGCTGCGCACTCTGTTGAAGCAGCCTGCGCTGCGCCTCGCGGTCGAGGTAATGCAGTACGTCAAGCAGCACGACGTGACCACAGAATGGCGGCAACGTCGCCAGTCCTCCCAGCCGCAATTCGATGTCTGGCAATACGCCGCGCGCCGCGGCGTCACCCGCGGCAATCTTGCGTGCGTCCTGATCGATGCCGAGATAGTCGCCGCGGTGGCCGTGCTCGCGCAGCCACTGGCCGAGCAGGCCCATGCCGCAGCCGAGATCCAGCACCGGCAGCGCTGCTGCGGCGTCGAACAGCAGCGCGCTGATCGTGGCGAACGCCGGATCGTGGCGCAGCTTGCCGCGCACATAACCCTGCTGCCAGCGCCCGTCGAAACGCGCAGCAATGCGGGCCGCGGCTGGGGCGGCGCGTTCAGGCGCGAAGCGATTGCGGGCGTGAGTCGCTTTCAACGAAGGGCAATCCATCGGCGATGCAGACGCGGCAGCATGCCACCATCCGCGGCGGCAAGGTTCTTGACGCGGCTGTCGAGCATGACCGGCACCGGTCCCGGGATGATGAATTTTCTTGTTCGACTACGTGCTCTCGATAGCCTCCCGCGTCACCTGCTCGCGGCCGGGTTCCTGGGTTGGACGCTGGACGCGTTCGACTTCTTTCTGCTGACGGCAGCGTGCACCGGCGCATGCGCTATCCGGAGTGACGATCCGTACGGTCGCAGCTACCATGACCAGTTTTCCGCGAGGATCCGCGCATGAAGGCCGGCAAAGACACGGTGGTCCGCATCCATTACACGGTCAGTGATGCGGCCGGGGCGGCGATCGAGAGTTCGCGCGAGCGCGGCGAGCCGATCGCGGTGCTGCTCGGGCATGGCGGACTGATCGTCGGCGTCGAGCGCGCACTGGAGGGACACGCCGCCGGAGAACGCTTCAGCGTGACGGTCGCTCCGGAAGAGGCCTATGGGCCGCGTCGCGAGGGCGCCATCCAGCGCGTACCGAAGAAGTACTTCCAGCGCGCCGAGCGCCTCAAGCCCGGCATGACCACTGCGCTGGCGTTGAAGGAGGGTGGCCAGCAGGCGGTTACCGTGCGCAAGGTCGGCATGACCACGGTCGATGTCGATACCAACCATCCGCTGGCCGGCAAGAGTCTGAGCTTCGACATCGAAGTGATCGAAGTGCGCGAGGCGCAACCGGAGGAGCTGGCGCACGGCCACGCGCACGGGCCACAGGGACACGCGCACGCCGAATGAGATCCGGGCGGGCTCGTCTACCCGCGGCTTGACGGCGGACGCCAGGCCCGGGCTCGCCGCGCCGCAAGTCCTGCACGGGCGCGAAGGTTGCACGGGTGCGGCTGCCTGGCCGCCCTGGCACGGGTCCGGCTCCCCGGCGTCTGGCGATTCCGCGGCCCACGCGAACGCGGTCACTCCAGCACGCGCTTGCCGTAGAGGAAATGCCGCGCCCAGTAGGGATTGCCGAGCGGGTCGAGGCGCACCGTGCCGCCGCTGTCGGGGGCATGCACGAAACGCCCCTTGCCGACATAGATGCCGACATGGCTGACGCCATCGCCCTCGGTGTTGAAAAACACCAGATCGCCGGGTGCGAGGCGATTGCGCGACACGCGCGGCGCGTCCAGGGCGCCCAACTGCCGGGTTGTGCGCGGCAGGTCGACCCCGGCCGCGGTTCGGAAGACGTAATCGACCAGGCCGCTGCAGTCGAAGCCGCTGCCGGGCGTATTGCCACCATAGCGGTAGGGTGTGCCGACCAGGCCGATGGCGCTGAACAGCACGTCGTTCGCGCGCTCAGCGTAGGCCGTTCCAGGTTGCGGGCGCGGTGGCGCGCTGGCGCAGGCGGCCAGCAGCAGCAAGGCCGACCAGGCAAGGGCACGCGGCGCGAAGCGGCGAAGAATCATCGGCGATCCCGCAGCAGATGGCGGGAGCCTAGCCAAGTGCGGGACGACTGGGAACCCCGCGGCTCGCAGTGTTGCCGACAGCGCTCGTCAATGCGTGACGGAGGAACAACGCCTCAGGCGGCGCCGTTGAAACGCGCAGATTCGGGCAGCGGAACCGGCTCGAGCGCGGCGGCCAGTTCATTGGCCATGCTGCTGTCGAAAGCGTACTGGCGTTCCATGGCCGCCTTGCGCACGCTGGCAGCGATCGGCGCACCGGCGGTCAGTTCGGCGAACAACGCTTGCTGCTGGGCGTCGAAGCCGGGATCGGCGCGGGCCTCGTCCAGTGCCGTGATCAGGGTGGCCAGCCAGCCGGAATGCGGTGAGCGCAGGGCGAGAAGCAGGATGGGGGTAGTGGCGGCCATGGCGGAATCTCCGGTTTGTCCACAGACAAGCAGGAAGAATGCCAAATGTAAAAATTAATGAAATACATTCACTTGAGGCTGGAAGCAAAAGCTGATTCGACCCATTCGCGTCACGTGAAGTGGCCGTCCTGGACACCCCGGGTCAGGCTTCGGCATGAGCACGCCGTGGCGCAACTACCGCGGCGCGACCAGCGTCGCGCGCTGAGCATCGCAGCTGCCGCCCGTGGCGCAGGTCGGCAATGCGCAGATCGTGCCGGAACCAGACCCGCTGCAGCGCATCCGTTGCGGCGGGGCAGAGGACGGTCGCGTCGGCGTCGACGCACCGGTCCGCTGCCGCCCCGGGCTGCGTAAACTTGACCGATGGATCGGCAGCACAGCGACGTCCTGATACTCGGCGGTGGCGTGATCGGCCTCGCCTGCGCGCTTTACTTGCGCCGCGTTGGCGTCGGCGTACGCATCCTCGAGCAGGGCACGCCAGCGGGCGCAGCCTCGCACGGCAATTGCGGCACACTGACACCCAGTCACGCGCCGCCGCTGTCGGCACCCGGCACGATCGGCCGCGCGCTGGGCTGGATGCTGAAACGCGATGCGCCGCTGTATGTCAATCCACGACCCGACTTCGAGCGTTTGCGCTGGCTGCTCGGCTTTGCACGCCGCTGCAATCCGCGCGACTTCGCCGCGGCTGGCGTCGCGCGTGCGGCGATCCTGCAGCGTTCGCGCATGCTGATCGAGGCGTTGGTACGCGACGAGCCTCTGGACTGCGGCTTCGTGGCCTCCGGCACCCTGATCGTCTTTCGCGACCGCCGCGCCTTCGAGCACGAGCGTTGGCACGCCGACGCGCTGCGCCGGCTGCAGATCCCGGTCGAGGTTCTCGACGGCGCCGCCGCCGAGGCGCGCGAGCCGGCACTGGCGCCGGGTGTGGCCGGCGCTTTCCTGCATCCGGGCGATGCCTGCCTGCGCCCCGACCGCTATGGCGCGGAATTGGCGCAACGAGTGACCGCGCGGGGTGGCGTGATCGAGCTGGGTGCGCATATCGAGGGCTTCCGTTTCGACTCTGGCCGCATCGCCGGGGTCACCACGTCGCGCGGCGAATTCAGCGGCGATCGGGTGGTGCTGGCCCTCGGCGCGTGGTCGCCACTGACCGCGCGGGCGCTGCGGCTGCGGCTGCCGATGCAGCCCGGCAAGGGCTACTCGATCACCTGGCCGGCACAGGCCGCCGCTCCACGCATCCCCCTGGTGCTGAAGGAGCGCAGCGTCTGCGTCACTGCCTGGGGCGACGGTTTCCGGCTCGGCAGCACCATGGAGTTCTCGGGGTATGCCGAAGGCCTCAACCGGGTGCGCCTGGATGCGTTGACGCGCGGCGCGCGCGATTACCTGCGCAGCGTTCCGCAGACGCCGCCCCAGGAGGAGTGGTGGGGCTGGCGACCGATGTGCGTGGACGAGTTGCCGCTGATCGGCCCCAGCACGCGCTGGAGCAATCTGCTGCTGGCCACCGGCCACGGCATGCTCGGCGTCAGCATGTCGGCGGCGACCGGCGAACTGGTGGCGGCGTTTTGTACCGGCAGCGCAGCGCAACTTGATCCGCAACCCTACTCGCCCGCGCGTTTCGGTCTCTAGCGGATCACCCGCATCGCGGCCCGCCTGCGGCCGACCGTCGGCGATGCGCGTGCCGCCGGCAGCCTGCGCGGGGTGGACCGCAGGCGTGGACTGGATCGGGCCGCTGGCCAACGGCGGGGACTGGCGGTCCGCGCCGCAGCGCCGCATGCAACGGGTGACCGCAGCGCCTAGGATGCAATCCGGGCCCAGCGAGTATCAACGTCATGAAAGCCAATGTCGGCCGTCTGGATCGTATCGTGCGCATCGCCATCGGCATCATCCTGCTGTCGCTGATCGTGCTGTTGCAGGGACCTGAGCGCTGGTGGGGCCTGCTCGGTGTGATTCCGCTCGCCACCGCCTCGCTGAGCTTCTGCCCGCTCTACAGCCTGCTCGGCATCAGCAGTTGCCCGGCGCGCGAACCCTGAGGTCATGTCCGTGACCGGTTACACCCTGCGGCAGGGTCGTATGCCGCTACTGCTCAGCCTGCCGCACGACGGCACCGCCCTGCCGCCGGGCGTGTCTGCGAGACTGACGGACTCGGCACGCGCGCTGCCGGATACGGACTGGTTTGTCAGTCGGCTTTATGCGTTTGCGAGCGAGCTGGGCGCCAGCGTGCTGACAGCGCATTGGTCGCGTTACGTGGTCGACCTCAACCGCCCGCCCGATGGCGCGTCGTTGTATCCGGGCCGTTTCGAGACCGGCATCTGTCCACTGCGCACCTTTGCCGGCGAGCCGATCTATCGTGACGATGCCGTGCCGGCCGTCGCCGAGATCGCCGCGCGCGTCGAGACCTACTGGCAGCCCTATCATGCCGCGCTCGCCGCCGAACTCGAGCGCCTGCGCGCCGCCCATGACCACGTCCTGCTGTGGGACGGCCACTCCATCCGCGGCGAGCTGCCTCAGCTGTTCACGGGCGCGTTGCCCGACCTCAATCTGGGCACCGCGGATGCTGCCAGCTGTGGTTCTGGCGCGGCCTTGGCGCTGGCCCATGCGCTCGGCGCGCAGTCGGCGTATACCTTCGCCATCAACGGCCGTTTCAAGGGCGGCTATATCACCCGCCATTACGGACGCCCCGAGCAGGGCATCCATGCGGTCCAGCTCGAGCTCGCGCAACGCACCTATCTGGACGAGGCGGCGGCGCACTGGGACGCCGCGCGCGCGAACGCCTTGCAGGGCTTGCTGCGGCGGCTGCTGGAAACCGGATTGGCGGCGCTGTGAGCACACGTGCAACGCATACGGAATTTCGGGACAGCCGCACGCGCACGGCCGCGCGCGTTCAGCTGCGGGAAGGGCGCCACGGGGCAGTGTTCATGCGCCGCGTCGCCGTTGGCCATCCGGCCCGGTCTGCGGCCCCACTTTTCATGACGAGGTGAGTTCCATGCGCAAGATCGCGATAACGACCCTGCTGGCGGGTGGGCTGTTGGTGTCGGCGGGTGCCTTCGCCCAGGGTGCGGCACAGCCCGAGCCGGCCAAGCCGGCATCTGCCCATGTAGTGAAGCATGAAACGAAGCAGCAGGAAAAGATGGAGTCGAAGCACAAGGAAATGATGGAGAAGAAGCACAAGGAAATGATGGAGAAGAAGCACGAGGAAAGGATGGAATCGAAGCACAAGCAAATGATGGAAAAGAAGCACGAGAAAATGATGGACCACAAAAAGACCTGGCATCCCAAGAAAGCGATGCACCACGAGACGAAGAAGACCCAGCATCACGAAATGAAGAAGGCCGAGCCGGCACCGGCCAGAAGCGGCGGCTGATCACCGTTTGCCACAGTCACAGTCATGCCCCCGGCCGGATGGTCGGCCGGGGTTTTCGTAGCCCGCACCCGTCTCAGTGATTGACCGACTGCATCCGATCGTGAACGCAGCGATGTTCGCGATACGTGCTGGGTGGCGCGCCGTTGGTGGGCAGCGGCTGCGGCGTGACGTGCGCCTCTTCGCGCAGCAGCACGTGATTGTCCAGATCGCGCGAGCTCAGCTGGTAGCGTCCGGGCCGCAGCCAGAGCTGGCGCACCTCGCCGGGGCATTCGATCACCAGGCGATCGGCTGGTATCGCGTTGGCACCCTCGTCCTGGTAACGCGCGTCGACCAGGCAGGGGAAGTGGCCCATGCATAGCCCGTCGCCGACCTGGTACGGAAAACGCAAGCCGCCGAGACTCAGCCATGTCGGGCGATCGCGCACCAGCAGTTCCTGCGGAAAGAACACGCTGATGTCGTAGGCGCCCGGGCGCAGCGACCACGGTTTGCCGGATGCATCCTCGAACACGATCGGCTGCGGCGGGTGCAGCGCGGCGATTGCCGCGCGCCAGATCGGCTGGTCGTCGCTGGCGTTGATGTGGCCGAACAGCATGGTCTGCTCGACCGCCAGCGGATCGATGCCGGAGATGTGCATGAAGTGCTCGGCCATTGACTGGCCGCCGAGGAATACGCCCTGCTTCTGGATGTGCGCATAGCCGGCGTTGACCACCAGGCGCGCGTGTGGATGGCCCTTGAAGGCGCGGTCGTAGAGGTTTTGTGCCTGTTCGCGTTCGCGCGCATCGCCGCTGGCGTCGGATTCGGCTTCATAGGCGATCACCCGATAGCCGAGCTTGAGCGCGGTGCGCACCATCTCGGCATAGATCGGCTCCTCGGTGTAAAAGCCGGTCGCGCGGACGGGGTAGCCGCGCCGGGCCAGCGCCGGCATGTCGCGGTTGTAGAGCGTCTCCGCCGCAAAGGTGTTGTAGCCATCGGCACGCAGCTTTGCCAGCAGTTGCACCGTCAGGGTGCGGGTGATCGGCGCGCTGTGGTTCTCGTTGAGGAAAATCGCCCTGCGGTCCTTGGCCAGCGCGGCGATCGCATCCAGCGCCGGCAGGGCATGCCAGCGCGGGTCGGCCAGCGGCGAGGGCGCATCGCCGGGCCGGGCCGGCTGCGCGATCGAGAAGCTGCGCTCGGCCGCCACATAATCGCCGATGTAGGTCTGGTACCAGCTGACGTACTGGCTGAAGATGGCGTGGAAGGCCGCGCCTTTGTCGCCGTCGTAGGCGTTGCGCATCAGCTGGTATTGCTCGAGCAGCCCCTGCGCTTTCCGCGCCTGATCGAAGATACGCTCGGATTTGTTGAAGGCGGCGATCTGCTCGATCTGCCACTGCGCGGGTGTCGGTTGCATGTCCTGCGCGGTGGCGGCGGCCACGCAACCGGCCAGAACCAGCAGCGCGCAGAAAAACCGCGGCAACACGGCAACGCTCGGACGCATCGGCATCGGCATGACTCCGGCGACGTCTGCCGCCGAGTCTAGCCCCACTCGGATGTCCCCGCGTGAGCCTGCGGTCAGGCTCCGAAATCGAGTCCCGTCGTCAACCGGTGCTGTGCTCGTGCATAGGCTTCTGCCAGCATGTCGGGACTGTCCACGCTCATCCCGAGGTCACGCAAGCGGCCGTCGAACAGACTGTAGATCCAGCCATGCACGGTCAGCGGCTGGCCTCGCTCCCAGGCGTCCTCCACCGTGGTGGCCTGGCAGACGTTGACGGCCTGCTCGATGACGTTCAGTTCGCACAGGCGGGCATGGCGCAGGCTGGGCAGATCAAGTTCGGCCAGCGCCGCATGGTGCTTGTGCATGACGTCGCCGACGTGGCGCAGCCAGTTGTCGGCCAGCCCGACGCGGCGTTCCTCCAGCACCGCCTGCACGCCGCCGCAACCGTAATGGCCCACGACCATGACGTGCTCGACCTTGAGCACATCGACCGCGAACTGCAGCACGCTCAGGCAGTTGAGGTCGGCGTGCACGACCACGTTGGCGACGTTGCGATGCACGAACACTTCGCCCGGCGGCAGATCGACGATCTCGTTGGCCGGCACGCGGCTGTCGGAGCAGCCGATCCACAGGTACTTCGGCGCCTGCTGCTGTGACAGCCGCTTGAAGAAACCGGGATCGTTCGCGTGCAGGCGCTCGGCCCAGCGGCGGTTGTTTTCGAGCAGATCGGTGAGCGTGCTCATGGCGGGCGGTGCTCGCGGAATGGGGTGAGGACAGCGGTCGCTGCCATGATGTTCAGAACGTGGCGCTGCCCGGCGCGCGCGGATAGGGAATGGCGTCGCGGATGTTGGCCAGGCCGCAGACGTAGCAGACCAGGCGCTCGAAGCCCAGCCCGAAGCCGGCGTGCGGCACCGTGCCGTAGCGGCGCAGGTCGCGGTACCAGCCGTAGTGCGCCGGATCGAGTCCGAACTGCACGATGCGCTGATCGAGCACGTCAAGGCGCTCCTCGCGCTGACTGCCGCCGATGATCTCGCCGATGCCGGGCGCCAGCACGTCCATCGCCGCGACGGTGCGGCCGTCGTCGTTGAGGCGCATGTAGAAGGCCTTGATCTTCTCGGGATAGTTCATCACCACCACCGGGCGACCGACGTGTTCCTCGGTGAGGTAGCGCTCATGCTCGGTCTGCAGGTCGTGGCCCCACTCCGGTGCGTACTCGAAGCGCCGGCCGGATTGCTTGAGGATCTCCACCGCCGCGCCGTAGTCGATGCGCTCGAACGGCGCCTCGACCAGGGCCTCGAGGCGGCGCACCGCGTCGGGCTGCACGCGCTCGGCAAAGAAGGCCATGTCGTCGGGACGCTCGTCCAGCACCGCCTTGAACAGGTACTTGAGAAAAGCCTCGGCGAGGTCGGCGTCGGCGGTGAGGTCGGCGAAGGCGACCTCCGGCTCGATCATCCAGAACTCGGCCAGGTGTCGCGCGGTGTTGGAGTTCTCGGCGCGGAAGGTCGGCCCGAAGGTGTAGACCTTGCTCAGCGCCAGGCAGTAGGCCTCGACGTTGAGCTGGCCGGAGACGGTCAGGAACGCTTCCCGGCCGAAGAAGTCCTTGCCGAAGTCGATGCCGCCCTGCGCCGCGTGCGGCAGGTTGGCCAGGTCCAGCGTCGAGACGCGGAACATCTGCCCGGCGCCCTCGGCGTCCGAGGTGGTGATGATCGGCGTGTTGACCCAGACAAAACCCTGTTCGCTGAAGTAGCGGTGGATCGCCGCCATCAGTGTGTGGCGCACGCGCGCCACCGCGCCGAACAGGTTGGTGCGCGGGCGCAGATGCGCCACCTCGCGCAGGAACTCCGGCGAGTGCGCCTTGGGCTGGATGGGGTAGGTCTCGGGATCGTCGACAAAGCCCGTCACCTCGATGCGCGTGGCCTGGATCTCCCAGGCCTGGCCCTTGCCCTGCGACGCCACCAGCGAGCCGCGGACGATCACCGCGCAACCGGCGGTCAGGCGCGCGATCTCGCTCGCGTAATTGGCCAGCGTCGACGGCGCGACCACCTGGATCGGAGCAAAACAGGAACCGTCGCTGACATTGACGAACGACAGCCCGGCCTTGGAATCGCGCCGCGTGCGCACCCAGCCGCGTACCGTCACCTCGGTGCCGGCGCCCGCCGCACCCGTCAAAGCCTGTTTTACGCTGATCGCCGTCATCGCTTGAAACTCCGTCGCGGGCGCCGCATCTTGGCGCTGTGGGATCGTGATCATAATGGATGCTTCGCAAGCTCCTGCACGACACGCCGGCCAGAGGACCGCAGCGCAGGGCTCCTTGGCCGTACTACACTGGATTCGTCACCGAGCATTTCCGAATGTCGCCCATGAACATCCGCCTCACCGCCAGCGCCCGCGATCGCATGCAGATCTTTCTCGCGCAGTCCCCGGCGGCCGTGGCGGTGCGTTTCGGCGTCAAGCGCACCGGCTGCTCCGGCTTTGCCTACACCGTCGACCTGGCCGAGCAGGTGCGGGCTGACGACCGCGTGTTCGACCTTGACGGCGTGCGCGTGGTGGTCGATGCCGCCAGCCTGCCGCTGGTGGATGGCACCGTGATCGACTTCCGCCGCGAAGGGCTCAACGCCAGCTTCGCCTTCCACAATCCGCAGGCCACCGGCGCCTGCGGCTGCGGCGAGAGCTTCACCGTCGAAGCGGCGGTCTGATCCGCTCGCCTTGCGGCAATCTGCCTGGTCCCGCTATAGTTGCGAGTTCCTGCGCGTGCGCAGGACCTTGCCTCACCGCCCTGCGGGAGGCTGCCATCCCCGCAAGGGGTGACACCCACAAGGAGACACCATGCGTCATTACGAAGTCGTTTTCATGGTCCATCCGGACCAGAGCGAGCAGGTCCCGGCGATGATCGAGCGCTACAAGGCGCTGATCGAGACCGACGGCGGCAAGATCCACCGCCTCGAGGACTGGGGTCGCCGCCAGCTGGCCTACGGCATCGAGAACCTCGCCAAGGCCCACTATGTGCTGATGAACATCGAGTGCGGCCAGGCCGTGCTCAGCGAGCTGGAGGCGGGCTTCCGCTTCAACGACGCCGTGCTGCGTCATCTGGTGATGCGCCGCGACGATGCCGTCAGCGAGCCCTCGCCGATCCTCAAGGCGAAGGAAAAGGAGGACAGCAAGTCGTCCCGTCGTCGTGACGACGAGGCCGGCGAAGGTGTCGGTACCTTCGGCCAAGACGAAGCCGCCTGATCAAGGAGCCTGCCATGTCCAAATTCTTCCGCCGCCGCAAGTTTTGCCGCTTCACCGCCGAGCACGTGACCGAGATCGACTACAAGGATCTCAACACGCTGCGCCAGTACATCACCGAGACCGGCAAGATCGTCCCCAGCCGCGTCACCGGCACCAAGGCGCGCTACCAGCGCATGCTGTCGCTGGCGGTCAAGCGCGCGCGCTTCCTCGCGCTGCTGCCGTACACCGACCAACACGACATGTGAGGCCTGCGCGTCCGCGCGGCGGACGCCATGCCTGCATTCGGACAGCCGTCCGCGGCTGCGCCGGTTCGCCGGCGCTAACGAAGTGGAGAGCCCCATGGAACTGATCCTGCTCGAAAAAGTGAAAAACCTCGGCAATCTCGGCGACAAGGTCAACGTCAAGCCGGGGTACGGCCGCAATTATCTGGTGCCGCAGGGCAAGGCCGTGCCCGCCACGGCGGCCCAGCTCGCCGCGTTCGAACAGCGCCGTGCCGAGCTGGAGGCCAAGGCCGGCCAGCTGCTGGCCGCCGCCGAGGCGCGCAAGGCGCAGATCGCCGGCGCCAGCGTCACCATCGCCGTCAACGCCAGCCCCGAAGGCAAGCTGTACGGCTCGGTCGGCACCCGCGATATCGCCGAAGCCTTCACCGCGCAGGGGTTCGCGCTGGAGAAGAGCGAAGTGATCCAGGCCGAGGGCCCGCTCCGCACCACCGGCGAGTTCGAGGTGCCGGTCGTGCTGCACGCCGACGTCCAGGTCACGGTCAAGGTGATCGTGGTTGCCGAAAAAGGCTGAGTTCAGGATGAACTCATCCCGTGCAGGCCAGGGATGGCCGACGCCACGGGATCCAGATCGAACGCGAGCTCATCCCGTGCCGGCCAGGGATGGTCGCTGCCACGGAATCTGGCGCAGCTGGCGCGACGCAACGCGTTGACGCTCCGGGATTCCGGAGCCTGTGAGCATTCCCGGCGGGCGCT
>DATLSL010000093.1:0-3520 GCA_035534135.1 Rhodanobacteraceae bacterium | reverse complement strand
CGCCAGCCACGCGCACAGGATCGCGAGCGTGGCCTCGAGCGCCAGCGTGCGCAGGGCGTAATCGACCGCGGCGTGGGCCAGCAGCAGCAGCACGGCGATGGCGGCGGCGCGCGGCAGCAGCACGGCCAGCGGACTGGCATCAAATGGCGGACTGGCGTCGGCCAGCGTGCGCCCGGCCAGCGTGCGTTCGGCCAGCGTGCGCCCGGCGGGCGGGGCACGCCACGCCTGCACGCTGCGCCACAGCCACCAGATCACGAACGCCGCCATCAGCAGCGCGGCGGGAATGCCGCCTTCCAGCCACAGCTCCAGCCAGTCGTCGTGGGCGTGATTGACGTACTGCGGGATCAGCGTGGCGCGGATCTGGAACTGCGGCAGCGCGTGCACGAAGCTGCCGAAGCCGCTGCCGAGCAGGCCGTAGTGGTGCGCCGCCGCCACGGTGGTGCGCATGATCCACCAGCGGGCGTCGTCGAACGGGTCCTGCTGCAGGCGCGAGAGCACGGCGTAGAGGCCGTACTGCAGCGCCAGCACCAGCGCCACCAGCAGCACCAGCATCACGCGCCGGGTCAGCCGCGGCTGGTCCTGTCCGGCGCGCCAGGCCAGCACGCCGATGCCGGTCAGGCCGACCAGACCCAGCCCCACCCCGGCGCGCGAGCGCGCCAGCATCAGCCCGACCAGCAGGGTCGCCAGCAGCAGCGACCAGCCGGCGATCGCCAGCGCCGGCAGCGCGCGGCGCGACACGTGGCGCTGCCACAGCGCGATCAGCCAGGCGGCGGCCAGCAGCAGGCCGACGTTGAGCAGATCGGAGAAGTGATCGCGATTGGCGAAGAACCCGACCGCGCTGTCGCGGTGGGTGTAGGCGTAGAAGCGCAGCGGACTGTCGGGGCCGCCGGCCATCTGCGCGAAACCGAGCAGCGCACCGGCCAGCGCCAGCAGCGGGATCAGCAGGGTCAGGCGTTCGAGCGCGCGCCGCGGCAGCACCAGCGCGGTCACGAACAGCGCCGCGCCCGGCAGCAGCGCCAGCCACGCGCGCCAGGTACCGGCGGGATCGAGCGTCAGCGGCGCCCAGTGCGGGCCGATGCCGACGCCGGCCTGATCGGCGGCCAGCGCCGCGCGCCCGGCAAGCTGCGTCCACAGCACCGGCGGCAGCGGGATCAACTGCAGCAGCGGCAACACCAGCACGCCGGCCAGCAGGACCAGCTCGACGCGATGGCGGGCCAGCGCCTGCGCCGGCCACGTCCATACCAGCAGCACGCCGAGTACCAGACCCAGCGCGATCACGATCGCATCGCCCGGCAAGCCCTGCATGGTGCCGCCGCCCAGCAGCAGCGCCGCGGTCAGCGCCACGCCTGCCATCCCCATCAGCGCGGGCTGGGCCGTGGTCACATGGGACTCGAAAGTCGGTGAGGCGGACATGAAAATGCCGGCCCGATGAGAAATCGGACCGGCACGTTCGGACCTGCGGTTACGGGCTGACGGGATTGTTGCTGCCGCCACCGCTGGAGAGGATGAGCGCGAGGGCGCCGACGCCCCCGATGACCAGCCACGGGGTGTAGTTGGGCGACGGATTGTTCTGGTTCTGGTTGTTGTTGCCGTTGTTTGAGTTGTCGCCGCCACCACCCACGGCCTGCATCATGTTGACGTTTTCGGGCGACACCAGACAGCGCGCGGTGATGGTGGCAGCGCTGTTGGGTGCCAGCGGCAGGCTGCAGCCACTGGAGTATTCGACGTTGGCGTGGGCACCGTCCAGCAGCAGCACGCGATCGCCGATATTGAGCGCCATGCCGGAGCGGGCGGGCACGAACTGCCGGCCCTGGTTGATCAGCACCTTGCCCTGCACGTTGAAGAGCATCGCGACGGGAGCGGCCTGGGCAACGCCGGCGACACCGAGCGCGAGGGCGGATGCGAGCAGCACGCGTTGGAATTTCACGGCACACCTCCTGTCGTTGCACGTGAACCGCCCGTCGGGCGGGCAAAATCTGATAACGCACTGACAGTAGCGCCATTCGACTGCATGCCGCAAGGCAATTGACCTTACGAAATCGCAAGTTTGGAGCCTGCGGAATGGCAAGGCCTGACGAGAGCCTCATCGCGCCACGGGTGGCTGCCTGGCAGCACAGGATGCCGCCCTGTCACGGCTGCGGCGGCAGCACGCGCAATACATCAATGCTCGCCGCGCTGACCTTGTAGACCACGAGGTATGGGGTGCCGGCCAACGGCCATTCGCGTGTTCCCGGCAACCGCCCGGCCCGTCCACTGTTGGGCTGCGTGGCCAGCGTCACGATGCGCTGCCGCAGCTCGCGCACGAAGCCGACCGGATCGGGCAAGTCGTTGTCGATCCCGAAATCGACCACGGCGAGCAAATCCTGCTCGGCCTTGCTCTCGTAGCGCAACTGCACGTCATCGCGCCTTCGGCGACGACGGCTTGGCCACTTTCAGCGTGCGCCCGGCTCCCCGCTCTGTCACGCGTTGCGCAGCATGGGCTTCGAGCCGGTCGAACAGCGCATCGTGGTCATGCCACACGGCGCGACCGTCCCGCACCGTGTCGAGCGATTGCTGCACTTGGTCGCGAAACCACGCATCGTGTTCCAGCGCCTCGGCGGCGCGCTGGAACCGCGCGGTCGTATCTGGCCGGGCAGCCCGCAGCCGGCCGGGCTCGTAGTGGGTAAAGTCCAGCGTGGCTTGGCCGAGGCCGGCTTCGCGGAGCACCTTGGCCGCGGCGTCGGCGCTGCTGAACAGGCGCACGCGGCCGTACTTGGTGGCCAGTGTCCGTTCCTGCAGACCGACACGGGCCACGACGGCGTAGCCGCCGCGCTGGCCGACGATGGTGGCGGTATGGATGGAGCCCACCTCGGCAAGCATGCGCAGGTTTTCGAGCTTGATCAGTGCGGAAACGGGCATGTTAGGAACCCTAATAAAGCTAACCGGGATCAATGTACGCCTCACAGGTAGTGCACGCAATGCTCCAGAGTGCTGGTCAGCGGACAAAAATCCCCGCTATCCGCGCCGGGGCGCCGCGGCCACGCGCACGGCGCGCAGGTCGGTGTACCAGGCGCGGCCATCGGCCCACTGCTCGGCGGGGATGCGCCAGGCCAGACCCAGGCGCAGCCATTGCGCGCCGCAGCCGGTCGCCGGCACGCTGAAGTCCGTGTCGAAGGCGCGCCACGGCTGGCTGCCGCGCAGCCGCGCGGTCGCGCCGAGCAATGTCCCGTCGCCGGCGCAGCTCACGGTCCAGCGCAGACCGCGCTCGTTGCGCAGATCGTCCAGCCGCGCGAGGCCACTCAGACGGTAGTGCCCCGGCGCCAGCGCCAGCAGCTCGCTCACCTGCCCCGAAAACGGCACGCGCTGATCGAGGAAGTGCACCTCCAGCGCCTGCCCCGGCGTATCGGTGCGCGGCACCACGCGCAGTTCGGCGCCGGGCACATAGCCGAGGCGCCAGTCGAAGCCGCGACCGCTCACCGGATCGCGGAAGTCGCCGTTGTAGACGTTGTCGAGATGCGCGCGCTGCGCGGGGCCGAGGCTC
>DATLSL010000092.1:0-17088 GCA_035534135.1 Rhodanobacteraceae bacterium | reverse complement strand
GTTGGCGGACGAGGCGGCGCTGCCGGTCTATGCGCTGGGTGGTGTGTGTGCACAGGATCTGCCACGCGCCCGCGCTGCCGGCGCGCATGGTGTCGCCGGTATCCGCGGTTTTCGCGATCCGCATTGAGCCGCGGCGGCTCGCTCAGCCCTTGCCGCTGGCGACGCGCACACGGGCGCACGTATAGTGCACGACTGCCCGGTGCGGCGCGCTCGGGCCCGTCTCGTTCCGCCACTGACCCTGGAATCTGCCATGTCGAACCGCTACGGATTTTCGTTGTCGTCCCCGCTGCGTACGCTGTGCCTTGCCGTGGCGCTGGCCGCTGCGGCCGGCGTGATGCCAGCGGCCGTTCGCGCCGCGGACACGCCCGTCGCCGCGGTGCCCGGCGTGCTGCCGCTGGCCAAGGCTCAGGCGCTGGTTGCTGGCGCCAGCAAGGGCCGCGCCAAGGCGCTGAAGGTGTTTGCCGGACCCGGTGGCCTGACTGGCGTGCTGGTGCAGGTCGGCGCGGGTGAGGCGGCGCAGCGTTCCATCGTCTGGGCCAACATGGACGGATCGGCGCTGCTGGTCGGCAATCTGGTCAGCGCCGACGGTACCGATCTGAATGCGGGCGCGGCGGTGCAGGCCGGGGTTTACAAGGCGCCGGCCGAGACGCTCGCCGCGGCGGCGCTGCCGGCAGCCAGGGCCATCCTCAGCAAGGGCCACGGACCGGTGCTGACGGTGTTCATGGACCCCAACTGCATCTTCTGCCACATGCTGTTCAAGGACCTCGAGCCGGTGCTGGCCAAGGGCGACGTGCGCGTGCGCTTCGTGATGGTCGGCGTGGTCAAGGAAGACAGCCTGGCCAAATCCGCAACGATTCTCGGCATGGCCGACCCGCTGCAGGCGCTGACCACCGACGAACACAAGTTCGACAAGGCCCAGGAGGAGGGCGGCATCGCACCCTCCACGACGCCGAATGCGGCAACGTTCGCGGCGGTCGCCGCCAACAATCGCCTGCTCACCGACGCAGGCGGTCATGGCACACCGATGTTGCTCTACTGCAGCAAGGCGTCCGGCCAGGTCAAGCAGGTCGAGGGCGTGCCGCAGGATTTCAGCGCCTTTATCGGTGACCTGGCCACCGGCCCGGCCGCCGCCTGCAAGGGCTGAGCGCCGGCGCGCGACTTGGCGATCGCCGGCGTGCCGTCCGTCTCCGCCGCCGCTGCGTTGACCAGCATCGTCGTCGTCGTCGCCGACAGCGGCGGCGATGCGCTGGCCTGCGTCGAGGCGGCGCTGGCCAGCGCCGCGGCGGTCGAACTGATCGTGGTCGACAACGCCTCGCGCGACGGCGTTCCCGAGGCGCTGGCCTGCGCCTGTGCCGGGGATGCTCGCGTGCGCCTGCTGCGCAACGGCGCCAATCTCGGCTTCGGCGCCGCGGTCAATCGCGGTGCCGCGCTGGCGCAGGGCGATGTGCTGCTGGTACTCAATCCTGACTGCCGGCTCGAACGCGACAGCGTGGCGCGCCTGCGCGCCGAGCTCGCCGCGCAGCCACGCGCCGGTCTGATCGGTGCGGTCGTCTGCGACATCGACGGCCGACCCGACCGCAACGCTTTCCGCCGCGATCCGCTGCTGGCGCGAGCACTGGCCACGTTCCGCGCGCGAGCGCTGGGTCGCGGTGACGCCGCGGCAGCCGGTGGCGTGCATGGCGAAGGGCCGATGCCCACGGCCAGCGTGGCGGTCGAGGCGGTGTCCGGCGCGCTGATGCTGCTGCCGAAAGCGGTCTTCGACGCCGTGGGCGGATTCGACGAGGGCTATTTCCTGCATTGCGAGGATCTCGACCTGTGCCGGCGTGTCCGTGATGCCGGCTACGCCGTGCTGCTGGCCGGTGGCGTGCGCGTGCTGCACGCCAGGGGCGGCTCCAGCCGGCGCCGTCCGCTGTTCGTCAGCTGGCACAAGCACCGCGGCATGTGGCGCTGGTTCCGCCGCTTCGATCCTGCCGCGCGCCATCCGCTGCTGATGCCGGTGGTCTGGATCGGACTGTGGACACACTTCGCGCTGACCGCACCACGGCTGGCCTGGTCGGGATGGCGCGCGCGACGCGGATCGCGAGCGGCGCTCAGCGACAGCGGTTGATCGCGTCGCGCAGCGCGCGGGTGGCGTCACGCGCGGCGGTCGCGAAGTCGTTGCCGCTGCTGGCGTAGAGGATGGCTCGCGACGAGCTGATCAGCAGGCCGCTGCGGGCCGCGGTCTTGCCGTGGCGGACGACCGCCTCGACATCGCCGCCCTGGGCGCCGACGCCCGGTACCAGCAGCGGCATGTCGCCGACCAATTGACGCACCTCGGCCAGTTCCTGCGGGTAGGTGGCGCCGACTACCAGCAGGCAGTTGCCGTTCGCGTTCCAGTCGCGCGCCACCGTGGTCGCCACGTGCTGGTACAGACGCTGCCCGTTGCCGTCGGCGACGACCAGATCCTGCAGGTCGCGCGCGCCCGGATTGGACGTCCGGCACAGCAGCAGCACGCCCTTGTCGGCGCGGTCGAGGAACGGCTGCACCGAATCGCGGCCGAGGTAGGGATTGACCGTCACCGCGTCGGCAGCGTAGCGATCGAACGCTTCCTGCGCATAGCGCATCGCCGTGCTGCCGATGTCGCCGCGCTTGGCGTCGAGAATCACCGGCACGCCCGGATGGCGGTCGTGGATATGGGCGATCAGGCGCGCGAGGGCATCCTCGGCGCCGACTGCCGCGAAATGCGCGATCTGCGGCTTGAAGCAGCAGGCCAGGTCCGCGGTGGCATCGACGATCGCCGCGCAGAAGCTGAAGATCGCATCGGCATCGCCGCGCAGTGCGGCGGGCAGCCGTTCGGGCTCCGGGTCCAGGCCCACGCAGACCAGCGAATCGTTGCGTTGCCAGGCCGCGGCGAGCTGGGTCATGAAGGTCATGCGGATGCTCCGGGCGGGTGCGCGACTGCCAGTCAGGCACCGCCGCTGCGCTGGCATGATAGCGGCGCGGCGCAGGGCGCGGCAGCCGCGCGCGATGGCGGCTAGAGCGTCAGACGCACGTGCATCACGCCGGGATCGCCCGGAACCGAGGCGCGCGTGAAGCCGAGTTCGGCGCACAGGTCGAGCATGGCGTGATTCTCGGCCAGCACATGGCCCCAGATCTCGTGCAGGACACGCTCGCGGCAGGCGCGGATCAGCTGGGCCATCAGCAGCGCGCCCAGACCCTGTCCGGTATAGGCCTGCTCGACCAGCAGGGCGAACTCGGCGGCGGCGGTGGCGGCATCGATGTACAGCCGCGCGATTCCGCGCATCTCGGCGCGGGCGTCATCGGCGGGATCCAGCAGCACCCACGCCAGCTCGCAGTCGTGATCGAGATCGGTCATGCGCCGCGCCAGCACGTCGGGCAGTTCGGTGACACTGTGCATGAAACGCATGCGGATTTCGCCCGGCGTCAGTCGCGCGAACAGCCGCTGCAGCGCGGCGACGTCGGGCGCCTGCACCGGTCGCAGCTTGAGGCGACGTCCGTCGGCCAGCGTGACCCTTGCGCCGGGCGGTGGCAACGCCAGGGTGGTGCCGTAACGTGCGCGCGCGGGCGGCGGCGGCCGCGGCACGCAGCCGGGCAGCGACAGGCTGGGTACGGAATCATGCACAGGCAGGGCACTCATGCTTTCATGCTGCGCCGCCACAATGGAGCAAACCCTCTAATGTGAACGCGGACGTCGCGTGCCGCGCCGGTGCTGCCTCAAGCGGAGCCGCGCCGCTCGCAATCCGCAGGGTGATCGAGCAGCCGTGCAGGGCTGCCTCCGGCGACCCGCCAGCGCTGGCAAAGGATTCCACAGGAAGTGCGACTATGCGCCAGGAATCCACCGGAGTCGCCCATGCCGCGTCTGCAACTGGCCTCGCAATCGCCGCGTCGCCGCGAGTTGCTGGCCCGACTGGGGGTCGACTTCGACGTGCTCGAGGTCGCTGTGCCCGAACTGCGGATGCCCGGCGAGCCGGTCGCGGATTACGTCAATCGCGTTGCCCGCGAAAAGGCCGGCGCCGGACTGCTGCGCATGGCCGGACGCGACGATGCGGCGGTGCTCGGTGCCGATACCGAGGTGGTGCTGGACGACGTAGTGTTCGGCAAACCGGCCGATGCGGCGGATGCGGCGGCGATGCTGCGGCGCTTGTCCGGGCGCACGCACCAGGTGCTGTCGGTGGTATGGCTGGTCAGCGCCGGCCGCGAGGCGCGCGCGCTCAGCCTCAGCACGGTGCGCTTCGCCACGCTCGATGACGCCAGCATCGCCGCCTACGTCGCCGGGGGCGAGCCGTTCGGCAAGGCCGGTGGCTACGCCATCCAGGGCCGCGGCGGTGCCTTCATTGCCCACCTCGAAGGCAGCTGCAGCGGCGTGATGGGCCTGCCGCTGCACGAGACCTGGGCGCTGCTGCGCCAGTTCGGCCTGATCGCGGCCTGAATCGGCGCATGGCGGCCGCGGCGCAGGCCGGCTATAAAGCTGCTGCACATGGAGAGTCCGGTGAGCGAGGAAATCCTGATCAATGTCACCCCGCGCGAGACCCGCGTGGCGGTGGTCGAGAACGGCATGTTGCAGGAGGTGCATGTCGAGCGCGCGCTCAAACGCGGCTATGTCGGCAACATCTACAAGGGCCGCGTCAGCCGGGTGATGCCCGGCATGCAGGCGGCGTTCGTCGAGATCGGTCTGGAGCGCACCGGCTTCCTGCATGCGTCCGACATCGTGCGTCCGGCGCTGGTGGCGGTCGAGGGCGCCGAGAACGGCCACGGCCCGATGCCGCCGATCGGCGAGCTGGTGCGTGACGGTCAGGAGATCGTGGTCCAGGTGGTCAAGGACCCGATCGGCAGCAAGGGCGCGCGGCTGTCCACCTATCTGTCGATCCCCTCGCGCTATCTGGTGCTGCTGCCGCATGCGCGCGCGCTGGGGGTGTCGGCGCGCATCGAGGACGAGGGCGAGCGCCAGCGGCTCAAGGACACCATCGCCCGCCTCGCCGGCGAGGCGGCGCCGGGCTACATCGTGCGCACCAACGCCGAGGGCCAGGCCGAGCCGGCGCTGGCCTTCGACGTCGCCTACCTCGGCAAGGTGTGGCGGGTGGTGCAGGAAAACATGGCGCGCACTGCGGTCGGCGAGCGCGTCTACGAAGAGCTGGCGCTGCCGCAGCGCGCGCTGCGCGACCTGCTGCACGAGGGCATCGAGAAGGTGCGCGTGGATTCGCGCGAGACCTTCGAGAAGGTGCAGCGGTTCGTGCTCAAGTTCATGCCGGAACTGGCCGAGCGCATCGAGCACTACCCAGGTGAGCGGCCGATCTTCGATCTCTACGGCGCCGAGGACGAGATCCAGCGCGCGCTGACCAAGCAGGTGCCATTGAAATCGGGCGGCTATCTGGTGATCGACCAGACCGAGGCGATGACCACGATCGACGTCAATACCGGCGGTTATCTGGGCACGCGCAATCTCGAGGAGACGGTGTTCCGCACCAACCTCGAGGCCGCACAGTCGGCGGCGCGCCAACTGCGCCTGCGCAACCTCGGCGGCATCATCATCATCGACTTCATCGACATGCTCGACCCCGAGCACCAGCGCCAGGTGCTGCGCACGCTGGAGAAGGCGCTGGCGCACGACCATGCCAAGACCACGGTCTATGCGATGTCGCCGCTGGGCCTGGTCGAGATGACCCGCAAGCGCACCACCGAGAGCCTCGAGCGCCAGTTGTGCGAGCCGTGTCCGGCCTGCAGCGGGCGTGGCACCCTGAAGACCGCCGAGACGGTGACCTACGAGGTCTTCCGCGAGATCACCCGCGCGGTGCGCCAGTTCGACACCGAGAAGCTGCTGGTGATGGCGGCGCCCAAGGTGGTGCAGCGCATCCTCGAAGAGGAGTCGGGCGCGGTCGCCGAGCTGGAGGAATTCGTCGGCAAGTCCATCCGCTTCCAGCCCGAGGAGCACTATTCGCAGGAGCAGTTCGATGTGGTGCTGCTGTGAGCCATGACAGCGACTGAACCCCGACCACCGTCGTCGCGCATCAGGCCGCCACGACGTTCGCTGTGGCGGCGGCTGCGCTTCGCGGCCGGCGCGCTGGCGGCGACGCTGCTGATCCTGCTGGCGCTGGCCATGGCGGTGGGCCAGATCCTGCTGCCGCTGGCCGCGCGCTATCCCGACCGCGTCGCCGCGCTGCTCAGCGCGCGTCTCGGGCGGTCGGTCAGCTTTGCGCACATGAGCGGCGTGGCGCGACCGTCGGGACCGGAGCTGACGCTGACCGATCTGCGCCTGGGCGTGGCCGCGCACGGCGCCGCGTTCGTGCTGCCGCAGGCGCGCTTGCGCTTTGACTTCGGGCGCCTGCTGTTGCCGGACCGGCACTGGATCGTGCTCAGCGTCGACGGCCTCGACCTGCATCTGCAGCGCGCCGCCGACGGTCGCTGGAGCGTGCTCGGTTTCGGCGTGACGGGCAGCTCCGGCGAGGGCGACCTGTCTTCGCTGCCGGTGGACCTCGCGCTCAGCCATCTGCACGTCACCCTGGCGACCGTGGCACCGGCGCGTCAGTACCACCTGCTGGCTGACGCGCTGCTGGCCTCGGGTGACGACGGCCAGCTGCGTTTCGGGGCACTGGTGCGCCGCGCCGGCATGTCCCGCGACCTGCGCGTCAGCGGCCGCTTCGCCGGCAATGGCCGCAGCGGCCAGATCTACGTCGCCGGCGAACCGCTGGATCTGGGCCTGCTGGCGCGCGATGTCGACGTGGCCGGCTATGCCCTGCAGCACGGCGCCGGGCGTATCGAAGCCTGGGCCGACTGGCACGACGGCCGGCTGACACGGACGATCGCGCGCTTCGACCTGCAGCAGCTGGCGCTGTCCGGCCCGGACGGGCGCCACGCCGCGCTGCCGCGCCTGGCCGGATCGGCGGATCTGCAGCGGACCGCGGCCGGCTGGCGGCTCGACTACCGCACCACGCCGGCGCCCGGTGCCGTCGGCGGCAGCCTCAGCGTGGCGTGGGCGGCCGCGGCGGGAGGCGCGCTGCGTGCGCATCTGCGGGTGCAGGACCTCGAACTGGCGCCGCTGCTGCCGCTGGCGGGACTGGTTCCGCAGGTCGGGCCAGCCCTGGGCACCTGGCTGACGGCCGCCGCACCGCGCGGTCGCATCGAGCAGCTCGACCTGCGCTGGGCCGGCGCACAGGATTTTTCCGTCGCCGGCCGCATCAGGGGCCTTGGTTTCGCCGCCGCCGGCAAGCTGCCGGGCGTCGATGCGCTGAACGCGACCGTGCGCGGCGACGCCGAGGCGATCGCTCTGGAATTGCCCTCGCAGCCCTTGACGCTGAGTTATCCGCACGTGTTCCGGCAGCCACTGGCGTTCAATGCGCTGGCCGCTACGCTGGCCGCCTGGCGCGGCGCTGCCGGCTGGCACCTCGGCATCGCCGGCCTGCGCTTCGCTGCGCCGGATTTCGCTGGCGCGGCGCAGGGCGAGATCGGCTTCCACCCCGGTTCGCCCAAGCCGGTGCTCGATCTCGCCGCTGTCCTGCAGCGCGGCAACGTTGCTGCTGCCAAGCTGTTCTGGCCGATCAACGTCATGCCGCCGGGTGCGGTGAAGTGGCTGGATCGCGCGCTGGTCGGTGGCAGCCTCGACGATGGCCGCATCGTCTTTCGCGGCGACACCGCCGACTGGCCGTTTCGCGATCACCAGGGCCGCTTCGCGGCGCGGGCGCATTTCGCCAACGTCACCCTGGCCTACAGCGACGAGTGGCCCGCGGCGCAAGGCCTGGCCGGCACTGCCCGCTTCGTCGATGACGGTCTGAGTGCCGAGGCCGATGCCGGCAGCACGCTGGGCAATCCGCTGGGTCACGCGGTGGCACGCATCCCCGACCTCAACAACGCCGTGCTGACCCTGGCCGCGCAGGGTGAGGGCCGCAATCCGCAGCTGATGGACTTCATCCGCCAGAGTCCGATCGGACGTCCGCATGCGGACGTGCTGCGCGGGCTGAAAATCGGCGGCCGCGCGCGCTGGCAGTTCACCCTGGTGCTGCCGGTGCACGACTTGAAAAACACGGTGCTCGAGGGCCAGGCCGAACTGGCCGCAGCGTCGCTGGAACAGTCACAGTGGCAACTGGCGATCCACGACATCGCCGGGCCGCTGACGTTCGACCGCCGCGGCCTCGATGCGACCGCGCTCACCGCGCACTTCCGCGGCCAGCCGGCGACGCTGGCGCTGGCGATCGGCGGCGACACCGGCGATCCGGCCACCGCGGTCAAGGCGGGGCTGACCGGCACCTATGACGTGCCGACCCTGATCCGCGGTTACGACGTGCTCAAGCCCTTCGCCGACATGAGCACCGGCGCCGCGCCGGTGACGCTGGGGTTGACCGTGACCACGCCGCCCGCGGGCGGCGCGGCGACGACCACGCTGAGCGTCGATTCGGACCTGCAGGGCATCGCCATCACCCTGCCGGCGCCGCTGGCCAAGCCGGCCACGCAGCCGTTGTCGCTGCATCTCGCGGTCGCGCTGCCGTTTGCCGGCCACACCGTGCGCGCGCAGCTGGGCAGCCTGCTGACGGCGCAGGTGCGCATTCCCGTGCAGGGCGCCGCGGTCGCCGCGCTGGCACTCGACGGCGCCGCGCTGCCGGCCTATCCCGCGGCCGGCATCAGCGTGACCGGACATGCCGCCTCGCTGGACCTCAGCGGCTGGGCCCTGCACGGCATGGGCGGTGCGCCGGGTACGCCGCGGCTGCCGCTGACGGCGAACATCAGCGCCGACGTCGCCGACGTGTTCGGACGTCCGTTCAAGAACCTCGCCCTGCAGGCCCGCACCGACGCCGTCGGTCTGCATCTGCAGGTGAGCGGACCGGCGGCGCAGGGCCGTGTGGACATCCCGATCGATCTGCAGCGCGCCGGCATCATCGCCAATCTGGACCGGCTGTACTGGCCCGACGCGGGCACGGTCGCCGGCAATGCTGCCGCGGCACCCGCGCCGATGGCCGACATCGCGCCGTCCTCGGTACCACCGCTGCACCTGCGCGTCGGCGATTTCCGTCTCGGCCAGGCGCAGTTCGGTACCGCCCGCTTCGAGAGCGTGCCCGGCGCCGGCGGCATGCGCATCGAACAGCTCGACACGCACTCGCCCGACATGCAGATGACCGCGCGTGGCAGCTGGAGCGGCAGCGCCGCAGCCAGCCGCACGGCGATGGTGATCGACTTCAGCGCCGAGGATCTGGGCCACATGCTGGCCGCGTTCGGCTACCCGGGTCTGGTCGCCGGCGGGCGCACGGTGGCGCATCTGGACGCCTCGTGGCCGGGGGCGCCGCCGTCGTTCGCGTTTGCGGCGCTGGATGGCAGCCTCAAGGTCGATGTCAGCTCGGGTCGTGTGCTCGAGGTGCAGCCCGGCGTCGGTCGCCTGTTCGGCCTGCTGTCGATCGCCGAACTGCCGCGCCGGCTGACCCTGGATTTCGGCGACGTGTTCTCCAAGGGCCTCGCCTTCGATTCCATCCGCGGCAGCTTCGCGCTCGCCGATGGCAACGCCAACACCGCGAATCTGGAGGTCAAGGGACCGGCCGCCGACATCAGCGTGCGCGGACGCACCGGCCTGCGCGCACACGACTACGACCAGACCGTGGTCGTGCATCCCAAGGTCGGCTCGACGCTGCCGTTCCTCGGCGCGCTCGCCGGCGGGCCGATCGGCGCCGCGGCCGGGCTGGCGATGCAGGGTCTGCTCGGCAAGGGCCTCAGTCATGCGGCTGGCACCACCTACCGCATCACCGGCAGCTGGGACAAGCCGAAGATCGTGCGCCTGCCCGATGCCGACGAGCGCAAGCCCGCGCCCAGGGCTGGCGCGACCGGCGGCTGAGCGTTGGCCCGCTGCGCTTGCATCGTGCGGCGTGCGCCCCTACGTTGATCGTTGTCATCTCACTCGCGTGCGCCGCGCGGACGCCCGGATACCCCGCATGGACTCCCTGATCAACCTCGCCGAGCAGCGCCTGCTGCTGCCCGGCGACCTTTCCGCCGCGCATCTGGAGCGGGTGTTTTCCGAGCTGATGGGTCCGGCGATCGACGCCGCCGACCTGTACTTCCAGCATTCGCGCAGCGAGTCGTGGGTGCTCGAGGACGGCATCGTCAAGGATGGCCATCACGCCATCGAGCAGGGCGTCGGCGTGCGCGCGATCGCCGGCGAGAAGACCGGTTTCGCCTACTCCGACGACATCGTGCTGCCGCAGCTGCTGGAGGCGGTGCGCGCCGCGCGCGCGGTCGCCCACGGCGGTCATGGCGCCGGCCGGCCGCTGGCCGTGCGCACGGCGCCGCGGCTGTATGCGCCGATCGATCCGGTCGAGAGTCTCGACAACGCCGACAAGATCGCCCTGCTGCGCCGGCTCGACGCCCGCTGCCGGGCGCGCGATCCGCGCGTGCGCCAGGTCATCGTCAGCCTCGCCGCCACGCTCGACACCGTGCTGGTGGCGGGTTCCGACGGCACCCTCGCCGCCGACGTGCGGCCGCTGGTGCGTCTGAGCGTGCAGGTGATCGTCGAGCGCAACAATCGCCGCGAGCAGGGCCATGCCGGCGGCGGCGGGCGCCACGATTACCGCGAGCTGCTGGCCGATGGCCGTGCCGAGGCGTGGGCCGACGAGGCCGTGCGTCAGGCGCTGGTCAACCTCGACGCGGTGGACGCGCCCGCCGGAAGCATGACCGTGGTGCTGGGACCGGGCTGGCCGGGCGTGCTGCTGCATGAGGCGATCGGCCACGGACTCGAGGGCGACTTCAATCGCAAGGGCACCTCGGCCTTCAGCGGCCGGCTGGGTCAGCGCGTCGCCAGCGAGGGCGTCACCGTGGTCGACGACGGTACCCTCCCCAGCCGCCGCGGTTCGCTCAGTGTCGACGACGAGGGCACCCCGACCGAGTGCACCACGCTGATCGAGAACGGTGTGCTCACCGGCTACATGCAGGACAAGCACAACGCGCGCCTGATGGGCATGGCGGTCACCGGCAACGGTCGCCGCGAGTCCTTCGCGCACCTGCCGATGCCGCGCATGACCAACACCTACATGCGCGCCGGCACGCACGATCCGGCCGCGATCATCCGTTCGGTCAAAAAGGGCCTGTACGCGGTCAACTTCGGCGGCGGCCAGGTCGACATCACCAACGGCAAGTTCGTGTTCTCCGCCAGCGAGGCCTACCTGATCGAGAACGGCGAGGTCACGCGGCCGGTCAAGGGCGCGACCCTGATCGGTTCCGGCCCCGAGGTGCTGACCCGCGTCAGCATGGTCGGCCGCGATCTCAAGCTCGACGAGGGCGTCGGCGTCTGCGGCAAGGACGGCCAGAGCGTGCCGGTCGGCGTCGGCCAGCCGACCCTGCGCGTGGATGCGATGACGGTGGGTGGCACCGCGGCGTGAGCGACGACGGGCTTGCCCGCCGCGGGCGCGGCATGATCGATCCGCAACGGGTCGCCGGTTTCCCGGGCGCCGAAGACGTCAGCGCACGCGCTCGACGCGCAGGCTGTCGCTGCAGCCGTGCACGTACATCAGCCAGCTGCCGAGCATCATCGGCTTGATCGTCACCCTGGGATCGGTGATCTGCTGGCAGCTCCCGCTGCTGCCGTCGGAGGTCTTCCAGACCTGGCCGTTGGCGAGGTTGAAGGTGCTGTGGCTGCCCCAGCCGCGGAAGTTGCCCACCAGTGTCGATTCCACCACGGTGCGCGCCTGGTCGACCGGCGTGCGGTAGCCGTACATGTTGGCGGAGCCGACCACGACGGGCGCACCGGCATCGCCCGCGGCGCCGTGCGCCTGCAGCCACCGGTCGAGATACTTCAATTCGCCGGGGCTGAGCTTGTCGAGGCCGGCGCGTTTGAAATCGGCTTGCGACATGCGCTCCTCGAGCGAGGAAAACGTCTGTGCATGCACGCCGGTGGCGGCGATCAGGAGGGCGAGGGCAAGGATTCGGATGCGCATGACGCCATGCTAGCAGGCGCCCCGGCACGCTCACAGGGGGCCGCGCTAAGCTAGTGTGGTTCTCGGAGACCCGTCCATCATTCCAGCGTCTTGCGGCGCGATACGGCGTTGCTCCTCGTTGCCATGGCGCGGCTCTGCCTCCCCGTCGCGCCTGGTCTCGCACCGAAATCCATCTGCAATCGCTGGCGCGTACTTTCGAGACACCACACTAACCCGCATCCCTCATCGCCGCGACCGCATGCGCTTCGAACGCGACCCCCTCGACTCCTGGCGCGCCCGCGATCCGGCGCCGGTGCTGGCGCGGGCGCTGGAGCTGGCCGCTGCGGGCGTCAGCGACGCTGCCCTGGCGGCGGCCACGCTGGACATCCTGCAGTCGCTCGGCTGCGACAGTGACACTCTCGCCGCAGCGCTGTGCTACGAGCGCGCCGGCGCGGCGCCCGAGGCCTGGGATGCGGTCGCCGCCGCCTGGCCCGAAAGCGTGCGTCGCCTGGTCGAGGGTCAGCGCGCCGCCGAACAGGTGTGGACACTGCATGCGCAGCGCAGCGCGCGCAGCGGCGCCGAGGGCCTGCGGCGTCTGCTGCTGGCGATCATCCGCGATCTGCGCGTGGTGTTCGTGCTGCTGGCGCGCCAGCTGGCGCGCCTGCGCGCCGCCGGCGACCGGCCCGAATCCGAGCGCCGGGCGCTGGCCGAACTGACCGCCGACATCCACGCGCCGCTGGCCAACCGGCTCGGCATCTGGCAGCTGAAATGGGAGCTGGAAGACCTCGCCTTCCGCTACCTGCAGCCCGAGACCTACCAGCGCATCGCCACGCTGCTCGACGAACGCCGCGACGACCGCGAGCGCTACATCGCGCAGTGCACGCAGCGGCTCACCGCGGCGCTGGCCGAGGCCGGCCTGCATGCCGAGCTGACCGGACGGCCCAAGCACATCTATTCGATCTGGAAAAAGATGCAGCGCAAGGGCGTCGAGTTCTCCGATCTCTACGACATCCGCGCGCTGCGCGTGCTGGTCGATGACGTGCCGGCCTGCTACGCCGCGCTGGGCGTGGTGCATCAGCTGTGGCCGCACGTGCCGGGCGAGTTCGACGACTACATCGCGCGGCCCAAGGGCAACGACTACCGCTCGCTGCATACCGCGGTGACCGGGCCCGAGGGCAAGGCCTTCGAGGTGCAGATCCGCACCCGCGAGATGCACCGCGCCGCCGAACTCGGCGTCGCCGCGCACTGGCGCTACAAGGAAGGCGGCGGCACCGACGTCGCGTTCGAGAGCAAGGTGGCCTGGATGCGCCGGCTGCTGGAGGCGCGCGGCGACGGCGAGGACGATGTCGCGCTGCTGGCGGGCTTTCGCACCGACCTGCTCGAGGACCGCGTCTACGTGCTGACGCCGAAGGGCGAGGTGATCGATCTGCCGCGCGGCGCCAGCGTGCTGGACTTCGCGTACCACATCCACACCGAGGTCGGGCACCGCTGCCGCGGCGCCAAGCTCAACGGCCGCATCGTGCCGCTGACCTTCCAGCCCGCCAGCGGCGACCGCGTCGAGATCCTCACCGGCAAGGTCGCCGAGCCGAGCCGCGACTGGCTGTCGCCGCATCACGCCTTTCTCGCCACCGCACGCGCGCGGGAGAAGGTGCGCGCCTGGTTTCGCCGCGTCGAGCACGACGCCAATCTCGCCGCCGGTCGCACCCTGCTCGAGCGCGAGTTGCGCCGGCTGGCGCTGCCTGCGGTCGACCTCGAACGGCTCACCCTGCAGCTGGGGTTGAAGTCGGTTGACGAGCTGCACGAGGCGCTGGCGCTGGGCGAGATCGGCAGCGGCCTGCTGGCGCGCGCGCTGCACGAGCCCGTTGCCGCCAGCGCACGTCCCGTCGCCATGACGACCGTACGGCCGCCGCGCGGCGATCCGGGCGCGCTGACCATTGACGGCGTCGGCAATCTGCTGATGGTGCTGGCGCGCTGCTGCCAGCCGCTGCCCGGCGATGCCGTCGCCGGTTTTGTCACCCGTGGCCGCGGCGTCTCGGTGCATCGCGCCGACTGCCGCAGCCTGGCGCGGCTGGCGGCACGCAGCCGCGAACGGGTGATCGACGTGCAGTGGGGGCGCGCACCGGCGCAGGCCTACCAGGCCGACATCGGCGTGCGCGGCTACGACCGCAAGGATCTGATCAAGGACGTCACCGGCCTGATCACCCACGTCGGCGCGCAGATCGTCGCCTCGTCCACGCGTGCGGCGGAAGGCGGCGAGGTGGACATGCGCTACACCCTGCGCGTGCGCGATTTCGAGCAGCTGGCGACGCTGCTCGCCAAGCTGGGCGCGCTGGCCAATGTGTTCGATGCGCGCCGCCTGCGCGGCGATTGAACCGGCCGGCGCCGACCGGCCGCCTGCGCGGCTCGGCGTCGCGGTCATGCGGCGTCTGGCCGGCGGCTGAATCCGCTCCTGCCTGCGCTCCGCCTGCCGCGGTGGCCGATGCTAGAGTGAGTGATGAACGCGCGAAGACCCGCCAGCGCATGAACACGCCGCACGACCGCGAACGCCGCCCGCCGCCACGCACCGAGCCGACCCTGGGCGACATCGACCGCCTGCGTCCCGCCGACGATCTGCCGCACATCCGCATCGAGCCGCGCATGCTGCGCGCGCCGGTCGCCGCACCACCGCGGCCGCGGGCGCGCCGGCGGGCCTGGTGGCCGCTGCTGCTGATCCTGCTGGTGCTGGTCGCCGGCTCGTGGGTGGTCTTCAATCCCGGCCCGCTGCGTGCGCTGTTCCCAAGCACCGAGCTCAACATCCTGCTGACGCGCGGCGACCGCGCCCTTGCAGCCGGCCAGCTGGGCGGCGACGGTACCCAGGGCGCGCGCGAGGATTACGAGGCCGCGCGCGCGATGGAGCCTGACAACGAACGCGCGCTGGCGGGGCTCAACCGCGTCGGCCACGCCGAGCTGGTGCGTGCCCGCAGCGAGCTGGCGGCGCATCAACTGGATGCCGCCGAGGCGGCGCTGGCACAGGCCCGCGAGCTGCTCGGCGGTGGCCCCGATGTCGACCGTCTGGCGATCGCGCTGCGTGCCGCGCGCAACGCCGGCGTGCAGATCGAAGCGCTGGTCGGGCGCGCGCAACAGGCGCTGGCGGATGGCCATCTCGAAGGCAGCGACGGTGCCGCTGCGCTGTATCGCCGGGTGCTCGACGCCGATCCCGGCAACGCCGTCGGCCGCCACGGACTCGACCAGGTCGGTGATGCGCTGGCGACGCAGGCGCGTGCGGCGCTGGATGCCGGCAACATCGCGCAGGCCGCCACGCTGCTCGATCGCGTGGCCGCGCTGCGTCCCGCCGACGCCGCGCTGCCCGATCTGCGCGCGCGCCTCGCTGCCATGCAGCGCGACGCCGACACCGCGCTGCGCCAGCATCTGGCACAGGGTCGCGCCGACCTGCGCGGCGGTCACTTCACCACGCCTGCGGGCAGCAACGCGCTGACCGAGTTCCAGGCTGCGCTGGCGCTGGATCCGAACAACGCGGAGGCCCGCTCCGGGCTCGGTCAGGTGGCCGAGGCGCTGATCGTGCAGGCGCACGCCGACACCGACGCCGCGCAGTTCGCGCGTGCCCGCCAGCTGCTCGACCAGGCAGCGCAGCTGGCGCCGGATTCGGCCGACCTCGCCGCGGCACGTGCACGCCTGGCCGAACGCCAGCGCCAGTCCGCAAACGCCAGCGCCGCCCCGGCGGCGTTGAGCGCGGCCCAGCGCGCGCAGGTCCGCACGCTGCTGGCGCAAGGCGCGCAGGCCGCCGCTGCCGGCCGCCTGCTGTCGCCACCGGGCGATTGCGCCTACGACCTCTACCGCAGTGCGCTGGCCATCGACGCCCAGGACAGCGCCGCGCTGGGCGGGTTGGCCATGCTGCCCGCGCGCGCGCAGACGCTGTATGCGCAGGACCTGCGCGGCGGCCAACTGCAGCAGGCAGGCAGCATGCTCGACAGCTTCGTGCAGCTGGCGCCGGCCGATCCTGCCGCGGCGCAGATGAAGCGCCAGCTGGCTGATGCCTGGCTGGACCGCGCCTCGCAGCGGCTGGCGCAGGGACTGAACGCCGATGCCCGCGCCGCGCTCGACCACGCCCGTGCGCTGGCGCCGGACGACCCGCGCGTGGCGGTGCTGGACGCGCGGCTGAGTGCCGGCAGCGGCGGCTGATACCCCGTTGCGTTCAATCGCACTGCCGCGCTCGCCGGCCACGCGGCGGCCAAAACGCGGCCCGATCCGTGACCCGCGCATGAATTCCGCGCGCTGGCCTCTGGCGCAGGCCCGGCGGCCGCGGCACAGTAGCGCGATGTCCGCCTCCGACAACCGCCCCTCGCTGCCTGCGCGCTTCGCGGCGGCGTTCCGCCGCGCCTGGCCGCTGCTGCGCTGGCCGTTCTGGCTCGGCTGCGGTCTCGCCTGCGGTTTCCTGATTCCGTACACGATGCTGCTCGACCGGCGCGTGCAGGAGCGCTTCGGCGATCTGGTGTTCAGTCAGCCGACGCGCGTCTATGCGCGACCGTTGCCGCTGGCGCCCGGCGAGCCGATGAACGCGGCCACCCTGCGCACCGAGCTGGCCTTCGCCGGCTATCAGCCGGTCAGCGACGCGCGCCTGCCCGGCAGCTGGAGCCCGGATGGTGCGAACACCTTCGTGATCGCCTCGCGCGGCTACGCCGATCCCGACGGCGGCGAGCTGCCGCGACGGGTGCGCCTGACGCTCGCCGGCGGCGAAGTCGGCTCGCTGACCGACCTCACCGCGCGGCGTCCGCTCAAGGTCTGGCACCTCGATCCGGCGCGCATTGCCACGCTGTACGGCGCCGAGCAGGAAGAGCGCGAGGTGGTCAAGCTCGACCAGCTGCCGCCGCTGCTGATCAGCGGCCTGCAGGCGGTCGAGGACCGCGATTTCGGCCACCACATCGGCATCGACTTCAGCGGCATCGCGCGCGCTTTCCTGGCCAACCTGCGCGCCGGCCATGTGGTGCAGGGCGGCTCGACGCTGACCCAGCAGCTGGTGCGCGGCCTGTTCCTCGACCGCAACCAGAACTACGTGCGCAAGTTCAACGAGGCGCTGCTGTCGGTGCTGATCACCGCGCACTACAGTCGCGGACGCATCCTCGACGCCTACGTCAACGAAGTGTTCCTCGGCCAGCAGGGCGGCCAGGCCGTGCACGGCTTCGCCGCCGCCAGCAAGTTCTATTTCGGACGT
>DATLSL010000091.1:0-8404 GCA_035534135.1 Rhodanobacteraceae bacterium | reverse complement strand
TGAACACGTCCGGGTGCGCCTTCTCGACCTCGTCGAGCTGGATCACGCTGTACGGCCGCCGGCGCACGGCCTCGGTGAGGGTGCCGCCTTCCTCGTAGCCGACATAGCCCGGCGGCGCGCCGATCAACCGCGACACCGCGTGCTTCTCCATGAACTCGCTCATGTCGATGCGCACCATCGCGTCCTCGGTGTCGAACAGGAACGCGGCCAGCGCCTTGCACAGTTCGGTCTTGCCGACGCCGGTGGGGCCGAGGAACAGGAACGAGCCGCTGGGCCGGTTGGGGTCGGACAAGCCGGCGCGGGCGCGGCGGATGGCGTCGCTGACCGCGTGCACGGCCTCGTCCTGGCCGACCACGCGCCGGTGCAGCGCATCCTCCATCTTCAGCAGCTTGTCGCGTTCGCCTTCGAGCATCTTGCTGACCGGGATGCCGGTCCAGCGGCTGACGACTTCGGCGATCTCCTCGGCGGTGACCTTGTCCTGCAGCAGGGTGAAACCCGTGTGCTCGGCTTCCTGCGCGGCTTTCAGCTGCTTCTCCAGTTCCGGCAGCCGGCCGTACTGGATCTCGCTCATCCTGGCGAAATCCTGCTGGCGATGCGCCGCCTCCAGCTCGAGCCTGGCCTGCTCGATCTGCTCCTTGATGCGGGTGGCGCCCTGCAGGCTGGCCTTCTCGGATTTCCAGATCTCATCGAGATCGGAGAACTCGCGCTCCAGCGTGGCAATCTCGGCTTGCAGATCGGCCAGCCGCTTCCTCGATTCGCTGTCGTGCTCCTTCTTCAGCGCCTCGCGCTGGATCTTGAGCTGGATCAGGCGGCGTTCCTTGCGGTCGAGCTCCTCGGGCTTGGAATCGATCTCCATGCGGATGCGCGAGGCCGCCTCGTCCATCAGGTCGATGGCCTTGTCCGGCAGCTGGCGGTCGGCGATGTAGCGGTTGGACAGCGTCGCCGCGGCGACGATCGCCGGATCGGTGATCTCGACGCCATGATGCACGGCGTAGCGTTCCTTCAGGCCGCGCAGGATGGCGATGGTGTCCTCGACGCTGGGCTCGCCGACGTACACCTTCTGGAAGCGCCGCTCCAGCGCGGCATCCTTCTCGATGGACTTGCGGTATTCGTCCAGCGTGGTGGCGCCGATGCAGTGCAGCTCGCCGCGCGCCAGCGCCGGCTTGAGCATGTTGCCGGCGTCCATCGCGCCTTCCGCCTTTCCTGCGCCGACCACGGTGTGCAGCTCGTCGATGAACAGGATGATCCGGCCCTCGTTCCGGGACAGGTCCTTGAGCACGGCTTTCAGGCGCTCCTCGAACTCGCCGCGGAACTTGGCACCGGCGATCAGCGCGCCCATGTCCAGCGCCAGAACGCGCCGATTGCGCAGGCCTTCGGGCACCTCGCCCTTGACGATGCGCTGGGCCAGGCCCTCGACGATCGCGGTCTTGCCGACGCCGGGTTCGCCGATCAGCACCGGATTGTTCTTGGTGCGCCGCTGCAGCACCTGGATGGTGCGGCGAATCTCCTCGTCGCGGCCGATCACCGGGTCGAGCTTGCCGCTCTCGGCGCGCGCGGTGAGGTCGATGCAGTATTTCTCCAGCGCCTGGCGGTTTTCCTCGGCATTGGCGTCGTCCACCTTTTCGCCGCCGCGCAGCTGCTCGATCGCGGCTTCCAGCGCGGCCTTGCCGGCGCCGGTCGCCTTCAACGCCTGGCCGGCGGCGCCCTTGTCGTCCAGACAGGCCAGCACGAACAGCTCGCTGGCGATGAACGGGTCGCCGCGCTGCTGGGCCAGCTTGTCGGTGATATTGAGGATGCGGGTGAGGTCGTTGCCGGCCGTGACGTTGCCCTCCTGGCCGCTGACCTTCGGCAGCTTGTCCAGAGTCTCGCTGAGGCGCTGGCGCAGCGTCGGCACGTTGACGCCGGTTCGCGTCAGCAGCGGCGCGGTCGAGCCGCCCTGCTGGTCGAGCAGGGCGAGCAGCACGTGCGCCGGCTCGATCAGATTGTGGTCGCGACCCACGGCCAGCGATTGGGCGTCGGCCAGCGCCTGCTGGAAGCGCGAGGTCAGTTTGTCCATGCGCATGACGGGTAATCCCTGCAGGAGAGGGCAGCCCTTCGCCGCCCATGACGGAAAGATGCGTCCCCGGCCTGCGGATTCAAGCGCCTGCGCGCTGCGGGAGCCGCCCCGAAAGAACGCGCCCGTGGGGAAGGCCCTTCGCGTCGCTCAGGACGACCAACGCGACCGAAGGGAGTCCCTTTTCGGGACGACCGCAGGAAGTCCAGAGGAGAAGTCCCCAAGGGACAACAGGAGCATGCGCGCTTGCATCTCGTCCCGCCAGGCCACCGTCGTGCCCACCCGGGACCTGCTCTGGGGGTCCCCAAGGCCTGCCATAATCAGGCCATCGCCCCGGCACGCTGCCCATGAACGACGCCAGCCGCATCATCACCGCCGACGCCATCCAGGAGGACGCGGCGGTCGAGGCTTCGATCCGCCCCAAGCGGTTGGCGGATTACGTCGGCCAGCAAACGGTGCGCGAGCAGCTGTCGATCTACATCGAGGCGGCGCGGCGGCGCGGCGGCGCGCTGGATCACGTGCTGATCTTCGGCCCGCCCGGGCTCGGCAAGACCACGCTCAGCCACGTCATCGCCAACGAGCTGGGTGTCAACCTGCGCTCGACCTCCGGCCCGGTGCTGGAGCGCGCCGGCGATCTTGCCGCGCTGCTGACCAACCTCGAACCCCGCGACGTGCTGTTCGTCGACGAGATCCACCGCCTGTCGCCGGTGGTCGAGGAGGTGCTGTACCCGGCGCTGGAGGACTTCCAGATCGACATCATGATCGGCGAGGGTCCGGCGGCGCGCTCGATCAAGCTCGATCTGCCGCCGTTCACCTTGATCGGCGCCACCACCCGCGCCGGCATGCTGACCAATCCGCTGCGCGACCGCTTCGGCATCGTGCAGCGGCTGGAGTACTACAGCGCCGAGGAGCTGACCGCGATCGTGCGCCGCTCGGCGCGCATCCTCGGCATCGAGTGCGCGGCCGAGGGCGCGGTCGAGATCGCGCGCCGCTCGCGCGGCACGCCGCGCATTGCCAACCGCCTGCTGCGCCGCGTGCGCGACTTTGCCGAGGTGCGCGCGGCCGGGCACATCACCTTCGACGTCGCGCGCGACGCGCTGGTGATGCTGAAGGTGGACGCCGAGGGTTTCGACGAACTCGACCGCCGCCTGCTGCGCCTGATCATCGACAACTTCGAGGGCGGCCCGGTCGGCGTGGAGTCGCTGGCGGCGGCGCTGTCGGAAGACCGCGGCACCCTCGAGGACGTGCTCGAGCCGTACCTGATCCAGCAGGGCTACCTGGTACGCACCGCGCGCGGCCGCATGGCCAGCAACAAGGCCTGGCGGCATTTCGGCCTGACCGCGCCGAAAGCGGTCGCGGCGCCGGATCTGTTCGGCCCGGACGCCGGGTGAGTGGCGCCGGCATGAGCGCAAACCGTGACGCCGATCCTGCGGCGATTCCACTTTCGTTCAGTTGGCGGATAAGGGTCTATTGGGAAGATACCGATGCCGGCGGAGTGGTCTATCACGCCAGCTACGTCCGTTTTCTCGAGCGCGCGCGAACCGAGTGGCTGCGCGCGCGCGGCATCGAGCAGGGACAGCTGCGCGAGGAACACGGCGTACTGTTCGTGGTCTACGCGATGGATCTGCGTTTTCTGCGTCCGGCGCGTCTGGATGACGAGCTGGATGCCGGCGTGATGCTGCAGTCGCGGCGCGCGGCGGCGTTGGCGTTCGCACAGGCGCTGGTGCGCGTCGGCGACGGCGAGCGTCTGGTCGAGGCCACGGTGCGTGCCGCCTGCGTGGACGCGCAGTCGCTCAAACCGATGGCCATTCCCATCCACCTTCTGGCAGGACTCCTCTGACCGATGAACGGCGAGCTCAATATTCTCGATCTGGTGCTGCACGCCAGCCTGCCGGTGAAGGCCGTGCTGCTGATCCTGCTGGTCTTCTCGTTTGCCTCGTGGGTGATCATCTTCCGCAAGAAGGCGCTGCTCGACGAAGCCTCGCGCGAGGCCAGTGCGTTCGAGGAGCGCTTCTGGTCCGGTGCCGATCTGGCGGCGCTGTTTCGTGACGCCGGCGCCCGCGGCGAGCGCCTGCGCGGTCTGGAAGGCCTGTTCGAAGCCGGCTTTCGCGAGTTCGTGCGCCAGCGCCAGCGCCGTGCGCTCGACCCGCGCATCGTCCTCGAGGGCGCACAGCGGGCGATGCGGGTGGTGCTGAGCCGCGAGCTCGACCGTCTCGAGCGCAACCTCGAGTTCCTGGCCAACGTCGGCTCGGTCAGCCCCTACGTCGGCCTGTTCGGCACCGTGTGGGGCATCATGGCCGCGTTTCAGGGCCTGGGCAGCGTCAAGGAAGCGACTATCGCAATGGTCGCACCGGGTATCTCCGAGGCGCTGGTGGCCACCGCGATGGGCCTGTTCGCCGCGATCCCCGCGGTCTGGGCCTACAACCGCTTCGCCACCCGCGTCGAGCGCCTGACGGTGCGCTTTGACACTTTCCAGGACGAGTTCTCCTCGATCCTGCAGCGGCAGATCCATGCCGATGAACGTCCCTGAACCGCGATGGCCGTGATGCATTCTCCGCGCCGCAAGCGCCGTCCGCTCAAGGCCGAAATCAACGTCGTCCCCTACATCGACGTGATGCTGGTGTTGCTGATCATCTTCATGGTCACCGCGCCGCTGCTCAACCTGGGCGTGGACATCCAGCTGCCGCAGTCGGCGGCCAAGGCGATCGAGACCGACAAGCGTCCGGTGGTGGTCAGCGTCGACCGCGATGGCAGTCTGTACCTGACCCTCGGCAATGCGCCGCGCGAGCGGATCGACGCACAGGCGCTGCAGGCCAAGGTCGCCGCGATCATGCGCCAGAACCCGACGGTGCCGGTGCTGATCGGCGGCGATACGCGGGTCGACTACGGCCGCATCTACCAGGCCATGGTGCTGCTGCAGCAAGCCGGGGTTCCCAAGGTCGGCCTGATGAGCCAGCCCGAGCAGGCGGCGACCGATGCGCACAGCGGGCGACACTAGGGCCACGGCCTGGGCGGTGGCCCTGGCCGCCCTGCTGCACGCCGGCCTGCTCGCCTTCCTGCTGCTGGCGATGCTCTCCTGCGCCGCGTGGGAGAGCGCCTTTGCCTGGCTGGGCCTGCCGTGGCTCAATCCGGTGCAGTGCACGCGCCCGCTGGCGCTGCCCGGGCCGGTGATCGAAGCGACCCTGGTCGGCATCAGCGCCGCGCCGCGGCCGTCGTCGCGGCCGATCAGGACCCGACCGCTGAAAGTCAGGACACCACCACCACCCGCTGCCACGCCGCCCAGGGTGCCCGAACCCACTCTGCCCAGGCTGGCGGTGCCAACCCTGCCGCCGCCGCCCCAGCATCCCGACGTCCGCAATCAGGAGCGCGCGGTGGCGCTGGCGCAGCAGCAGGCCGAGCAGGTCCGGCACGAGCAGCAACAGCGCGAGCGCCAGCGCATGAGCGAGGTGGATGCCGCGCGCCAGCAGGCCGACAAGCTGCTGGCCGAGCTCGATCAGGTCAAGCGCCAGAGCCAGCAGGCCGACCGCAAGACCAAACTTGAGCAGCAGAAACTGACGCAGTTGAAGGATCTGGCCAAGAACAGCACGCCGGCGCCGGCGGCCAGCGTCGCGGTAGCGCCGCAGGCGACCAGCGGCAACAACAGCCAGGAACAAAGTCTTCTGGCGCAGTATCAGGCGGCCCTGGTCAGCACCATCACCCAGAACTGGCTGCGCCCCGACAATGTCCCCAAGGGCGTAACCTGCCCGATCCGCATCGTGCAGATTCCCGGCGGCCAGGTCATCCGCGTGCAGATCGAGCCCAGCTGTCCCTACGACCCGCTGGTGCGGCATTCGGTCGAGGCCGCCGTCATGCGCGCGCAGCCGCTACCCTATCAAGGCTTCGAAAAAGTCTTTCAGCGCGAACTCACCCTCAACTTCACGGTCAACAACTAATGATGATCCGCCACCTGAAAGCATTTCTCGCCGCCGCGCTGGTCGCGGCCGTCAGCGCCATCGTGCCGGCCGGCGTTCCGGCTGCGCAGGCGCAGAGCCTGACCCTCGACATCGTCAATGGCGTGCCCTCGGCGATTCCGATCACGATCGTGCCGTTCGCCTTCGAGAGCGCCGCCACGCCGCCGGCCACCGACGTGTCCGAAGTGATCCGCAACGATCTGGCGCGTTCGGGCAAGTTCCGCACCCTCGGCCGCCAGGACATCGTCGAGACGCCGACGCGCGGCAGCGAGATCAAGTTTCCGACCTGGAAACTGCTCAAGCAGGACTACATCGTCGTCGGCCGCGAGCGCGACGTCAGCGGCGGTCAGGTACGCGTGGACTTCGAGCTGTGGGACGTGACCCGGCAGCAGCAGTTGCTGACCCTGGCCTACACCGCGCTGCCGGCCGATCTGCGCGGTGTCGCGCACCAGATCGCCGACCAGATCTACCAGAAGATCATCGGCGTGCCGGGCGCGTTCTACACGCGCATCGCCTATGTCACCGCGGTCGGCGTCGGCAAAAGCCTGCAGTACTCGCTGATCGTCGCCGATTCCGATGGCTACAACCCGCAGGTGGTGGTGCGCTCGCGCCAGCCGCTGCTGTCGCCGGCGTGGTCGCCGGACGGCAAGCAGCTGGCTTATGTCTCGTTCGAGAAAGGCGACTCGGCCGTGTACATGCAGGACCTCGCCACCGGCGCGCGTCAGCTGATCTCGGCACGCAAGGGCATCAACGGTGCGCCATCGTTCTCCCCCGACGGCACGAAACTGGCGATGTGCCTGTCGTTCGGCGGCAACCCCGAGATTTACGTGATGGATCTGGCTACTCGCCAGCTCACCCAGCTGACCCACAGCATGTCGATCAATACCGAGCCGCGCTGGATGCCCGGCGGCCAGAGTATCGTCTTTACCTCCGACCGTTCCGGCAAGCCGCAGCTCTACCAGGTGCCGCTGAGTGGCGGCGGGGCGACACGGATTACCTTCCAGGGCGAATACAACGCCAACGTGGCGATTAACTACGACGCCAGCCAGTTCGCGATGGTGCAGGGCAGCGGGAACGTGTATCGTATTGCGGTCATGGACCGCAAGTTGGGCGACCAGATGCGCTTTCTTTCACCTGGTCCGATGGATGAATCACCCAGCTTCGCGCCGAACGGAAGCATGCTGCTGTATGCCGCCAGCGAAGGGACGCGCGGCGTGCTGTATTCGGTCTCGGACGACGGACGCATCCGCCAGCGGCTTTCGCTGGCCAACGGCGACGTGCAATCCCCGTCCTGGGGCCCCTACCGGCAGCACTGAATAACAACCGGGAATCCGGCGACCCCTTTTACCGTTGTCCCCCGCATCAACCTCCACTCCGCGAGATGTCCGCCATGAACAAGACCGTTCGCATCACCCTCGCCGCGCTGCTCAGCGTCGGCCTGGCCGCCTGTGCCAGCAAGCAGGCCGTCAAACCGCAGCCCGAGCAGACCCCGCCGCCCCCACCGCCGGTCGCGACCGCGCCGGTCGCTTCGGGCAAGTACACCCCGGCCGATCTGGACACCGATCCGTGCCTGCGTCAGCGCTCGATCTACTTTGATTTCGACAAGGCTGACATCAAGCCGCAGTTCCAGCAGATCGTGGCCTGCCAGGCCAAGTACCTGGTGGATCGTCCCGAGGCGCGCATGACCCTCGAGGGCAACACCGACGAGCGCGGTACCCGCGAGTACAATCTCGGCCTCGGCGAGCGTCGCGCCAAGTCCGTCTCCAGCGCGCTGGAAGCGCTGGGTGCCTCGGCCGCGCAGATCACCGTCGTCAGCTATGGCAAAGAGCGTCCGGTGTGCCGCGAGCACAACGAGACCTGCTGGGCCAAGAACCGCCGCGTGGACATCGTTTACACGGCGAAATAAGTCATGCGGAACCGGGCCTTCCCTCTCGGAATCGGCCTGCTGGCGGCGGCCCTCGTGGCCGCCGTCGGCGTTCCCGCCGTGCAGGCGCAGGAGCGCGCCAGCCTCGCCGATCGTGTCACCGCGCTGGAACAGCAGCAGGCGCGCGCCAACGACGGCACGTTGAGCCTGCTCAATCGGCTCCAGAATCTCGAACAGCAGGTGCGCAATCTGCAGGGGCAGATCGAACAGCTGCAGCACCAGCAGCAGGAATCCGATCAGCGCCAGAAAGACCAGTACGTCGATCTCGATTCGCGCCTGAGTCGCCTTGAGGGCAATCGCCCCGCCGGTGCGGCTGCAGGCATTGCTCCGGCAGATGCCGTTTCGGCCGCAAGCGCGCCCAGCGCGGCGCCGCTCGATGCGCCGGTTGCACCCGCCGCGTCCGCGTCGCCGCCGGCCGCTGCCGTTCCCGCGCCGCAACCCGCGCTGGCCGCCGCAGCCGTTCCCGCGCCTGCCGTC